>CAWJDN010000104.1:0-11507 GCA_963840985.1 uncultured Acidobacteriaceae bacterium
AGTCGACCCTCGTGAAAGATCACAGGAATGCTCTGGATTCGAGCGATCAAAGCCGGACATGGCCGCTTCCCGAATCGCGTCCGTTTCATCACTCAATGTCGAGGCTCTCTGTACAGTCTCAATCGGAAATGGCTCATCTTATATTCTTCGAGGGTAGAATCAAATACTCAAAAAGGATGAGAGATTTTGGAGGGCACAAAATCCCCACACAATCGGGCATTTCTGAGGATAGTCGGGAACTGAGTAGAGGTCGTAAGTCTAAGATTCTATTTGGCTCCTCAGGTAGGACTCGAACCTACAACCCTTCGGTTAACAGCCGAATGCTCTGCCATTGAGCTACTGAGGAGTGTCGTGAGTGAAATTCCCCATTACCACGTTAGCAGAGAGCTGGCCGCGCGTCAAAAAAATGATGGATGGAACAGGTCTTGTCTTCTGTATTTGATCTTCCGGGGTACACGGAACCGGCGAAGGGCGTTCGAACGTCAGGGGCACGGGCCGGGGGCCGGTGCAGACGATACCATATAAGAATCGAGAGCCTGTTTTAAGCGGAGTCTCGGTTGGAGAACGCATGTCCCGGATTTCGCGGCTGGACCATAGACAGGTAACCACTGAAATGGCTGCGCTTTATGACAATGCATATGCCCAGCGCGGCAACGTGCCCAATATCTTCCGCGTGATGGAGCCGGTAAAACCTGGTGAAGGCGGTTGCGCGGAATGAAACTTCAACTGCCTGCGGGTAATTTTCGAGCCTATCTGTTTGATTGTGACGGCACCATCGCCGACTCCATGCCGCTGCACTACAACGCCTGGAAGGCGGTGCTGGCGGATTGGAACTGCGTGTATGAGGAGGAGCTCTTCTATTCCTGGGGCGGCAAGCCGGTGCGGAATATTATCGCCGACCTGAACCAGATTCACGGATTGAAGATGCCCATCGAAGACGTTGCCACGCGCAAAGAAAACCTCTACCTGGCACAGATTCCACAGCTCAAAGCGATTCCCGAGGTGCTGGAGCATATCGAGGCCGAACATGGACGGATTCCCTTTGCCGTGGTTTCCGGCAGCACACGCGACTCGGTGGTTGGCTCGCTCACCGTGCTCGGCCTGATGGACAAGTTTGACGCCATCGTCTCCGCGGATGACTACAAGAACGGCAAGCCAGCTCCAGATGGATATTTGCTGGCCGCCGAGCGGCTGGGCGTGGCGCCCGCCGATTGCCTGGTCTTTGAAGACACAGAGATGGGCATTGAGGCGGCGACCGCGGCGGGGATGGCATCTGTGAAAGTGCCTACGTCGCTGGAACGACGTCGGGCAAATCAGTAGAGCAGCACGGCGATGCGATAGGCGGTGAACGCACTCTCCTCGCCCTGCGGCGAGCAACTGCCTACTGAGGCCTGACGGTACTTTCCCGAGGCGAGTGCATCTACCAGATTCTTAGGCAGATGGGTCAGTTGCTCGTCCTCCCAGTACATGACGAAGCGTGGCCTTGGACCGGACGAGGGGCGCGACAGTTCACCTCGCGCGGCGCAGGCTGTGCGGGCCAGGGCGGCATTGGGCAGGATGGCGACGCCGTGGAGCAGGCCGGCAACCTGAGACTCAATCTGGGCCTGCGACAGCACAGGCACGGCGCGCTCGTAGTCGGCCACGGCATAGAGGCCGTTGCGGCCGGCCACCACAGCCACGCCCACGTGATCCACCTTTGGATTCAACAGGTTAGTGCGGTGTCCGGGGGAGTGCATCCAGGCGTCGTGAATCTGGGCGGGAGTGGGGGCAATCGCGACATTCTCTTCGATCAGGCTGAAGCGGGCGCCGGCCTGCGCGGCGCGCTGCGAAGCATCCGGCTCGCCCGGATACTGGTGAGAGATTGAATTATTGGCGGCCATGCGCAGGCAGTGCTGGCGGGCGGCGGTGGCCAAGGCCGCATCCCACTGGAGCGGCCCAGCTCCGGCCTGGGCGCGGGCCTGATTGGCCAACTGAACGAGTTGCCAGGCCTCCGCTTGAATGGCGTTGGAACTGACCGTTTGCGAAGGGCGGGACCAGGGCGTCTGCGCTAGAACGATTGGCGCAACCAGCGCCAAAGACAGAAGCAAAGCCCGCCGTGAAATGTCCATAATTCATTGAACCCCAAGAGGTTGCAGGTGTTGCGATATTCTTGCTCTGGCGAGGGGTTTATTCGCGGGCGGTTGTGATGGGGGCTCGATGAAGATTGGCGTGGTCAGCGATACACACGGGTTGCTGCGGCCGGAGGCAGCGCGGGCGCTGGCCGGGGTGGAGCGGATCCTGCATCTGGGCGACGTGGGCAAGGCCTCTGTTCTCAAGGAGTTGGAGAAGATTGCGCCGGTGACGGCGGTGCGGGGCAACGTGGACCGCGAAGGCCCGCTGAGCGAGCTGCCGGAGACGGAGGTGGTGCTGATCGCCGAGCGCTACGTCTATATGTTGCACGATTTGAAGACTTTACACCTGGACCCGGCGGCGGGGAAGTTTGCCGCCGTGCTCAGCGGACACACGCACGTGCCCAACTTCTACCGGCGCAAGGGGGTGCTGTACTTCAATCCCGGATCGTGCGGGCCGCGGCGGTTCCGGCTGCCGGTGACGGTGGGGTTGCTGACGGTGGGAGAAGATGGGGAGTTTAAGGCTGAGATTGTCGACCTGAAGTGCGGCTAAATAGGGTTCAGGACGCGCAAAAAGTCTCTGCTTCGAGATAGAGGTTTTTTGCGAAAAATTGGGTTATTTGGGGTGCGGAAACAGGGAACAGGGAATAGGGAACAGGGAACAGGGAACAGTACCCGGGCACCTACGGTGGGGCGGGCGGCTTTCGGCGGAGCGGCAAGGATGGTTCTGGGTTGCCCGGCAAATGCTTCCGACATCTGCCTCAAATCTCCTGAGGCGCTCCTGGTTCAAGTCCCACGTCATCTTTCTTGGAAAATGCCCGATGATGAGATTTCAACGTATCAGGATCAAGAACCCATCTGTCGATTTGTTCATACCCAAGGCAAGGCCGCCCTTGCAGTACGACCTGCCCTGATCGTCGGTTGGGCCAGTACACGGCTAAAGGAGCGGTTTGCATGTATTGATAGACCTTAACCACCTGCGGGGCTCCACCGATGGTATCCGAATGTCGTCGATCGCGAAGCATATCCCGCACTACCTCAAATGGTTCCCAATCGAGACCATGGAAGGCTTCGGGCTCCTTGTATTTTTGGGTCAGAAGATTCAATAAACGAGTTCGAGCAAGAGGGCCTTGATCCCCACCAAATGCTACTTTCGCACAAGAACCCTTGGCTTTGGTAACCTTTGCATTCGTATATACCCACTTCTTAGCGGTTGATTGATATCGTACCCACCCTGCTGGTGATGCTACGAATCCATTTTCAGAGCATCTATAGGCGATAGACCAAAGTTCAAATTTCTTCTTGACCCACGAGTAGCCACCGAAGAGAAAATTCGCCTCAGGTTCCACATTTTGCTCAGCGGACATCAAAGGAGATGAGGTTATTTCCTGCGCCATCCGATCAAACAGCTTGAGTGTATGTGTTCGAAGTGAGCTAATATCGAGGCCACCTCGGCGTGCTGGCTCATATGCATCAATGGCTAAGTCGAGTTGTAGCATCATCGGGAATGCATGTCCTGTATATCCCGCAAATGCGATCGCACAGTCCGAACGTGGCAGTGTGAGTATCTTGGCACAAGCGTCAAAATTCCTGCCATCCCCTGAAAGGCGGCTATCAGAAATGAAGATCAATTCTTCCGCATCACGGATTCGGCGTATCCAGCTTGCTAGAACTGTCACCTGCACCTCCTCCCCGAAGGTCAGTCGAACATAACACGCGTTCAATCGTAAAACAAGCGAATATACCGGTAAATATCACATCAACCGTCACGAATTGAAATCAACCTGGCAAGAAGTAATTCAACCGCAGGAATCAGAATAACAATTGCCAATGAGGAACTCCCCACCGCCACACACTGGCACGGCTAGACATAGGATTACTCTTGTTGTGGATTCTCGAAGATGTCCGCTACTGTTCGTTCCGCGTGTAGCAGTTCACCCTCGACCACAGCATCAACCATTACCATCTCGGCGAGTGTTCCTTCATAATCTCCGGCAAGATATGTGCCTTTCATTTTGAGCTGATCCACCCCTAAATCAAGAATGAAGAGAGGCACCTTGTCCCCCTGAAAGATGATCGCAGGCCGGCCGGGATCAGAGCTTGATACCCTGAAGACGCGCCTATCTGATGATGGTTCCTGACGACGTTCTCCTATAATAGTTCCCGAAGTGTGAGTTAGACATGCGCGTGGAACCGAAATAGTGCAAACATAATCGGTTATTTTTCGTATAGCAGAGACATTCTCGATTACAGCTGACACTTGCACCGTTCTCATGCCTCCACTGCGTTGCCCTGGCCTCGTTCTGATGAAAATCTTCGCAAGATCACTTTGTGCCGATGGAGCAGGCGGCGCGTTTGTAATATGCACCATCAAGGCAGCGAGATCATGAGAAATTTGTTGCCGTAGATCATCCGCATCTTTGAAAAGACGATAGAACGCCTTTCCTGAAATCTGGCTCTTGTAAGCTTTGAGAAACCGCCACTGCTCTTCATCGTGATCGTTAGGAATTGGTCCAGAAAAGAAATACAACATGACCGGCTTGCCAGACACCACAAATCTATCAATCTCTTCTATGGTTCCCGACGATGAAATCCCAGTCGGCGTTCCGATCCGCGCCTTGAAAACCCCGATCAGAACGTCGGATGAATCGACCAATTGCTTATTTAGTTCATCCTGTATGCGCTCACCATAGGCAGGAATTGCGTCCAACTCCCATCTGACATCGCGACAGTGAATACCGATTTGGGCATGGGCTGAACTCCAGTCCCTAATGCAGCGAGATATTACATCCCGTTCAGCGGCAGTATCAGACGGCGACGCGATCAAAATATCGTAAGTGATCGACTGTCTGGGCATCGCCAACAGTCTAATCGATTAGATTCCAGTAGTAAAGGAGGCAGCATCCGACATCGATCCGGGAATGCGTTGATTTAGGATTGCCGGAAATTTGGAAGTTGCCGATCAAACAACTCACATGGCAAGAGAAACGGGGTAAGGCCGTAACTTTTAATCGCGACTTCGTCGCGTGGATTGATTTTCAAAATACGGGTGGATGGTAAAGACAGGGAATAGGGAACAGGGAACAGGGAATAGGCCCGGGCCTGAAGGCCTTTTTGTTGATGCGTGTATTCAGTGGCCTGAAGGCCACTGCTCCCTCCGGAAAACTTCCCTCAGGGGCTAAAGCCATTCATAATTATGCGATCTATCGGCAGTCAGGGTTAAAACCCTGACCTACAAGTCGTGCCCTGATACAGAGCACAAAACAAATGCGGGTCCTTCGACTTCGCTGCGCTTCGCTCAGGATGACAAGAAACAGGGAATAGGGAATAGGGAACAGGGAACAGGGAATAGGGAAACCTTCTTTCAATTTCGCAGCAATGTTAAACGCACTTTCGTTGGCGCTTGTATCTGGCCCGGCTGGATTGGAAGCCCGCGCAGCTTTACAGGGTGTCTGACGATCAATGCGGCTTTGGAATCAGAGCCTTGAGGATGGGCTCGTTCCAGGTGTTGGTTTCCACGTTGTAGACCACGAAGTCAGAGTCGAATTGCCAATAGGCCCAGCTGAAAGCGCGCTCTTCGGCGGTCTTGCGGATGAAGGCATCCCAGCGGAGGCGGCTCTCCATGGGAGCCTTGTCATAGGCGCCGAATTCTCCCAGAAGGATGGGGCGATGATGCTCGTGACTCCACTGGGCGACGCCATCGAAGTTGCGCTCGACGACGAGCTGCTCTTCAGACTTGCCCCAAGCAATGTCATGCCCAGTGCGAATCTCCTCGCCAGCCCAAGGCGCTCCCTGATGCGTGAAGGGGAGAGGCTCGTAGAAATGGAAGGTCACAATAATGTGGCCGTCATCGCCGGGCAGGACAAGATCTTTCAGCGCGGCGCGGCTGTTCCAGACGCCGGGTCCGATGATGACGTTGCGGGTGGGGTTGGTTTTGCGGGCGATTGCGAGCAACTCGGGAAAGAGGTTGTTCCACTCCTGGTTGGAGATGAGGCCGTGCGGTTCATTGAGGAGTTCAAAGGTGACGCTGTTGGGAGTGTCTTTATAGCGGGGCGCGACCTGCTGCCAGAAGGAGAGGAGCCTGGGCTTGCACTCGACATAGCTCGTCTCGCCGCAGTAGATGAAGTCATGCTCGTCGATAATGACCTGTAGATGCGCTTCGGTTGCGTTGGCGACGACCCAGTCGAGCATGCGGAACCAGGAATCGGGCAACTTGTTGTCTGCCGTCATGTACTGGAAGGCCTGGAGGTTGACGCGGACGGTGGTGAATCCGGCGTCATGAATCTTGCGGAAGTACTCCTGCTTAAAACGGCCCTTGGAGAAATCGCCCCAGATGGGGTCGTAGCCGAGCACATTCACTTCACGCGCCATCAATTTGTTTTGCGCAAAGGGGTCGATGGTGGCAAAGCCGACGGGCAGCGTGACTTCAGGGGCAAGAGATTGTGCGTGGACGGCCGCAGCCAGCCCAACCAGAAGAGATAAGGCAAAAAACGGCCGCGCCAAGCGGGCCAGATGAATGCGAGTCAACATGATGGATCCACTCCAAAGCCTTCGGTGAGTGCGGAAAGGCGTCGCCCTATTATAGTGGGCGCCAGGCGCTCTTCGCAGCGATATCTGAATTGACGGCGCATGGAAACGAAGGAGACGAAGTGCATCTTCAGGGGATTCAACGTTCGAGGGCACGTCGTTGTCGCGAGCAAGACGTTTCGCTCAGCTTAGGAAGTAGGGAGTAGGGAATAGGAAATAGGGAATAGCCTGAAGTACGTTTTCGAAAATTTTTGACAAGGATAACTTCCATGTTTAGCATAGCTGTGGGTCAGGATCCCCCACATGTAAATCCTGGATTTCATTAAGGAGAGAGAACGATGAAGAAGATTGTGTTTGGAACTCTGGGTCTCTGCATGGTACTCGCCCTCGCCAGCATGGCATCGGCACAAACCGCCCGCTTTGAGGGGCACTGGAAGAACGTGAACGCGCAAACTCGCGGCGTGGTCGAACTCGACATCCGGGTGCACGGCCTCGATGTGGACGTGAAGGCATGGGGCGCATGCACACCGCATCCCTGCGAGATCGGCAACATCGATGCTCACCTTTATGCGCCTAGTGTGGAGTCCAACCTGGAGACCACAGCGCGAGCCCTGATTGTGAATTATCATGACAGCTTCTCGAATCGAACCTTGGTGATTGAGCCGCGCGGTGATGGCGAGCTTGGCGCCCAGATGTTTACGCACTTCACCGACCACAGCAAACGAACGAACTACGTCGAATCCGGCACATTCAGTAGAGTAAGATAACGTCTTTAAGTGAATCAGCCGCCGCCTGTCAGTTTCTGGCTGGGGCAATCTCATACATAGGTATGAAAAGGGCAGGCGGCACTTTAACCGTGGACAGTTGAAAGCGGCATAAGCGGAAATGCGCTTCGCGGAGATTCTTTGCGTGCAGGGTGAGGTATACGCGCGGCGGACGGGCTCGAAGTGTGTTCGGGACGCGGCAGCGAATTATTGAATGGACCTCAGATAGGCGATTAGTTGCCAGCGCTGGGCCTGGGGCAGGCTTGACCAGGTGGGCATGCCGTGGCTCAGGTCGCCCTGGCGCAGAAACCACTCGAGGTCGCCGTCGCTGGCCGCGCGAATTCCTTCGCTGCGCAGAGAGGGACGCTTGTGGCCGTCGCCTTGCGCGTTGGTCTGATGGCATTGCTGGCAGTGGTCGCGATAGAGGAGCGCGCCGGCGGCTATTGCTTCGGGCTGGCCGGCCAGTGGATTGGGACGCGCATGATCCTTGGCCGGAACACGCTGCCAATGCGAGTTGGAGGCTGCGCCGAGAGCAACCGCAGAGGTAAGCGCGATGAGCAGAACAGCAAGTCTGGGCCGGATCATAGTGCGCCTCCATTGGATGAGTTGGATGAATTGGATGAATGAAACCACTTTCCAATTTGTTCGAATTCAAAGGCCAGTCCCACGCGATAGACCCTGTTGAGGCTGGTGCTGGTGAGGCCGAAGCCGGGCGAGAAGCTGAAGCGGAGGCCTTTGGGCAATTGCCAGCCGATGAGCGGGGCGATGTAGTGCGAGGTGTCGCGCATGGTCAGCGCGAAGGTGTCTCCGAGGCCGCCGTAGGCCTCGGCGCCGGCGATGAACTTCTCCGCGCAGAAGGTACATTCGCGGCTGCTGGCCGTGCTGCGCAGAGGGCGCGTGGCTCCGACGGCGTAGCCGAACTCCCAGGGGGCATGGCCGAGGTTTTTTTCGGAGATGAAATTTTCGGAGAAATTCCAGTCCTTCAGGTTGGAAGAGAGAATCAGCTTCAGCTCAGCTTCGTGCTGATGGTCGTGGCGCATGATGGCGTTGGGCGGCGCAAGGTCGGACTGGCCGTCGTGGCCGACGAATTCAAGGATGGTCTTATCCGCGCCGGAGATGTTCTCGTACTCGACGTAGAAGACGGGATTGACGGCGTGATCGCGCATCAGGGGGCGGATACGGTTCTCCAGCCGCCAGCCGGTGAAGACGGCTGAGTCGCTGCCGGTGGCCTGGCCGTCGAGATAGAGTTCGGTCGTCCACCAGGCGCGGGTGCCGTACTCCAGCTCCATCGCCGTAGCGCCGAATGGGTTGTCACCGTTGGGCTGGGCAACGGCTGACTTTGTTTCGATTTCGAGGTTGCCGGGCTCCTCCAGATCGTGCGAGTAGGTGACAAAGTAGGGCTTTTCCTGTGCCCTGCCAACGGGGGTGATGAGCAACGCCAGCCATGCAGCCAGCCATAAGCTGTGCTGAATCAAAGTTATGCGTGGATTTGAAAGCAAAGATGAAACCTCCGTGGAATTACGACTAAAACAGTCGCATATATGAAATAAGACTAATTCAGTCCGATATAAATTGCAACAGGGCGATCCGGTTAGCGGGTTAGCGGTTGAATGGGATCATTGGCCCGCCGACGGTGGCGTTATTTCGACCGACTCGACGCGGATTTTGGCGATGCGGCGGTTGTCCATTTCGACGACGGTGAGGCGGCGGTCTTCGTGGGTGATGGATTCGCCGACTTTGGGGATGTGGCCGAGGCGCATGAGAAGGAAGCCAGCGAGGGTTTCTATGCCGCCCGCGCGGGGCAGATCCCAATGCATCTGGGTTTCGAGGTCGCGGAGGTTGAGGCCGCCGTCCATCAGCACGGCGCCGCCGGCGGCGGGGAGGACGGGGAGGGCAGGCGCGTCGAACTCGTCTTCCAGTTCGCCAGTGAGCTGCTCGATGGCGTCCTCGGTAGTGACCAAGCCAACCGTGGAGCCGTACTCGTCGACCACGATGGCGATTTGACGGCGGCGTTGCTGGAGGTCGCGGAGGAGGTCGAGGACGGATTTGGTTTCGGGGACGACCAAAATGTCGCGCATGACGTGGCGGAGGGTGAGATCGGCGATAGGTTTGGAGGAACGAAAGAACATGAGACGGGCGAGGTCTTTGGAGTAGACGACGCCGACGATGTGCTCGGGGCCTTTGGTCTCGTCGTAGACGGGGATGCGAGAGCGCATGTGCTCGATGACCTGGGCGGTGGCGGCATCGATGGGCAGATTGGAAGGCAGGGAAAAGATCTTCTGGCGTGGGGTCATGATCTCGCGGACGGGGACATCTTCCAGTTCGAGAGCGCGGTGGATGAGGGTCTCCTGGAAAGGGGGCAGGACGCCGAGGCGGCGGGCGGCGGTGGCGATGAGCTTGAGCTCCTCGGGGGAGTGGACCTGGGCGCGCTCGGTGAGGGGAATGTCGAAGCCGCGGAGTATGACGGCGGCGGAATTTTTGAGGAGGCGGAGGGCTGGGCGGGCCACGGTCATGAAGATGAGCATGGGCCGGGCGACGGCTACGGCGAGGGCCTCGGCGCGGCGCAGGGCAAGGGACTTGGGCACCAGTTCGCCGACCACTACATGGAAGTAGGTGATGATGGCAAAGCCGAGGGTGACGGCGATGATGTGTGCGTAGAGAAGGGCGTGAGCCTGGGCGAAGGGTAGAGCGCTGATCCAGCCCATAAGGGTGGAGGCGGCCAATGGCTCGCCGATCCAGCCGAGAGCCAGGGAGCAGAGGGTGACGCCGAGCTGGACGGCGGGGAGAAAGTCGTCGAGATCGCGCTGCAGGCGGCGGACGGCGCGGGCTCCGGGGACGGCGGCGGCGAGCATCTGCTCGATGCGGGTGTCGCGCAGGGAGACCAGGGCAAACTCGGCAGCTACAAAGAAGGCGTTGGCCAGAATGAGCAGGCCGACGGCGACGAATTGGAGCAGGGAGAGACCGGGCATCCCGGTGTGAGGATAGCACTTCCACATTGATCAGTGAACAGTGGTCAGAAGGCAGAGATCAGGGAATAGGGAACAGCAACCCCTACGCTAAATTTTTGCAACCGGGAACCGAGCTTCCCTGTCGTACGTATGGAAGGAAGAGCGTGTGGTGGAGGCTGGCCGGAGCAGCATGGTTGACGAAGGCCGGCAGGCGCCGTCTGAGATTCTGGGGCTGCGAATTTTTGTATCTGGTCAAGATATCCCTGATTTCCAGGTAATCAATTCTGAGAAACGAGGCATTCGATGAAGAAACTGTCTACTGGCAGCAGCGGCATTGGGGCTGGCGGCGAGCACGGCGCTGGCTTCGGAGTATACCTTTGAACGCACGCTGAACGTGAGCGGTCAGGTGCAACTATCGGTTGATACCGGTTCGGGGAATATTCACCTGACGCGCGGCACGGACAACCAAGTGCACATCTGGGGCAAGGTGAAGACCGGCTTGGGCGGCTGGGGCTGGGGCGGCAGCGAGGAGCGGGCGAAGGAGATTGCGGCCAACCCGCCCATTGAGCAGATAGGCAACATTGTGCGCATCGGGGGCCATCACGAGAACCTGCGCAACATCAGCATCGACTATGAGATTCAGGCACCGGAGAATGCGCTGCTTGAGGCCGGCTCCGGGTCTGGCAACATTACCGTGGATGGCGTAGGCGAGAACGCGAAACTGAATACGGGCTCGGGCAACATTCACGCCACCGGGCTGCACAACGGGTTCACGGCAGAGACCGGCTCGGGCGACATTTACGCGGAGCAGACGGGCACGGGCGACGTGAAGGCGCATACCGGCTCGGGAAACATGGAGCTGCGCAACCTGCATGGCGGATTGCGCGCCGGGACGGGCTCGGGAAACATCAATGTAGGCGGAATGCCGATTACGGACTGGAAGCTGGGGACCGGCTCAGGGGATGTCGAGTACTGGCCGGGCAACGCCGGGATCACCCTGGACGCCTCGACGGGCTCAGGCAGCATCCACTCCGACAAGGAAATAGCGATGCAGGGCGAGTTGAACCACCACCATGTGGTTGGCAAGCTGAACGGCGGTGGGCCTACGGTACGCATCGAGACCGGCTCGGGAGATATTCGCATTCACTGAATTGACAATT
>CAWJDN010000105.1:0-19233 GCA_963840985.1 uncultured Acidobacteriaceae bacterium
ATTTAGCTGCCTAAGGCTGCTATTTTGCAAAGGCCCCTAGAAATAGGGGCCTCTTTTTTAATCAAAGGATCAAGTTTTTATTTGTCATTGGGTCAAAATCCACTGACAAATCAAAACCAAATTATACATTAAAAGTTTTTGTTTGATTAAATGCAGCGCAGGTTATCAAACTTGAACTTAATAGTATTTTCGTATACAATAGCATTCATTAGAATCAATTAAATTAACAATTAAGATGGAGTTTATGGCAACACCAGTCGTCGCCCCGGCAGCCCCAGTCGCTGCACCAAGCAATATCGCTAGTGCAACATCCGCACTCAGCCGCGGTTTCTCAGTCTTATCGACCGGCATCAGCAACTTGGAAGCTAACCTCGGCAAACGCAACTCCTTTGAACTCACACAACCTTTCGTTGGACCTCTCGCTCAAGGTGAAGAGCCTGCTCAGTTGACTACAATGCAAAAGGCTTCGAACATCGTAAAATCAGCACACAACCTCGTTGATGCTGGCGGAGCCGCTGCTGCTAGAGGCATTTTCGGTTCAGTTGAGCAACTTTTCGGATCTCCGCAAGTCGTTGCTAGCCCAGATGCTATCCTCTTCTCTGGCGTTGATGCCAACGGAGACGAAGTCTATGTTAACAACAACGGCGAAACAGTTCGCCCTGCCGGCGCCCTTCTCGCTTCTATTCAAGCGCAAGACGGCGCTTTTACTGTTAACGCAAAACAAGAAGTGGTTAACGCTCAAGGCGAACGGGTCGATTTAGCCGGTGTTGCTGTTAAAGATCACCGCATTTTCAACCTCGCTGGTAGAGTTGCTAACGTTGTAGCTCATGTGGCTGCAATTGCAGTGCGTATTGCTACTACAGTTCTCGGCCTCTTCGCTTCCCTGGCCACCATCGTTATCGGCGGCCCCGTTGGCGGAGTTGTCGCACTCGTTATTGGAGCTGTAAGAGGAATCCAAAACAAGGCTGCGGCTCACACGGCTCAAAAAACGGCTGATCAGTTCAACGCGATGAGAGCTCAGACGATCTTGATCAACATGGCAAGGAATGCTTCTGATAGCGAAAACGACATCCGCGCTTCGTTGAGTTTCATCAACCAATTCTGCCCTGCAGTGATCGATCCTGCTACAGGCAACGAAATCACTTCTAACATTGCTGAAGTCACCGCACAACAAGCGCGTATCTTGCTAAACGCAAAACTAGACGCTATTAAAGCTGCTTACGACGCTACCTATATCGGTATGGCCGTTAACGGTGTTAAAGCCGGCGCTTCTAAAGTTGCTGGAGCCGTTAGTTCGGTTGCCGGTTTCGGTGCTGGTCTTGTAAAAGCGGGCGCTTCTAAAGTTGTTTCCGGTGTTCCCTCAATTGCGCATGCTGCTTCTAGAGCTGCTACCTTCGCAAGCAACCATAAAAAAGCCCTTGCAGTTGGCGGCCTTACAGCCGCTGCTGTAGGTACAGGCGCTTACATGGGTGCCGGTCCTGCGATCCTCGACGGTCTTAGAACAGCTGTTCCTTCAGTGTTCGGATTATCCGCTGCTGCTCAAGCTGCACAAGCTGCCGCAAACAGGCCTTCTTTATTGTCTACGGCTGCTTACTACGGTCTTGGACTACTAGGACTTGGCACTTTGGGCACTGCTGGATATGCGGAATACAGAATCAGAAAAGACCTTGCCCAAGATGGTCAAGTCGTTGCCCATGATCCAGAATACAACCCTCATCCTCATGTAGTTGGCCATCCTTCTCCAGAGGGTGCTTTTAATGGAAACCAAACAGATATCCGTGCTGCTAGACAACAAGATGTTGTTCCTCCTACCGATGCGCCTTCTGATGGTGGTGCTGCGGATCGTTCTCGCTATCTGTTGGAGACGGCTTTTGGTCCTGCTCCAGTTAACGGTGGTAATCCAAGCGGACTTCCGCAAGACAATTCGCTGATGAAAGGCCCAGATCAAGTTGTTGCAAGCACCTCCGAAAGTACCGCACCTGTTGCAAGGCCCTACGTTGCTCCATTGATCAGCGGGTCGCCGGACAGATCTCCGCCACAATCACCTCGCGATGCTACCCCAAATAGCAGCGATGACGAAGGTTCAGGTTATAACTCTGGTTTAAATTGGGGAAGCGACAACCTCCTTTTTGGCGGCTTTCCTGGAGGAGAGTTACCGAATTGGTATCCAGACGATGATAGAAGAGACAAGTAATCTCAACTTAAAATAAAAATTGAGCCGCTTATTGAAAAGGCCCCTAGAAATAGGGGCCTCTTTTTTTAACCCTAAATATATTCAATTTTTTAGTTATTTATCCTCTTTTATTCTCATTGTCTTCAATTCATCATTACGAATATAATATGCATGGATAGCTAGGTAATATTAATTAATAAAAAGGAGGCTATTTTTAATGATCAATTTAATGCAAAACAAGATCGCAGGATTAGAAAGTAAAGTGGACCAGCTCGAGGCTGAGCTCTCCCACTTAAACGATGTTCTCGTCCGCTGCGGATTCCCCGAAGGGATCAAGACGCTCAAGGCGACCGCCGAGGAGCTTTTAGAGGAAACAGAAGCCTTGAAGAACCTGTAACTCGATGTTCCACTTTTTATTTGTCTCATAGAGCTAGCGAGGCAAACGCAAACGGAGATGACCGACGAAGGCCATAGCCAGGGGCTATGGGTGAGGAGGAAGGTCCGTTTGCGAAAGCCGCAGCCGCTCAATGAGCTAAAAAAAGGTGGAATATTGAGTCAAACCCTTCCCCTTATCGAGGGGCGTCCCATTCTAGGGATTGCCCCTTGATTTATTCCTATTTTCTTGATATATTTCACATAAACGCTTAGGACACGATGTCAAAACTAATATTTGCTCCTACGGGAGAAGAGAAAGAGCTTATCGACGGATCCCCCATTGCGGAGGCCTGCGAAGAGGCCGGGGTCCCCTTTGCCTGCACCGAAGGCGTGTGCGGCACCTGCGTCATTGAGGTCCTGGAAGGGATCGAAAACCTGACCCCCTTTACGCAAGAGGAAAAGGACTTTTTAGGCGAACAAGACAAAGAACGTCTGGCCTGCCAATGCAAGATCCGCGGCGGCTGTGTTAAAATAAATTTTTAATTTTACGAGGTTACTATGTCAGAGAAGCAAGTTTCGCGCACAATGACCATTGAGGAGATCTTTTCCTCTTTTCCCCCATAAGAGTCAGCGCTTGGCCCAGGAGCTCACAAATACGGGCTTAAATTGCGTCGGATGCCAGGCCTCTACCTGGGAAACCCTAGAAGCCGGCATGCTCAGCCACGGCTTCCCTGAAGAGGCGATCGATGGGCTCGTAAACAGGTTAAATACTATTTTAAACGAACAGGTCGACCTCAGCACGATCCGGATGACCGCCCGCGCGGCCAATAAGTACCGCCAGATCCTCGAAGAAGACGGTAAAGCAGGCTGGGGCCTCCGCTTCGGCGATAAGGCTGCCGGATGCAGCGGATTCGAATATGTGCTCGATTATTCAGAAAAAGCGACTCCCAACGATCAAGTTTTTACTTGTCACGGGGTCGATATCCACGTCGATGGAAAGATCGTTTCCCGCCTTCTGGGCTCCGAGATCGACTATGTCGACGGGCTCAATGGATCGGGCTTCAAAATCACCAATCCCAACGTCAAAGGCGCTTGCGGCTGCGGTAAATCTCAAAGCTACTAATCTTCAAAATCTCATCGCGAGGATCTCTCCTCGCGATGGATTTGTATCCTCACTCTTCAGAATCCAAGCTCCATAGACACAGGCCTGAAACGCTGCCTTGTACATCAGTCTTTCTACAATCGCGTTTGCACGCCCTTCAAAGACTGCGTTCATCGGGGGAAGATTGCCGGACGCTACACACCTGGTGCATTGCTATTGGCCCCTGTATCACCCAATCCACGCGCTACGCAACTGTTGCAACGTCTCGCTGAAAGTCCAGTGCGGTCGGAATCGAGGTGCTAGGCAGTAGCAAGAATGCTGGTAATCGCCCGGGAAAAGGATCGCGCTGGGGTCCAGGAAGAATTGAACGACCGCTTAGCTAGCAGGTCTTAGGATCGCATTCACATCCTGTACGGACCATTAACTAAACTAGCGCAGTGTTGCTGTAAAAAGGCGACGCCGTCTTGATGTTGCGGAATGAGCGCGGCGAGTTCCGCAGGAATCTGCGGTCTCGGCGGCGCTGCTTCAATGAGAGGCGCCTCGTCCCGTCGTGTTTGCTGCGTTATAACTGGTGATAGAGCCGTGGCTGGCTGTTGCGCTAACAACTCAGCTTGAATCCGCTGCTCCGCCTCTAGAGCTTCCTGTTCGCGCACTTGCTGCATCTGCAACAGCTCAAACTGCTGATCAGCTGTCATTCCTTCAATGGGATTGAGGACATGTCTGTGCAGATGAGAACCGCATCGGCGGACGCACGTAGGGCTCGCCGCCTGTTTGCTGCTGTAGCGCTGCGAGCTGATCCGCTTCACTGAGTCCGCCCGTTAGATGGTCGAGCGTTGGCTGCGCAGTTCGCGTTGCTCCGCCTTGTTGCTGCATTTGCATGAGCTGAAACTGCTCATCTTCGCTTAATCCGGCGCTTGCAGCTGCTAACCCGTTCAACTGTTGCACGGCTGGAAGCTGCTGCACTGCAGTAGCTGTTGGCACAGAACTTGGTTCAGAAGGAGTAGCAGTTGGAGGCGCGGTTCCGAGCACTCTTTCTTCGACATCGGCGGCGCGGATCGCCTCTTGGAGCGCAACTCGCTCACTTTCTGGTGAAGCTACTGAAGGTATCCCCGTAATCCATGTGTGCATTTTGTCAAAGCCTGAACTCGCAATTGAAAGGATGCATTCGACGACTTTCTGCAAGGCCATAAAAACAACGCCGACAACTCGATAGGCGAGATGGAGCAGGTTGGCGCCGCAGGTTCTGATCTCATTCCATACTCCACCGGTTGCTTCAACCGCTGGCGATGCTGCTATTGGTAGTGGTGCGACTGGCGCTTGTACTGAACTTGTTGCTGACATAATTTTCTCCCGTTTTAGAAAGAGTTATTAAATAGAATACGTTAGATTTTCACAACTCGTAAAAAAAATTTCCACTAGAAAAAAAGAGGGGAACAAGGGATAGTGTACATTTACAGGAGTTACACTTATGCTACGTACATCTATCGCTATATCCCTATTACTTTTGGCTGTCGGATGCGACAAGTCAGACAACTCAGAGCAAGCTCTCTATCGAGAAAGCGGAAGACCAAAACCTGATGTGGCTGTGGTCCCATTCATCGATCATTCGGCAAGCAAACTTTCTTGGAACCTATCGTAATTTCCTTCTTGTGGAGGGGGGAAACCGGGAAGGCACTGGCGGCGGAATTTGCTTCTATCTCCACCGCGTATTATTGGTCGCATTTCGGCGGGGCACTCTTCGCTCATCAAGAAGCGATAGTTCAGTGCGTACTCCGGAATACGTATTCTTCTTCTCTGCGCTGGCAGTCAGTTACGATGCGCTAATATTTTGCGCTACGGCGCTGGACTGCCGGGGACTGAAGTGATTTCTGGAAAGAGTATCGTAATAAGCTGGGTGGCTTGCTTTACTTTTCTCCCGTATAAAGTCGATAGAATAGGGTGTCTATCCATAGGTTGTGATCATGCGGCTGTTTCCTGGAAATTATCCGCTGCTACTGGCTCCGGCGCTGCTGGCAATGGCCGGTTGCGGCAACAGCCTCGTCACGACAACTCCAGCAATTTCAGCTATTTCCATAACTCCTCGCACTGGCTTCATAGACACCAACTGCACCGGTTGCAATGCCGCCAATGCGCAAGGTAATCCGGTTCAGCAGCTCGCGGCCACGCTGGCAGGCGGCGGCCCGGCGGAGGTTGTTTGGTCCATCTCCGGCGGAGACGCGGTCAGTGGGCCGGGAAGCATCAACCAGCTCGGCCAGTACACGCCGCCCGGCTACTTGACCGCCGATCACGCCGAGATAGTGGTGACGGCAACTCTGGCTGCAAATCCCAGTCTCCGGGCATACTCCGTGCTATCCATAACGCCGGGATTCCTGCAACCACTTACGCCGGAGAACGCGGCCATGGGCGCCAATGGCATAGTCACCATCACTGGAGTTTTAGCTGAGGCAGGAGGCTCGAACGGCATTCACTTCGAGTTGGCTGGCTCGCCATACGGCCAGAGTGGCGGGCAGGGTTCGCTGAGCGCAACGAGTTGCCAACGCGACAGCCAGACCTTCACCTCCTGCGCGGTTACATATTCGGCGCCATCTTCAGTACAAGCGACAGGCGCGACGTATGTGGTAGCCACGTTAGGTGGAACTTCGTTAGGGCCGGGGTCCAGAACCTCGGCCGTGGTGCTGCTGAACTCGGCCGGAGTGACCAGCAATCCAGCCGCTCACCAGGCTCAGCCTTCAGCATCGGTCATGCTGGGCAGCTCGGGCGGCAACAACACGGACTACGACACGCGCGGTAACCAGATCGTGGACTGCTGCAGCGGCACGCTGGGTGCGCTCATCGAGGACGCGAGCAAGCGTCCTTACATCCTGAGTAATAATCACGTGCTGGCTAAAAGCGACCACGCCGCAGTGGGCGACGCCATCATCCAGCCGGGGTTGATCGACAACAACTGCACGCCGTTGGGCGACAGCGCGGGCGTTCAGCAGGTGGCGTCTCTTACCGGCTGGCTTCCGCTCAGCTCGAATCAGACCAACGCCGACGCGGCGATTGCTCAAGTGACATCCCGCGCAGTGGACCCCAGCGGCAGCATTCTGGAACTGGGCAACAGACAGGCCGACGGCACTCTGGCCGCCGCTCCTCCCGGCACCAGCTCGACCGGTGGACGGGGTGAGGCCGCAACTCTCGATTTGCAAGTCGCTAAGAGCGGGCGAACCACTGGGCTGACCTGCGGCGGCATCTCTGCCATCGATCTCGATGTGATGGTGGATTATTACCTCGACTGCGCGGAGACCCGTCCTTACCTGACCAAGACCTTCACTCATCAACTAGGCCTGAGCGGCAACCAGTTCAGCGACTCGGGCGACTCGGGCGCGCTGATAGTGGATACCGCGAACGCCGAGCCGGTGGGGCTTTACTTTGCCGGCGGCACAGACATTTTAGGAGTCAGCCACGGCGTGGCCAATCCGACGGCAGACGTGCTCGCCGAGTTAAGCGCGCAGTTAGGCGGGAGTTATACATTCGTGGGCGCGGCCGACCATGCGGTCAGTTGCCTCAGTTATGGCGACAACACCATCTCCTCAGCACAATCCCAGGCGCTCAGCGATACCGAGACGGTGCACGCTCAACAGGCCTTGGCCCAGGCTCGGATGCTGGTGAACTCGGCGGCCGGATTGTTAGGCGTGTCCATCGGCAAGAGCAGCGACCACCCCGGCGAGGCCGCGATCATTCTCTACACCGACGAGAGCAGGACGGTGAACGCGCCATCCACCGTGAACGGCGTGCGCACCGTAGTGATTCCCTCCACGGCCCGCGCGGTGAATAACGGCTCGGCTCCGCAGACTCCGTTCGAGAGTAGTGTTCCATCACTCACAGCCTCAGTACTTGTGCAGGCCGTCGCCGTCAAGAATCAAATTGCCGCCAGTATGATGAGGCAGAATCCGGCGTTTTTCGGTGTGGGTGTGGGCCAGAGCCTGGATAATCCGCGCGAGGCGGCGCTGGTCATTTACGTGGATCGCAATCACCTTCCCACCCAACTGTCCGTCACTGTGAACGGCCTGCGCACTCGCTATAATGTCATGGATCGGTTGCACGTAACCCGCTCCTACGCGTCTCCAACACCGTCGGGGTTGCATTGCAGGGCACACACGCTAACCGGCCAGCCGGCGCGCCTCGATTTACTCGATGCGGTCAAGCCGCGGAACCTGAAGTAGAACTAAACCAACAGTAGCCAGTCTTCACTTGGCCACGAGCGCGGCAACAATCTGTTCGCCGTGGAAGCGGCCGTTCTCGATAAAAATTTCATTGGTGCGAGACCCAGCCACGATGACTCCGGCCAGATAGATACCGGAGACGTTGCTCTCCAGGGTCTCGGGGTTGCAGATAGGGCGGTGCTCGTCTTTTTGAAATAGAATTCCCATGGACTCCAGGAATTGGAAGTCGGGATGGTAACCGGTCATGGCAAAGACGAAATCGTTTTTTAAGACTTTGCGCCCCTCGGGCGTCTCGATAATGACGGCATCCGGCGTTATTTCGATCAGCTGGGAACTGAAGTACGCATCAATCTGTCCATCCGCGATGCGTTTTTCGATGTCCGGCTTGATCCAGTACTTTACATGGTAGCTGATCTCTGCCTCGCGATGGACCAGCGTGACCCGCGCGCCGCTGCGCCAAAGCTCCAGCGCGGCGATGGCTGCCGAGTTCTTGCCGCCGACCACCACCACATCCATTCCGAAGTAAGGATGGGGATCAAAGTAGTAGTGATGAACCTTGCTCAGGCTCTCGCCGGGTATGTGGAGGTAGTTGGGCAGGTCGTAGTAGCCGGTGGCGATAACCAGATTGCGGGCATGAAGCGTGCCGGAGCGGCCAAAGCGGTCCACTGTGTGCACGATGAAGGCGCCCTCACTGCCCTCAACGCGCTCCACGCGATGGTACTGGCGGATATCCAATTCATAGAGGGCTGCCACGCGCCGGTAATACTGGAGCGCCTCGTTGCGATTGGGCTTGGTGTTGGTGCTGGGAAAGGGGATACCGCCAATCTCCAGCAGCTCAGGGGTGGTGAAGAAGATCATGTGCGCGGGATAGTGAAAGAGCGAGTTGCAGACGCAGCCCTTTTCCACCATCACGGCGCGCATGCTGGCCTTTTGAGCCTCGATGGCGCATGCCAGGCCGGTGGGTCCGGCGCCCACCACCAATAGATCGAAGATTTCGTCCTGAGTCGCCGGCGTTTTCAGCGGCGTATACCAGCTTGGAGTCCTTCATGGCTCTAGATTAGGGCATTGGGGCCGGATTTGGATAAGGAAACAAACACTTTCGGGCTGGATAAAGCCTTTATGGTAGAATGGCGGAAAGTTACTGGTGGAAAGGTGGAAGTGGATGGCCCTGAACATCAAAGACGAGGAGACACATCGTCTGGCTAGCGAATTGGCCAGGGAGACTGGCGAGAGCCTTACGCATGCTGTGAAGGTTTCGGTCAAAGAGCGTCTAGAGCGCCAGCGTGAGACACGAAAGCGGGAAGGGCGCATGGAATGGCTCAGGGAGTTGACCGCGCGTACTGCCGCTTTAATGAACGACGGCCGGACCTCGAAGGAGTTGACGGACGAACTCTACGATGATGAGACAGGCCTGCCCAAATGATTATCGACTCGTCAGCCCTGATCGCAATTCTTAAGCGGGAATCGGAGTGGGAAGCGCTCTCTGAAGCTTTGGATGCGTCAAAATCCTCGAAAATGTCAGCCGCCAGTTTTCTTGAAACTTCGATTGTTGTGGATAGCTGGAAGAATCCAGTTTTTAGCCGTGAGTGGGACGAATTGGTAGAGAGATTCAGCATCCACATCGAACCCGTGACAGAGTCACAAGCCAGGATTGCTCGGCAGGCGTATCACGACTTCGGCCGTGGCAGCGGCCACCCGGCCAACCTGAACTTCGGCGACTGCTTCACCTACGCACTGGCGCGAGAAAAGCGCGAGCCTGTGCTGTGGAAGGGCGATGATTTTGGGCATACGGACTTGAGGCCCGCGATTCAGCAGCCGTAGGCGTTTTGCGCTATGCTTCATCCCTGAAATCAATCGCATCTGCACGGATTGACTTGCTTGCCGCTGCTTGCAGCGACCAGGGGGACGAACACGCTCCTCATCCTCTGCCCTAAACTGTTTATAAGGAGCTTCCCCATGACCATCATCCGGCAGGAAGATTTCATCGCCAGCGTAGCCGCCGCGTTGCAATACATCAGCTACTACCACCCGGTGGATTACATCACTAGCCTGGCGAAGGCGTACGAGCGGGAAGAGTCGCCGTCGGCGCGGGATGCGATTGCGCAGATTCTGATCAATAGCCGGATGTGCGCCGAGGGGCACAGGCCCATCTGCCAGGACACGGGAATCGTGAACGCGTTTATCAAAGTCGGGATGGATGCTCGTTTCGAGGCGGCGGCGGGCGAGGAGCGCAAGGACATCCAGACGATGGTGGACGAGGGTGTCCGGCGTGCGTATCTCGATCCAGACAACAAGCTGCGGGCTTCGATTCAGGCCGATCCGGCGGGCAAGCGGACCAACACCAAAGACAACACTCCGGCCGTCGTGAATGTCGAGCTGGTGAAGGGCGCGACGGTTGATGTGACAGTGGCGGCTAAGGGCGGCGGCTCGGAGGCCAAAGCCAAATTCGCGATGCTGGATCCCGGCGATTCCATAGTGGATTGGGTGCTGAAGACTGTGCCCACGATGGGAGCGGGATGGTGTCCGCCGGGAATGTTGGGGATTGGCATCGGCGGGACGGCGGAGAAGGCCATGTTGCTGGCCAAAATTTCCCTCATGGAGCCGATCAACATTCAGGAGCTGAAGGCGCATGGTGCCAAGACGCGCGCGGAGGAGCTGCGGCTGGAGCTCTACGACAAGGTGAACCGGCTGGGAATTGGCGCGCAGGGGCTGGGCGGGCTGACGACAGTGCTGGACGTGAAGGTGCTGGATTATCCGGCACACGCAGCCAACCTGCCGGTGGCGATGATTCCCAACTGCGCGGCGACGCGGCACGCTCACTTTGTGCTGGACGGCTCGGGTCCGGTGTATCTCGATCCGCCAAGCCTGGATAGCTGGCCGAAGCTGAGTTATGACGTGACAGCCGCGCGCAAGGTGAATCTGGACACGGTGACGCGCGAAGAGGCCGCGACGTGGAAGCCGGGCGAGGTGTTGCTGCTGACCGGCAAGCTGCTGACGGGCCGCGACGCCGCCCATAAGCGCATGACGGAGATGCTCGACCGGGGAGAGAAGCTGCCAGTGGATTTCCGCGGGCGGTTCATCTACTACGTGGGTCCGGTGGACCCGGTGCGGGACGAGGTAGTGGGTCCTGCGGGACCGACGACGGCGACGCGGATGGATAAGTACACGCGGCAGATGCTGGCCGAGACAGGCTTGCTGGGAATGGTGGGCAAGAGCGAGCGCGGTCCGGCAGCGATCGAAGCGATTCGTGAGTTTGGCGCGGTTTATCTGATTGCGATTGGCGGCGCGGCTTACCTGGTCTCGAAGGCCATTCACGGAGCGCGGGTTGTGGCCTTTGCCGACCTGGGGATGGAAGCAATCTACGAGTTCGATGTACGCGATATGCCGGTGACTGTGGCTGTGGACTCTCAAGGGACCAGCGTTCACCAGACGGGACCGGCGGAGTGGCAGCGGCGCATCGCGGGGATCCCGATTTTACAGTAGTCAGTGGCAGCGAGCGGCGTGCAGGATTGCTTCGACGGCTTCATCCGGTGTGAGCGCGTCGACGGGAATCGTTACGTGGGCCATGCGGTAGAGCGGCAAGCGACGCTGGTAACGAGTAGCGAGGTTGGCCTGGTCGGCGAGAATGGGCCGCGTCTGCTCGGTTCCCTGACAGCGCTTGAGCGTCGTGGCCAACTCCACTTCGAGATGGACCAGCAGCGTGCCCGGAGAGGTGAGCAACAGAGAGCGCGTGGCTTCGTTCTCGATAGCGCCTCCGCCGAGGGCCAGAACCAGAGAATCACTGGCAGCAAGGCGCGTAATTGTCTCGCGCTCGCGCTCGCGGAAGGCTGCTTCGCCGTGGCGGGCGAAGATCTCAGCGATGGTCATGCAGGCCTCGGCCTCGATCATGTCATCCACGTCGATGAAGCTCCAACCCAGACGTGCAGCAAGCAGCGGGCCGACGGTCGTCTTGCCCGAGCCCATGAAACCGGTGAGAACGATGCGGCGTGGCGCGACGGAATTGGAAGAAGTTTCCACAACCTTAGTTTAGTGGATAGCCGCTGCATGGGGAATATAGTAGAAGATGTCGTTTGAGATAAGCTTTCTTGAACCGCAATTCTGCACCAGGATGGGACCAATGCTACAACTCACGCAATCTATTCGATTCTCGATTTCCACCCTCTTCTTTGCCGCTGTCGTGGCCATAGCGCAAAGCGGCACAGTAGCGCCCGCGCGAGAAATCACAGCCGATCTTTCACAGGTTTCCGGGCCGCATAGCCGCGTGCCGCTGATGGTGATTGGCGCCGGACGCGCCAATGAAGGGCTGCGCGCCGATTGGCAGCAACAACTGGCCGAGGTGCAGAAGGATATCGGCTTCCGCTACATCCGGATGCACGGATTGCTGCACGACGATATGGGCGTCTACAGCGAGGATGCGGCTGGGCATCCGATTTACAACTTCCAGTACATCGATGCGCTTTACGACGCGCTGCTTGCGATGAAGATTCGTCCCTTTGTGGAGTTGACTTTCATGCCGGCAAAGCTGGCCAGCGGCGACAAGACCGTCTTCTGGTGGAAAGGCAACATCACTCCTCCGAAGGATCCTGCCAAGTGGAGTGGGCTGATCCGCGCGCTCATCGCCCACTGGCGCGAGCGGTACGGCGAAGAAGAAATCAAGACCTGGTACTACGAGGTGTGGAATGAACCCGACATCTCGCCCTTCTTTACCGGTACTCTGGAGGATTATCTGAGCCTGTACAAGACCACCGCCGAGGCCATCAAGGCGGAGTGCCCCGGCTGCCGCGTCGGCGGTCCCGCGTCAGCCATCGGCTACAAGTATGAGCAGGAATTCGTGAAGTACTGCGCGGCTAATCATGTGCCGGTCGACTTCGTTGCCACTCATTGTTACGGCGTAAGAGAGGGATATTCTGGATCAAGAAGGGAACGCAGGAACGATTCTTGATCCTTCGCCGGATGCTGTGAGCGGGCGCATGCGCCACTCGCGGGAGCTTCTGCGGCAGTCGGCCCTGCCCAACCTGGAACTGCATTTCACCGAGTGGAGTTCGGCGTATACGCCTACGGATTACATGCACGACCAGTACCACCAGGCCAGTTTCATTCTCGACAAGATCAAGCGCGCTGCCCCGTACGTCGATTCGCTTTCCTACTGGACCTTCACGGACATCTTCGAGGAGAATGGACCCCGCTTTACTCCCTTCCACGGTGGATTCGGGCTGATCAACTATCAGGGCATCCGCAAGCCGTCTTTCTATGCCTTTGAATACCTGAGCCGGCTGGGCGCCGTGGACGTGATCGACTCCGATGCGCAATCGTGGATCACCCAGAGCGGGGATGGCCAGATTCAGGTTCTTCTCTGGGACTACTCGCCGCAGGTGCCGCCGCAGGGCCAGAACGACCAGACCTACTACAAGCTGGATTTGCCGCCGCAAGACAAAGGGCCGGTGCATCTGGCTTTGACCCATGCGCCAAACGGCAAGTACATGCTGCAGGTTTACCGCATCGGGTATAAGGTCAACGACGCATACACTGACTATCTGGCGATGGGCGCTCCATCCCAGCTCACGCCCCAGCAGGTTCGCTTTCTGAAAGAGAAGGACAGTGGCGCGGCAATTTCAGAAAGCATCGTCAGCGTGACCGATGGCAGCATCAAAACCACACTGCCGTTCAGGACGAACGATGTGTATCTGTTGCTTCTGACGAAGGTCACGGAGTAGAACAGTCAATCCAGGCGGTGAACAACGCCTCTCAGTCAGTGCAAAATCTACTTGCGAAAGAGTAGAGGCGCCAAGGTCAGCAGGTTGTCACGCCATACAGGAAAGGTATGGCCGCCGGGAGTTTCGATGGGCACGGGCGAAAGGCCTTTTTGCCTGGCCCATGCGACCAGGGCGCGATTGGGCGTGATGAGGCTGTCGTCCGTGCCGCAAGCGATCCAGAGCAGGCTGAGATGGGTTTGGCTGGCGTTGACTCCCGGAATAAGAGCGTCGAAATCGGCTTTCCGCGGCAAGCCGGCGCTCATGGCGCCAACCCAGGCGAAGAGTTCGGGATGCGTAAGCCCCAGGGTCAGACTCTCCTGTCCGCCCATGGATAGACCGGCAACTGCGCGGTTGTCGCGGCCTTTGGCCACGTTGTAATCGCGTTCCACAGCGGGGATGATCTCATCGAGCACGGTCTGGGTAAAGAGCTGGATGTTTCGCCTACTGATGTCAGGATCGCCGAATGCATTGTGACCGTGGCTGACGATGTCGAAGTCTCCATAACCGCGAGGCATCACCACAATCATCGGAACAATCTTGCCCTCGGCAATCATGCGGTCGAGCATCAGGTCCGCCTTGCCGGCGCGCGTCCATCCCTCCTCCGTATCTGTGAAGCCGTGCATCAGATAGAGAACGGGATAACCGCCCTCGCGCTTCGGGTCGTAGCCGGGAGGCGTGTAGACGACATAAGCCGTCTGGTTGCCGGGATAATGCACTCCGACTTTGGTGGTGAAAATGTGGCGCGTGACATATCCGTGCGGAATCTCGATGAGTTCCCATGGCGCGGGCGGATCGCCGGGCACCAGAATGTCGCTGTAGAGGTCGAGGAAGTTAGGATGCACGTCGCGGTTAAGCGGGTCGAGTATGCGTACGCCATCCACAACAAAGGTGTAGCCATAGCGCTCGGGCTTGAGTGGCGGCGTCGTGGCGCTCCACAGGCCACCAGCCCCCTGCGTCATCGGAAGCGGCTGGAGAAGAGCGTCGGTTGCGACAGAGACCTGCTTCGCTCCGGGAAATTGCAGCCTGAATGTAATCGAATGGTCTGAATTGACGACGGCTCCCAGGGGCGCGGGTGTGGCCGGCGCCTGGGCAAACGCAAAGACCGTGGCGAGCGACGATGAGGCGGCGAAGAGCAGAAGACGTTTCATGATGTCCTCACTATAACAATGGCGGCGCCATTCGGGAGCAACAAACAGGTTCAGCCGAGCGCGATGACGACGGCTCCGGCGGTGATGAGCAGGCCGCCGATGAGGGCTGGAGGGGTGAGCTTTTCGCCGAGCAGCAGCCATGCAAAAAGGATGATCAGGGGGACGCTGAGCTTGTCGAGCGGTGCTACGCGCGAAGCGGGACCGAGTTGCAGGGCGCGGAAGTAGCAGAGCCACGATAGGCCGGTGGCCAGGCCGGAGAGCGCGAGAAAAAGCAGGGTGCGGCGGTCGAGGGAGCGAATCTCATCCCATGCGCCGTGGGTGAAGCCGGTTGCGCCGATTTCAGGCCGGGCGAAGACGAAGACGATGGCCCAGGCGAAGACCACGACCACGCTTGTGCGCAGCGCCATGGCCAGGTTTGAGTCCACATGCGCCACGCCCACCTTGGCCAGCAGGGCGGTGGCGGCGGCAAAGACGGCGGAGAGTATTGCCCATCCAATCCAGCTCATGGAAATTATGGTACAGCGCTCAGTGCTTCCGCGGCATTGCTCTACACTCGAATTCATGGAGACCGGCAAAGCCAGCAAAACAGCTCTGGGTGTGGCGATTCGCCGCGCTGCGCACCAGTTGGTGGACCTGCCCCCGGTTCTGAACGATCCGATTGCGGTGCGACTGATCGGATCGGGCTATCGAGGAAAGATGGGGCGCGCCTCGCACCAGGTAGGACGGGACTTACGCGCCTTTGTGGCGGCGCGCAGCCGGTATGCGGAGGACCAACTGGCGGCGTTCGCGGCGCGGGGCGGGTCGCAGTACGTGGTACTGGGTGCCGGGCTGGACACCTTTGCCTATCGCAACCCATTTGCCGGGCTGCTGGTTTTTGAAGTGGATTTTCCCGCCACGCAACAGTGGAAACGAGTGCTGCTGGGGGAGGCGGGGATTGCACTGCCGGAGGCGCTGACCTTCGTTCCTCTGGATTTCGAACATCAAACTCTGGCGGAAGGGCTGGCGGAAGTGGGCTTCGACAGGGGAGCTACGGCGTTTTTCGGCTGGCTTGGGGTGGTTCCCTACCTGACGCTTGCGGCTTTTCAGGCGACGCTGGGGGTGATTGCTCAATTGCCGGCGGGGAGCGGGGTGAGCTTCGATTATGCAGTCGCGCCGGAGACTCTCAGCGCGGTGGGGCGCAAGGCCTTTGACGCGCTCGCCGAGAGAGTGACCGCCGCTGGAGAGCCGTTTCAACTGTTTTTTACGCCGGAGGAGATGGTCACAGAACTGCGCCGGGCTGGATTCAATCGCTTCGAGCAGTTGGATTCCGACCAGCTCAACGAGCTTTACTTCAAGGATCGGGCCGACGGGCTGAAGCTGTCGCCGGTTAAGCTGGGGATGCTGGTGACGGCGTGGGTGTGATCACTTGGTCTCCCAACCTAGCCGCAAAACAAGAACGCGGCGAGGATGGGGCACCCAGATTCCTGTAACATTAGTCATGCGCAAGTTTGCTTATTTATTCGTTCTGTTGGGGCTATCCGGCTGCGGCTACCACACGCTGGGAGCAGCTACCCACCTGCCGCCCGACGTGCAAACGCTGGCCGTGCCGGTCTTTGCCACGCATACCGAGGCCTACCACACTGAAGTGGTAATGACCGAGGCAGTTATCCGCGAATTTGCCACACGCACGCGGCTGCGAGTGACTCCGGATGCAAGCGGAGACCCTGACGCGGTGCTGCATGGCACGATTCTGAAGGAGACGGTGCAGCCGCTGACCTACAACTCTTCGACACAGCAGTCGTCCAGCTTTCTGATCACCGTGGTGGCTTCAGTCACGCTCACCGGCCGGGACGGCAAAGTTCTCTTCGAGAACAAGAACTACGTTTACCGCCAGCAGTATCAATCGACTACCGACCTGCCCAGTTTCATCGAGGAGAATCCGGCGGCCATGGAGAGGCTCTCGCGGGAGTTCGCGCGGCAGTTGGTGGCCGATATTCTGGAAGGGTTCTAAGTGCAGGGGATAGGGACTAGGGAATAGCGCAGAAACAGACTGATTTTCCACTAACATTAGCGCGGCGGGAGGGGTATTCTGGAGGCGCATGATCGACGCATCCATTGGCGGCGCTAAACACAGACTCGCCTCACGAGGGCTGGCCCGATGACCGCCGCGCGCTGGGGCTCGGGCTTTACCGCCGTGGGCCGCTTCGTGGCCGAGATCGAGGCTGCGGCTGCCGGCAATGGCTCGCTGAAGCCCGGTTACGTGCTGGCCGGCGACGAGGCGTTTCTGCTCGACCGCTGCCGCGCAGCCGTTCACAAAGCCTTCGTGCCGCCGGATTTGCGCGATTTCTGCCTGTCAGATTTAGATTTGGCCTCGACCTCGATCTTCGAGGTGTTGGACCGCGCGCAGACGCCCTCGCTGATGGCGCCCTTCCAGGTGATTTTTGTGCGCAACGTGAAGCAGCTTTACACGCGCGGAGCCAAGAAGGACGAGTTTGCCGCCCTGGACCGTTATTTTCGCTCGCCCAACCCGCAGGCGCTGATCATTTTTGTGGCCGACTTCATCAGCATTCCCTCTGACAATCGCCGTATGGAGCTGGACGACAAGAACCGCTTTGAGCGGCTGACCGAAACTCTGGGCGAGCACTGCGGCATGGTGGAACTAGCACGGGTAAACGAGGAAGACGCGATGCGCTGGGTCGCGGCCACTGCGCAGGAACAAGGCGTTCGCGTGGAGGCCGACGCGGCCCGCGAGCTAGTGGACGCGCTGGGCGCGGACATGATGCTGATTTCCTCTGAATTAGAAAAGCTGCTGCTCTACACGCTGGGCAAGGGGCGCATCACACTGGGCGACGTGGAGACCATGGTGCTGGCCGCCAAGCAGCGCTCGCTCTACGAGCTGACCGACGCCATCAGCGCCCGCGACCGGACACTCGCGTTGGCGCTGTTGCAGGGTCTCTTGAACAGCTCGGACGCAGGCGAGGACGCGGCCATCGGCCATCTCTACATGCTGGCGCGTACCTTCCGCCAGATGCTGGTAATTCTGGAAAAGAATGTGCGCGACTCGCGCGCCATCTGGCAGGCGCTGTGGCAGGGCTTTCGCATGCCGCCGTTTGCCGCCGACGACCTGATTCGCCAGGCGCGGCGCTACAAGAGCCGCCGCGAGCTGACGCGGGCTCTCAAGCTGATTGCCCGCGCTGACCTGGAGTTACGCTCCTCGCCGCCGGACAAACGGCTGGTACTGGAGCGGCTGGTCTACGAGCTGGCCTCGGAGCCGAAGCCGGCAGCGCCGCCGTGGGCCGAGGCGCAGTTGTTGTTCGAAGCCTGAAACACGAAAGACAAAGGATGAACATGCAAGACTCCAATCCATCCTTGCCGGAAACCGCGACCGCATCAGGTTTCCTTCTGCATATCAAAAAGGCCGCTCGAGGCCTGATGCCGATCATTCTCTGGATATCCATTCTCTTTGCCAGTGCGGGGCGTCTGGATTGGAAGCGGGGCTGGGCGGCTTCTGTAATCTATATACTCGCCATAATTGCCACAGGCGCGCTGGTTCGTTGCTTCAACCCGGGTTTGCTGAGCGTGCGTGCCAAGCCGAATTTCAAGCAGACTCAAAGTTTCGACAGGCTGTTTTACAGAATTTTTCTCCCCCTAACCTTTCTTCAGATTGCCGTTGCCGGTTTTGACGCTGTTCGCTTCCGCTGGCTGCCGTTGCCGCTTTGGTGCGCGCTGCCGGGTGCCCTTCTCTTTTTATCGGCGATGGGATTGATTTGCTGGGTTATGGTTGTGAATCGCTTTGCTGAATCGACGGTTCGTATTCAGTCCGAACGCAACCATGCAGTTGTTTCTTCAGGTCCCTATCGCATCGTGCGCCATCCGATGTACGTGGGTATGTTTTTGATGTATCCGGCGACAGCGCTGATGCTGGGTTCGGGATGGGCAATGGCTGTGGCGGCTCTGATTCTGGCGTTGATTCTCTGGCGGACAGCCCGCGAAGACCACTTTCTCTTGCAGAATCTTCAGGGCTATCCTGAGTTCGCATCGCACACGCGTTATCGCCTGATTCCAGGGCTCTGGTAATTGACCAAGACCCTACTGCACGCCGCGCCCGTTGAGCCAGGGGCCATATTCCCGATCCATGCTTTCGATGTGCTCGGTATAGGATTCGCGCAGGAAGCAGAGCAGGGGGCGCATCTGCATCTGCTCGCCATGTTGCACGCGATGAGAGGACTGGAGAATCTGCGCCAGGATGCGCTGGTGATCTGCGTGATGCTCTTCCCTGCCGGGAAAGAGATACTGATTCATGAGTTTCTCCTCGCTGGAAAAGTGCATACGGGTGAACTCGATGAGCCGGTCCAGCACCTCGCTGACCTGTTCCCGGCCTGAACCCCGAACCACCGCCAGGCGAAGCTCGTTCATGGTATCCATGAGGGTACCGTGTTGGTCGTCCATGGCTCTGACGCCAACAGTGCAGGCGTTGTTCCAGGTCAAAAGTGTCACA
>CAWJDN010000106.1:0-10540 GCA_963840985.1 uncultured Acidobacteriaceae bacterium
GATTTTCCCAGGAAGACCGGACCGAAGTTGCCGAAACTCTGCGCGTGCTGGCCACGGCCTCGCGCCAGGAGCCGGGCTGCATCAGCTATATTCCGCACCATCTGGAGGAGGACCCGGACACGGTGCTGATCTATGAGCAGTACCAGGATGCAAAGGCGCTGGAGGCGCATCGCGCGTCGGAGCACTTCAAAAACCATGCGGTTTGCGGGCTCTACCAGAAGATGCGGGAGCGCAGCGTGGAGAATTTGGTGGCCCTGATTTGAGGTTATTGCTCCGGTCCGGGTGGGGAATCTGAAGTAAGCGACTCGATTTGCAGAGATTTGATTGAATTGCAATGTGTTTCTTGCTGAAAACGATTGACCGGCGCGGCATTTCGGGGATAGTATCCGTTTCGAGTATGCTATCTGTCGCGCCCCACGCCTGCACGCATATCCGCCTCCAGCGGCTTTATGCACTGGTGTTCCTGCTGGCGCTGGGCGCTTATGCTCCGGCACATGTTGCCGCTTTTCAGCACAGCGGCACGCCCCAGCACAGCGGTATGCCCCGGGGAGTTAAGCACGAGAGCCGGCGCGAGATCGACCTACTGGAAGAGGCGTGGCGGAAAGCCGAGGTGTCGGGGAATGCCGCCGTCATGAACGGCCTGCTGGCGGAAGATTATGTCTCCATCAGCGCCGGCGGAACGCTGCAAAGCAAAGAGGATACCCTGGCCAGGCTGCGCAGTGGGGAAAAGCATATCACGGCCATCGAACTTTCCGACAGCAAGGTGCGTTTTTATGGATCCACGGCGCTGGTCACATCGATAGCCCATGTGACGGGCATCAACGCCGCAGGAGAGGCCATCGGAGACTTCCGCTACACCCACGTCTATGTACGCAACGCGCAGGGCAAGTGGAAGATCGTGAGTTCCGAGGCCAGCCGGATACGCCAACCCGGCGAGCACAAGTAACTGCGAATGTGAAGCCTACTTTGGCGGTTCATCGCAGTGAAGAGAGATTCCCTTACAATTGAGCGATGCCTGAGCTGCCTGAGGTGGAGACGATTGCCCGCGGAGTGAACGAGCGTGTGCACGGTGACCGCATCGTTGAGGCCTGGTTCAGCCGGCACCGGGAGCCTTTCAAGACGCCCGCGACGCGCCAAGCCAGGGGGCTGGAAGGGCGCGCGATTCTTGCGGTACGTCGCACGGGAAAGCATATTGTTTGCGAGCTGGGGAGTTCTGCGGACGGGATTATTCATTCCCACCCTAGTTCACCCCAGCAAACAAAAATCGCTCGCCGGGGACCCCGAAGCCGCAAAAACAAAGACGCGGCGAGGGTGGGGCACCCAGGCTCTGGTTTGGGTGAGCTGGAGAGTGATCCGAGCGCGCAATGGATTGTGCATCTGGGCATGACGGGGAGATTGCTGGTGTGCACCCCGGATGCTCCGGTAGCTGCCCACACCCACGCGCGGCTGAGCCTGATGAGCGGCCGGGAGCTGCGCTTTGTGGACCCGCGACGGTTTGGGCGTCTGGAGTATAGCGACCTGAGCCTTAAGGAAGGCTTCCGCGCTGCGGGCGCCGACCCCTTGACGGTGACGGCGGAGGAGTTTGCCCGGCTTTTTCGCGGGCGCAAGCTATCCATCAAGGCGGCGCTGCTCAACCAGAAACTGCTCTCTGGGGTGGGCAACATCTATGCCGACGAAAGCCTGTTTCGCGCCGGCATCCGGCCGCGCCGCAAGAGCGGTCGGCTGTCCATGGCGGAACTGGAAAAACTGCGGCTGGCTCTAGGCGAGGTACTGAAGCACGCCATCCGGTTGGGCGGCTCATCGGTGAGTGATTATGTGGACGCCGATGGCGCAAGCGGATTCTTCCAGCTGGAGCATAACGTCTACCTGCGCACAGGACTTCCCTGCCGCCTTTGCCAGACACCGATACGGCGCATTATGGTGACAGGACGGGGGACGCATTACTGTCCGCGCTGCCAGCGTTGAGCGCGTCTCTATGGTTTTTGGGATAACACTCTAAGGAACATCCATATTTATGGATAACTTCTCGATTTTGATACCCGTAAACTATTGAAAAAAAAGAAATACATAATTGGAACCATAATTGCTAATAGATAAGTGCCAGTGATGTATAGGTGCTGGAAGAGTACTGACCAGCCCATAGAAAAGCAGGTACCCGGCAAGAGCATCCGCGAAAGAAGCGGACCTCTATAGAGGCAAGCCGGCCGGGTTAGCCTGAAGTAGGTACGGCAGAGAGGCCAGCCGTCCGCGATTTATTTGGGAGGCCAGTGATAACGTAAGGTTATGGAGCGCCACTCTATTATGGAGTGGCGTTTCTTGCGTTATGGGTACTTTTGTGCGCCAAGTTGGGGCGGGAAGCCGAGAAGATTGCTTGCCAGCCGCATGAGTTCCCTGTAATATGAAATTTGCCTACCAAGCGGCTGACGCGAGCCACCCGAAAGGGCAGAGCAAGCTCGCCGCGAGTAAGAGAACTTCGCCGGGCATAGTGTTTTGAGGCAATCTGCAAGCGGCGAGAGTTTCACAGGAAAGGCAACACCCGAGAAGGGCGCTGGCTCACCGACACGATTCTGGCAACCGATGGAGCATTACTTTCAGGCTCCAGTGTGCGCGGCTGGCAAACAGTAATTCACTGAGGTCATAGAGAGTATTTCAGGAGACGCAGAGGCTGAACCGGCGCCTTCAATCGGGAGCGACAGTCTATGAGAAGAGCTCATCCCGGCTGGAATTCCGTAAAAGTGCTTGAGGCGCCTGAGTATCAAAGTCGACTGCCCGAAGCACGGCGGAGAGCATTTTGAGAGGTGCAGCCGCGGATTTCTCGTTTCACCATCGTGTTTTCCGCACAGAATTGTGCAGTTCAGGCCAGGGGTAACTCTCACCGGACATAAAACTCCGGCAGGAATAGGCTGAACCGGTAAACGGAAGACACCAGTTAGCGATACAACAGGAAAATAACGCATGACGACAGAATTAACGCAGCCCCAAATTGAACTGGGGCCGGTTCCGGCCAACGGGCAGGAGCAGTCGCAGGGGCATCGGCGTCGCCGACGCCGCCGCAAGAACAAGAGCAGTCAGGTAGTTGGCGCGGTCCCGGCGCAGCAATCACAACAGCCCCAGGCAGAGACCTCGGCACAGCCTCAACAGCCGCCGATGAAGCATAAGCCTGTACACCAGAGCCAAGGCAAGCGCCAGCATCAGGATCGGAAGAAGAAAAAGAAGTTCTTTCAGAAGGGCTCTGAGTCAGCGGCACAGCCGGGCAACAGCATCTCATCCCCTCCGCAGGGCAAGCGCAAGACGAGGCAGAAGGGACCGAGGGAGTTTGTGGGCCCGATGGACCACAGCTACCGGATCGTGAACGGCAACATTGCCGACGGCCCGCCTTCGACCATCCCGACATCGATCAACGGCCACAACGGCGGCTATTATCTGGATGCCTACGAGCCTCAGCCCGCGGTCGCAATGCGTGAAGACGCGCCCGCGCGCATCTACTGCTTCATTGAGGACATGTTCTTCCTGGCCAAGATTCAGGAGACAGCCCGCAAGCTGGGGGTGAAGGTGGAGTTTGTGAAGGGCAGCGACAAGGAAGCGGCAGTGGCCAAGCTGATTGAATTGCCGGATATTGAGCGGCCCAAGCTGTTGGTCTTTGACCTGAACAACCTGAACGCCAAGCCGTTGACGCTGATTCCCAAGTTCAAGTCCAAGCTGAAGAAAGCGACGTCGATTGTCGGCTTTCTCAACCACCTGCAGGGCGAACTGAAGGCCAAGGCCCTGGAGGCGGGATGCGACACGGTGATGCCGCGGTCGGCTTTTTCACAGAGCCTGCCCAACCTATTGCGCCGCTATGGGATGGAAGAGGAAGAAGAGTACGCGCAGCAGCCAGCGTAGAGTGGGCTGAGTGCAAGACCAGAGGGCGCTTCCTTAGGGAGCGCCCTTTTTGTATCAGCCGTAGATCTAGCCGGGGGGCCAAGTGAGGGAGCGTCCGCCGAGCAGGTGGACGTGGAGATGATCGACGGTCTGTCCGCCGTCTTCTCCGGTGTTGACCACCAGGCGGTAACCCTTGGCCAGAGCTTTCTCGCGGGCGATTTCGGCGGCGGCCCACAGCAGATGGCCGAGCAGCTTGCCATCCGCCTTATCGATGTCGTCCAGCGAAGTAATGTGTTCGCGCGGCGCAACCAGCACATGGATGGGGGCCTGGGGGTGAATGTCGGCGAAGGCGTAGCAGAGCTCATCCTCGTAGACCGCCTTGGAGGGGATGCTTCCGTCAATGATCTTGCAAAAGAGGCAACTCATAGCGGAATCAGTTTACAGGAAGCTGAGAGTTTTGGCGTGATTTGTTTGCTCGCGTATACAATTCAGGGCAACGACAAAACGGCTTGGCCGAGTTGGAGGGAGCAACGGATTCGTCCGGCTGGAAAGGAAAAGCTATGAGGAAGCGGGTTGTTCTGGCGGGTTTGATGTTGCTGGGTGGGATGGTTTGCGCGGCGCAGACGACGAGCGTAACTGGGGAGTGGCGCGGCATCTGGACCAATCCGGCGGGGCTGGTCTTCACCGCCACGATGACGCTGGAGACAGGGCCCCACTGCAAGACTTGCGCGGTAATCAGCGATGGCGGCATCCGAGGAAAGATTGTGTGGACGCTGCGCAAGGCAGGTACGAACGCGACCGCGGAGTCTGGCGGCACGACGTTTACGGAGCTGGTGAGGGGCGAGATGAAGGGCGACGGTCTGCTGGTGCTGAACGGCTACGAAATCGACGACTCAACCCACATAAAGGGCACGGACCAGTACCGCCTGGCCATCTCGGACAACGGCAAGGTGGTGGGCGGCATCACGCTGAATGGCGGATCGTGGACAGGCCAGTTCATCGCGGTGCGGGCGCAGCCCCCGGAGCGGCCTGCTCCGCAATAAACACTTCACAAGAGGTGAAATCACTTTTGATGCCATTGGCAAAAGCAGCACCGCCGATGCTGCTGTTAGAATTTTTCCATGGAAACCATCCAGTACAACCTTCCGCAAAACCGCATTCCCCTTGCCTGGTACAACATTGCCGCTGATCTGCCCAAGCCGATGGCGCCGCCGCTGCATCCCGGAACGCTGAAACCACTTGGTCCCGATGACCTGGCACCGCTGTTTCCGATGTCCCTGATCATGCAAGAGGTGAGCCAGGAGCGGGAGATTGAGATTCCCGGCGAAGTGCGGCAACTATATGCGCAGTGGCGCCCCTCGCCGCTCTTCAGGGCGCGCCGTCTGGAGAAGGCCCTGGATACGCCTGCGAAGATTTACTACAAGTACGAGGGCGTAAGCCCGGCCGGTTCGCACAAGCTCAACACCGCCGTGGCGCAGGTTTATTACAACAAGAAGGAAGGCACCAAGCACCTTTCTACGGAGACGGGAGCGGGGCAGTGGGGTTCGGCTTTGGCCATGGCCTGCGCCTTCTTCGGGCTGGATTGCAAGGTCTACATGGTGCGGGTGAGCTATGACCAGAAGCCGTATCGGCGCGCATTGATGGAGGCCTTTGGAGCTTCAGTGACCGCAAGCCCGAGCAAGGAGACGGAGTCGGGGCGGGCGATTCTGAAGGCGCATCCGGATTCGAACGGCTCACTGGGGATTGCGATTTCAGAGGCCGTGGAGATGGCGGCGAAGGACCCGAATACCAAGTACGCACTGGGCAGCGTGTTGAATCACGTGCTGCTGCACCAGACTGTGATCGGCCTGGAGGCAATCGAGCAGATGGCGTTGGCTGACGACGATCCCGATGTGGTGATCGCCTGCGCCGGGGGCGGATCGAACTTTGCCGGCCTGGCGATGCCGTACGTGGGCCGCAAGATCAAGGGGCAAAGCAAGGCGCGCGTGGTTGCGGTGGAACCGGCTGCCTGCCCCAGCATGACCAAAGGCAAATTCGTTTATGACTTCGGAGACACCGGGCATCTGACGCCGCTGGTGAAGATGCACACGCTGGGAAGCACCTTTGTTCCTCCGGGAATTCATGCCGGCGGATTGCGTTACCACGGCATGGCGCCTCTGGTGTCGCACGTGCTGGACCTGGGATTGGCCGAAGCCACCACCGTGCAGCAATTGGATGCCTTTGCCGCCGGAATTCAGTTTGCCCGCTCCGAGGGAATTATTCCCGCGCCGGAGGCCAACCATGCCAGTCGCCGTGGCGATTGCTGAAGCCCTCCGCGCCAAGAAAGATGGAAAGCAGCGGACGATTCTCTTCAATCTCAGCGGGCATGGACACTTCGACATGCAGTCGTATATTGCCTACCAGGCGGGGAAGCTGGAGAACTACGAATATCCGGCGGAAGAGATTGCGATGGCGCTGGCAGGCTGCCCGCAGTGGGGTGAGAGATCAGTGAATAGGGAATAGGGAATAGGAGCGCGCCGAATGCCCAGCACCATGCAGGCGATTGTCAAAGCACATGCCGCGCCGGGCATTGAATTGCGCGAAGTGCCGGTGCCCGTGCCCGGCCCCGGAGAGGTGCTGGTGCGCGTTCTGGCGGCCAGCGTGTGCGGAACGGACCTGCACATCTACAACTGGGACCCATGGGCGCAAGGGCGCATCAAGCCGCCGCTGATTCCGGGCCATGAGTTCTCCGGCGTGGTGGCGGGCGTTGGGCGCGGCGTGACGACGGTCAAGGAAGGCGACCCGGTTAGCGCGGAGATGCATGTGGCCTGCGGCAAGTGCCTGCAATGCCGCATCGGCGAGGCGCACATCTGCCAGCACGTGAAGATCCTGGGCGTGGACGCCAACGGGGCCTTCGCCAATTTCGTAATTATTCCGGAGAGCAACATCTGGAAGCTGTCGCCGACGATACCGCGCGATTGGTGCTCGCTGCTGGACCCGTTGGGCAACGCGGTGCATACGGTTCTGGCCGGAAGCATCGCCGCGCAGACCGTGGCTGTGACCGGCTGCGGGGCCATCGGACTGTTTTCGATTGCCGTTGCCAAGGCCAGTGGAGCCGCCAAGATCTTTGCAGTGGAGGTGAACGCGCACCGCAGGGAGGTTGCCGCAAGCATGGGCGCGGACATGGCTCTGGACCCCTCCACCGACAACATCGAGAAGAAGATTCGTGAGGCTACGGGGGGCACCGGCGTGGATGTGCTGCTGGAGATGAGCGGCAATCCCGAGGCCATGCGGCTGGGCTTTGCTCTGCTCAGGACCGGCGGCCGCGCCTCGCTGCTGGGAATTCCGTCGCGGCCCTTCGAGCTGGACTTTGCCCGAGACATCATCTTCAAGGGCGCCACGGTGCAGGGCATCAACGGCCGCAAGATGTACGAGACGTGGTTCCAGATGGAGGCGCTGCTGGCCAGTGGCAAGCTCAACCTGGAGCCGGTGATCACCCATCGCCTGAAGCTGGCCGAGTTTCCCAAGGCCATGGAATATCTGAAATCCGGCGAGGCTATCAAGGTGGTGTTCAAGCTGGATTGACAAGAACAGGGACTAGCCACCCCAGCGACGAAGACCAGTCGCTGGGGACCCCGGCAGGGAATAGGGTAAACGAACAATAATAATGACCTGTAGCCTCAAGGCGACTACAGGTCATTTTTTATTCGTTCAAACTTCTCCGAGAGCGCGGCCCGATCATCCCAACCGTTCGTTACTGCACCGTCAGCGCAAAAGTTGTGGGTAGTGTAGCGGAAGTGACGCCATTACTGAACTGCGCGGTGACGAGAATGTTATAGGTTCCTGGCAGGGTTGCCTGGTTGGGAGGGGGGCCGTGGTTCAAGTAGTTATAGCGGGGACTGCAGGCGGTGGCGCCCAGCATGGTGACCAGACCAACGAGGGCCAGAAGCGAAAGGCGATAGAGCCAACGACGGCGGCGCGTTCCAAAGGCCAAGCCGCCCAGGCCCAAGGCACCGGGCAGCATTAAGGCCCAGACGATGGGATTGGACCGGTTGCCCGGCGGGGATGGGGGCGTGGCCTTGACGCTGGAAGCAGCATAGGTTTGTAACACCATCATGCTTGTAAGCGCGCCCGTGGTAGTGGAGAGGATTTCCACGTTCTCCGGGGTAAAGCCGCAGGAAGCTCCGTCGGGAAGGCCGGAGCAGGAGAGCGTTACAAACATCGGAGCCGTCAGCGTGGAGGCGAATCCCGGCAATGGGATGACGGAAACCGTGGCTGATCCAGACTGGCCTGCCGTGAGGGTATTCATGGGAGTCGTAGCAGGGGTTATATCTGAAACCGCTGGCATAAAATCGCACTCAGCGGTAACGCTCACAGGTACAGTAGTTGAAGTCGAACCTTGGTTAGTCGAGTCACCGATAAAGTTCGCGCTCAAAGTATGATTACCGGTCACAAGGGAAACTTTTGTGGTGACAGCACCATCGGTAATCAGCGCTGCAGAACCCAGTTGTATTAAATTGCTATTGAATTCGTCGTTAATGATAACCGTGCCGGTAACCGCTTTCCCACTCGCACTCACAGTCACCGAAAGAATCTGCGTACATCCGTTCAGACCGCTGGAAGGTGCGGCCAGCGTCGTTATCGTGGATACGCCTGCGGGGATCGCCAGCGCGGGCACGGCCAGCGCGATTACCAATCCTGCAATCAACACAAGCCGCGAATCGCGGCAGTTTATGCCTCTCACTTGCACCTGCTCCAAAGATCAAAATAGAGTGCCGCCTGCCTGCCGCAGCCCAGAATCCTATTGTATCCGGCGGGGATGGACCGGGGCCAACCGGGACAGAGCTATCAGCGCCGAAAAGCAAAAAATAAGCCGGTATTATCCCTTTACCAGTTGGACGCAGAGCACTGGGAATGGGAAGTATGGGGGCGAAAGTTACCGCTGGTGGCCGGGAGACGGAGCGTTCGGGCCACGGAGTCGGAAACAGTGGTATGCTTTGGCCATCGATAATTTATCATTGCAAGGCGCTGAAGCAGCTGAGAGTGCGAGATGAAATCCTGTCCGATTTGCGATACGCCTTATCCGGACCAGCACACCAACTGCCCTACCGATGGGGCTGTGCTGATTGAGACGCGGGAGTTTTCGCCCGGCCAGATCGTGCATGGCAAATACCGCATCGTGCGCAAACTGGGCGCAGGCGGAATGGGCGTCGTGTACCTGGCAGAGCATCTGATGCTGGGAGGGCATTTGGCGCTCAAGTTTCTGGCCGCCGAACTGAGCCGTAACCCTCAATTTATCAAGCGTTTTCGCCAGGAGGCGCGGGCCGCTTACCAGTTGCGTCACCCCAACATCGTAGAGGTTGTTGACCTGGACCAGAACGAAGATGGCAGCCTGTTTATCGCCATGGAGTTTGTGTCCGGGCCGAGCCTGCGCGCGATGCTTTATGAGACAGCCCACGGCTTGCCCGTGGATCGCGCATTGCACATCGCTCGCGGCCTGGGCTCCGGTCTGTCCGCTGCTCACGCCCGGGGCGCCATCCACCGCGACATCAAGCCGGAGAATATCCTGCTGGGGACTCTGCCCGACGGCAGCGAGCAGCCCAAGGTGCTGGACTTCGGCATCGCCGCCATGACCGAGGGCATCACCAACCTGAGCCGCACCCATGGGCTTTTGTTGACTCCGGAGTACGCCTCGCCGGAGCAGTGGCGGGGTACGCCGGCCGAAGAGCTGGACGGCCGCACTGACCTCTATGCCCTGGGCGGGGTACTCTACGAGATGCTCGCCGGGCGGACTCCATTCCGTGCCCAGAACATGGAAGGCTGGATGTACCAGCATTTGCAGGGAGTTCCCGAGCCGCTGGGACATCTGCGGCCAGACCTGGCCAGAGAGCATCCTGAGCTGGAAGCCATTGTCATGCGCCTACTGGCACGTGATCGCGAGCAGCGTTTCCCCACGGCGGCAGCGTTTTTAGAGGCGATTACACCCCGGCCTCCCGCGCCGCGACGCGTTACCGTGATCGAACAGCTACCCGAGCCCACTGTGGAGCTTGAAGACAAACCGCAACGCTCTGGAATCGGGAAGTGGGTCTGGGTGGCGGCTGTGATCGTTGCCGGCCTGGGAATCGGGGCCGCGGTATGGTTCACGCAAGCCACGCCCGCGACGGCTGTTCCGGTGCTTACTCCAGGCGGAGGCACCTACCCCCGGGCGCAAGCGGTGAGTATCACTGACGCAACTCCGAATGCCATCATCCACTTCACCAAGGACGGCAGCCCGCCTACGGAGACGTCGCCCGTTTATCTGCTGCCTGTTGAGTCGCTGCCCAGCGGCGCCGTGGTCCGCGCCATAGCCACGGCCGAGGGCCATTCGCCCAGCGGGGATGTTACCGGCATGTACATCTGGTCCACAGCTCCCCGGCCCCCGGCCAACCCGACGTCAACAGCGTCTCCGGCGGGGAACGCCGCTTATGACCAGGGCAAAATCGCCTACGATCACAAGCAATACGTCCAGGCGCGGACGCTCTTCGCGCAGGCCTGCACTGGCGGCGTAGTGAAGGCCTGCAATTACCTCGGCATTCTCTACGCTCAGGGCCTCGGCGGCTCACTGGACACTGGGAAGGCGCACGACTTATTCCAGAAGGCATGTGATCAGGGGACGCTCTCCAGTTGCGCCAGCCTGGGCTCCATGTATCAGGACGACCGA
>CAWJDN010000107.1:0-9454 GCA_963840985.1 uncultured Acidobacteriaceae bacterium
TCCCGATCGCCAAGACCGTCACGCCAGTCGTATGCGGAGACGAAGTTGCCGCCGGGCCACTTGAACATTTTGAAACCTTCTTCTTTGAAGAGGCGGATCATCCCAGAGTGGAATCCCTCCACATTGTCGGCGGGCATCAGCGAGGCAGTCCCGATGTGAAATGCGCCGCTGCCAGTGCCCAGAATCTCGAGGCGTGCATCCACTGTGCCGGCCGTCGGAGTGAACTTTAACGGAAACTTTTTGTAATCGCGCGAGAGCGGCGGAATATGGATGGTTTGAGAATCGCCGGCGCTCGTTCCCCATATCAAGCGCACCACAACATTTGCGCTGGGATCGCCGGCAAGATAGATGCGACCCACATACGTTTTGCCTTTGCCCAGGCGCAATTTGGATTGTCGAATGCCGCGTGGCTCTGAGCCGTGGAGCTTGACGCGCGGGCTGTGCTTGCCCACAAATGGCCGCACCGTGTCCATCTCGACCGTTCCCGCCGGCCCCACCGGCTTAAATGGCTCGCCTATAAAGCGGCGGAAGAATGAGTTCGTCGGAGGCGGAGTTGCATCGGTCACCAGGTTGGCAAACTTCCTGTCGGTCAGCATCTCGGCCCACACCTGAGTGGTCGCCGGCTCCATGTACCCACCGAAGATCAGCGGATTGATCGGCTCACTGCTCTTCGACGCATCGATTGAGACTTTGAGGCTTCCTGACGGTTCGGCAAAGGCCGTCATCCCTTGTTGCAACAGGGCGGCGCCTGCCACCGAAGCCGCTATGAATTCACGTCGATTCATTGCCATGTCCTATCTCCTTTGGTCCTGGTTGGCTCGCAGCTTCTCTGGCCGTTCGATTTGGACTCAAACCATTTCAACAAGAAAAATATCACAGAGACCGAGAGTATGATTTTCCACTCCCATCTTCTTCGGGTTTTGCCGCTTCGATCTGCTTGCATTCCATCCCTGGAACCATGAGAATTCTAGATGCCGGAAGAAACCAGGCAACACAAAAGGATGAAGATGAAAACAATAATCGATCTTGCACTTATGCTCGCGGTAGCGCTGACGATAACCGGCGCCACATTGACGATGGCGCAGCAGGCCGGGGCGGGAGCCAATGTTGCTCCCTCCAGGCCGCAAGGCCCATGCGACATCTACGCCGCTGGCGGAGATCCATGCGTGGCCGCCCACAGCACCACACGCGCACTCTACGCCGGGTACAACGGCCCGCTCTATCAGGTTCTGCGCCAGTCGGACGGCAAGACTCTGGACATTGGCGTTGTTCAGCCCTCCGCCGCGGATTCCGGGGGGTACGCCGACGCCGCCGCGCAGGACAAATTCTGCGCAAACACATACTGCTGGATCGCTAAGATCTACGACCAGTCACCCAAGCATAACGACCTTACCCAGGCGCCCCGCGGCGGATTTAATGGACCGGCTTTGGGCGGATTCAATAACATCCCTCTGGCGGATATGGCGCCTGTCACCGTGATGGGCCACAAGGTCTACGGTGTATTCATCGAGCCGGGCATGGGCCTGCGCCAGGACGATGCCAAGGGCACGGCGGTCGATGATCAGGCAGAGGGGCAGTACTGGGTCATCAATGGACGGCACTTCAACTCCGGCTGCTGCTTCGATTACGGCAACGCCGAGATCGACAGCCGCGACGACGACAACGGCACCATGGAAACAGCCTATTACGGCGACGCCCCCTATTGGTATCACGGGACCATGCCCGGCCCATGGATCATGACCGATCAGGAGAACAACCTCGTCGGCTGCGTCATCGCGGATGGCTCAAAATACTGCACACTGCCAAACATCACATGGCGGTTTGTGACCGCGATCGCCAAGGGCGAGCCGCACCATTGGACCTCGATGGGCGGTGATGCGCAACAGGGAGCGCTCTCGGTCATGTTCGATGGAGGCCGAGTCAACGACACCTACGACCCCATGCGAAAGCAGGGGGCTATCCTGCTGGGCAACGGCGGCGACAACAGTAATGGCTCGCAGGGCACCTTCTACGAAGGCGCGATGACCGCCGCAGGCACCTTCCCAACCAATGCTACCGATCAGCTTGTGCAAGCCAACATCGTTGCCGCACACTACGACGTTGCGCCTTTGAGCATGGCGCCTACATCGGCCGCCGCCGAGCCACCGGGAATTCAGTTTTTCGCTCCGGGCTCTTCGCAGGAAACAACGGTTACGTTCACCAACACGACAGGCGCGCCCGCCGCCGGGCTTCGCTTGAGCCTCTCGCTGCCCAGCAGGCAGTGGACCGTCGTCGTCGCCGAGGGCAAGGAAACCGTAAAGACCTTCGCCGATTCCGTTGCGCCCCGTGCGAGCGTCAGCGCCACCTTCAAGGTCACCTCCGGCCCGGCTGCCTTTAACGGCGACCTCGTCGCCAAAGCCACATGGACCAATCAAGCCAACGGCAAATCGCAGACCGAGACGGCCGCCGAGAAGCTTCGCAACGCCAGCCCGGTCAAGATCAACGAGTTCCGCATCAGTTCCGGATCGCCCAGCAATCCGACGAACTCCTTCATCGAACTCTACAACGCAGGCGCGAGCAGCGTTGACATCTCCAACTGGACCCTCACTGAGCACCCCGCCCAGCAAGCCATCTTCTCGGCCGTGAAGATTCCTGCCGGAACCAGACTCGCTTCGCATGGCTTCTATCTGCTCGGTCTCTCTAACTCCGGTCTGGTTATCCCGGCACACGCCGGCGACTCAACCATCCACGTCCGCAGCACAACCGGCATGTCGGCCGGCGACACAATCTCCATCGACACCGGCACCAGCCTGGAGACACGCAAGGTCACCAGCATCGGAACAGCTGCCGCCAACCATACGACACTCTGGCAGCCTCTCCCCGACGGTCCGGTCATAACGATTCCCGCGGGCTCAACCAACGTGCCTGTCACGAGCATTGCCGGCTTCGTAGTCGGCCAGAAGATTGCCCTCGGCTATGGCGCAACCTATCCCTCGGTCGCGAAAGATATGGAGCATTACGAGGTGGCAACGGTCACGGCCGTCGGTAAACCGGGCACACAAGCCTATCTGGATGAGGACGTTTCTGCTGGCTCGGCTAACCTCAAGGTGACCTCGGTTGCCGATATCTCGCTTGGCGACACCATCAGGCTCGACATCGACAGCGTCGGCCACGGGATTGAGACTGTCACTGTTTCTAAGGTTGGCACGCAGGCCCATCAGACCAATCTTTCTACCGACGTCGGCGCAGGAGCCACCCATCTCTTTGTTCGCAGAGTGGAGGGCTTCGCCGCCGGTGACAAGATCACAGTGGGCACTCCGGCGAACAAGGAAGTCGTTACTGTCACGGCCGTCAGTGCCGCGGGACCGACCGGCGCTGTCATCGTTTTCACGCCTGCCCTCGCCAACGCCCACATTCGCGACGAGTGGGTGGTTTCTCCGGGCACTGGTCTCGACCTGGCCGCTCCGCTCAAGTTCGCCCACGCTGCCAATCTGCCCTTCAGCAATCGAGGAACGGGCATCAGCTTCAAGCCGGCCACGGCATATGCCCACTCCAGCAATGAGCCCATTCAGCCACTTGGCACCGGCATTACGCTCGACAAGCCCCTGGCCAGCAACCACGCAATCTACGCGGCGATACGCGATGCCGTGGTGACGACGGCCGGTTACCAGGGAACACCTGAACCCAACCAGTGGTTCGGCGGCCCCGAACTCACTACCAGCGCTCAGCTCTTTGGCCGATTCAACCTTACCATCAAGGAGGGGAGCATGGTTTTGCGTGATGCCTTGGGTCTGGTTGTCGACAGCCTCAATTACGGCAGCCTCGCCGATCCATGGACCGCAGAGGGCTATCAAGCTGCCTCGGGTCTCAACAGAAGCGGTTGCTTCACACCTACTCCTGGACCGGCTGTGGGCGGTTTCGGTCAGGCGGCTGCCGCTGCAACCACTTCAAGCACTGGCCGCTTCCCGGATGGCGCTGACACTGGCAGCAACTGCGCCGATTTTCTGACTCAGGCCGCCACAACCCTGCCGGTCGCCTCGGTTGCAGGCGCAACCAACATCAAGGTCGCAGGTGTGGAAGGCTTCGCCGCTGGAGACTTGATCCGCATCGATTCGGGAGCGGATCTGGAAATCGTAACGATTGCGAGTGTCGGCACCGCAGGAGCTACAACAGTGCGCACGTCCACCACCCTGGGTGCAACCGCCATTCCTGTCGTTAACTCGGCCGGCTTTAGCGAGGGTCAGACCATCACCATCGACAGCGGCGCCGCCTCCGAAACAGCAGTCGTTGCCTCTGTCCAGAGGTTCCCAGCCGCCGCAATCACCGTCGCAGCGCCCCTTAAGCAGGCGCATGCCGCCGGGGAGCAGCTCTCAGGCTCTGGCATCACCCTCACCGCGCCGCTCACGCGAAACCATGCCAGCGGAGCACAGGTCACTGACAACGTTCCCACGCCGGGCGCGCCCAACCGGTATTCCAGAAAACGTCCTTGACGGTCAAGCATCGCTAGATGGGACGGCAGTAGATCGAACGATTCTGTCCCGAACAACGTTGGACAGCAGACGGAGTGATAGAAGGCAGGCCTGAACGGCGTGACAGTGCAGGTGATCGTTGAATCTCCAGGGCAATACCCAAAAACCGAAAAACTCGAACTCGGTCGGAAGGAAATTCCTTAGGAAGCTAATCCAATCCATTGATTCTAAATAGTTGGTGCCGAAGAAGGGACTCGAACCCCCACACCCTTGCGAGTACGTGGACCTGAACCACGCGCGTCTGCCAATTCCGCCACTTCGGCACAAGACACAGGTTCAGCGATTGCTGAACCGGCAGCAACTTTGAGTCTCGCAAATGCGGGACATGGTGTCAAATTCTGGTGTCAAGTTTTGGCGCGTGAGAATGGGCCGTAAAGGCCGGGACAATTCGCCCCGGCCATGGCGTTCGAGAGCTTCTTACACCAGCTTGGCGTCGAGGGTGATTTCTGTGTTGTTGGCGAAGAGCTTCGAAATCGGGCAGCCCGCCTTGGCGTTGGCTGCAGCCTTGTCGAAGACTTCAGGAATAGCGCCGGGAACGCTGGCCGTGGTGGTCAGCGCGATGCGGGTGATGGCGAATCCGCCCTCGACCTTGCCCAGCGTAACCGCCGCATGGGTTTCGATCTTTGTGGGCTTCAGTCCCGCCTCGCCCAACTGCGCGCCCAGAGCCATGGAGAAGCAGCTTGCGTGGGCCGCCGCAATCAGCTCCTCAGGTGTGGTGCCTGCCGCAGCGCCTTCAAAGCGCGTGGCGAATGAGTAGTTCGCGTCCTTCAGCACGCCCGTCGCCGTGGAGATCGTGCCTTTGCCTTCCTTCAGTGAACCTGTCCAAACTGCGCTTGCCTTGCTTGCCATTGTTCCTCCTAGGGGTGAATTGGATTTTTGGGGATTGCGTTGCCCGATGCGCCGCTGCCAGGGGAAGACCCAATCGCCGCGGCAAAATGCCTGCATATATGTTGATGCGGCAAGCGCCTGCCGGGATGCGAGAGAAGGCGCGATTGAGCGAAGAGCAGTCTGACTCATTCGAACCTTTAGAGGACGTTGTTGCCTGCCTGCGGGGCAATGGCGTCCAGAGGCGCGGCCGCCAGCAGATGCAAGCGGGTGAGCACCTTGCGTGCCAGCCCGGTCAGTGCCATTCCACCCGCCTTGCCCAGCGGAACCCAGCGCCGCGCGCCGCCTGCCACGGTCAGCGCGTCAACGTCATCTTCAAAGACCGTGCGAATGCGCACGTAATAGTTCACCTGCATGATGGCGTGGCGCACAGTCAAGCGCAGCTCCTTTGCGGGTACGGCTGTTTTAGCGAGCGCAGGAAGCTCCCACATCCCCGGCATCACGGACTGATCAGCCGGCCGCTGCTCCAGCAGCACCTCCCGATGCGCCTGGCCAGCCTTCCGCCCGCTGCGCACCGAAAGTGCGTAAGCCACTTCGCGACAGATCATCGGCGGCCGAGGCGCGGTCTGATGCTCACCCTGGGTCTTGCAGTCATCGGACACCGGGCACGCCGAGCACTGCGGATTACGCGGTGAGCAGAGGGTCGCGCCCAACTCCATCAGCGCCTGGTTAGAGTCTCCCGGCCGCTGGGGACTAACCAGCTCGGCAGCCAAGGCCTCGATCTTGCGCCGAAGCTGAACGCCGCCGCCCGCACGGCTGCCGACCTTCCAGCCTTCCATTCGGCAGATCACCCGCTCCACGTTGCCGTCCACAACGGCCACCCGCTCGCCGTGAACGATGCTGGCCACGGCCGCTGCTGTATAAGCTCCGATGCCCGGCAACAGACGCAGCTCCGCCGCCGTCTGCGGCAGGTTGCCCTGGAAATGGTCAGCGACAAACCGCGCCGCCTTGTGCAACATACGCGCCCGCCGGTAGTAGCCCAGCCCGCTCCACGCAGCCAGCACCTCCTGCTCCGGCGCAAGCGCCAGCGATAGCAGCGTGGGAAATCGCGCCATGAAGGCCTGATAACGCTCCACCACCACCGCCACGCGCGTCTGTTGCAGCATGATCTCCGAGACCCAGATGGCGTAAGGGTCGCGACTGCGCCGCCAGGGAAGGTCGCGCCGGCTGCTCTCGTACCACTCCAGCAACCGTCGCCGCACCCGAACAATCTTTTCCGCGTCCTTTTCCGTGCTTCGGTCCTGCTTACCCATGCGCCCAGCTTAACAGGAGGCGGAATTGACCCGCCGCGGCTGCCTCCCTACAATCAAGCTGCATCCGTCTTTCGCTCCGCATGACCCTTTCCGCGCTCATCGTCGACGACGAACAACTGGCTCGCGAGGAGCTTGCCTACCTGCTTGCCCAGGTCGGCGGGGTAGATGTAGTGGCGCAGGGAGCCAATGGAATCGAGGCCGTGGAACTGATTGAGGAGCATCATCCCGACATGGTTTTCCTCGACGTGCAGATGCCGGGCCTGGACGGCTTTGCGGTGATTCAAAAGCTGATCGACCGCCGATCGAAGGCGAACGCAGTGGCCGCGCTGAAGGCGCAGTTTGTCCCACCGCAGGTGGCCGAGCCGCTGCCGCAGATCGTTTTTGCCACGGCCTATGACCAGTACGCAGTGCGCGCCTTCGACGTTAATGCGGTCGATTACCTGCTCAAGCCCTTTGACCGCGTGCGTGTCGAGCAGGCTGTGGAGCGGGTGCGGGGCCGATTAGCCGGCGGCTCTCCCAATGGTGCGGCAAGTTCGCTGCCGGAGTCGCAAATTGAATCGCTTCTCCGTCTGCTCAACCGCCCGCAAGGCGCCTCGCGCACGCTGCAGCCCGCCAAGCTGATCGTCCAGGTGCAGAGCCGTCTGCTGCTCATCGATCAGACGGAGATCTGCTTCGCGGCCATCGACGACGGCGTGATTCGCGTGGTGACGCAGAGCTTCGAAGGCTGCTCCAAGTGCCGCACGCTGGAAGAGTTGCTCGATCAGCTCGATCCGGCCGTCTTCTGGCGCGCCCATCGCGGCTTCGTGGTCAACATCAACCACATCCGCGAGGTTGTGCCGTGGTTTAAGTCCAGCTACCAGTTGCGCATGAACGACAAACAGAAGACCGAGATTCCCGTCAGCCGCGCGCAAACGCGCCGTCTGCGCGAGCTGTTCAATCTGTAGTGACGGAGCGGCTTTGACGGGTAGAGTCTCGTTGAGTTGTGTGCGCTCGCCAGAGCCGGTGAGGCAATAAGTATGTGAGCCCCGCAATTCCCTCCCACTGGGTCGATGTGCTGGTTAGACCGCGATTGAAGCCCACATCCACAACGAGATTCTTCTTGGGCGCATAGGAGACACACCAGAGATTGCCGACGGCATTGCCGCGAATCAGCGGCTGCGAGAAGTGCCACAGCTCAGCCCCGATCGTCACTGGGCCAGCGGGATGAGCGATCGAGATCGTCTGTCCAAACTGCGCCCGGCGGAGTGCCCCTTCGGTCTGCTCGGAAGCGAAGCCGTTGATGTCGAAGTGGAAGCCGGCCATATCTGTGCTTACGAGAAGGATGGCGGTGTTTTTTGCGGTGCCGATGTCAATATCCGGCGCCGTGCCTCCGTAAAGCAGGCGAATGTAGCTAGCGGAGACGGTAGCGCGCTTTCCGGTCCCGGGCAAGAGAACGCCTTGAATGCCCGCCGAGACTCCGCCTGGATCGGAGCTGCTCTGCCCGACGGTGCTCTTGCTATGCGCATAGGGCTCAGAGAGGAGAAGGAACTGGATTCGCGAAGCTACGGCGAGTTTGGTGACCTGATTGATGCTCGCCTGGGTGGCGAACTCTCCAGAATTGGAGGCATAGAGCCCGCCGTTTTCAAACTGAAGATAACCGACCGGGGTCAGCGTCGCCGGCGTGGCCACGGTGGGCCTGGCGGGATTGGCCGCGGGTGTGTCGTCCGTACTCTGCTGAGCTAACAGAAGCGATGCCGTGAGGAGCGACGAGAGTCGAGACGCCGCGCATCCACTTGCACATCCGAAGCGGCCAGTCGTTCCCCCGCTTGATTGATAAAACCAATCCGGCCCAAGTTTAACGGCTGCGGATTATTGTATTCCCAGCTCGCCAGCGGTTCTGGTTCCCGCGTGGTCAGGGGTTGGGTCATTCGTCCATGATCGGGAGTCGCCCATGGCTTGACCTGATCGAGCGTGAACCCGGGAGGAAGCGGAAAATGGTGCCAGCACCAGTGAGACACTGTGTTGCCGCCGACCGTCTCCAGACCGGTTCCGTCGGCATTGAAAGCAAAATTACCGTTTCCCAAAGGAATCTCGCCTGAAAGGCTGGGCCAGTCGATATTATGGCGGGTCACCAGCGCATGCCGGTCAATGGTTCCCGGCGGCAAACCGCCCGCCACCGCCAAATTAAGCAACGGCATGAGGGTCGCGGCAAAAGCGACGGCAACGGCAATTTTTCCAATGAGATTTTGCTGATTCATAATTCAACGTTTTCCACCAGAGCCCTGGCGCCCGTCGCCATTACTCCGCGCGACCCGCTCCCGAGCTTAGGCCGCCCATCCCACGGCCGTAAAGCGTGATTTCCCGAAACCATGGGTAGAGAACACTGTTTTTCTTCTTCACGCCAATCGATTGCTGGGCCAACCACCGGGCCATTTTACTACTCGATTTCCGACTCTGGTGGCGAACGCTGGTTTGCCGCCAGTCCTGCTCTCGGTTGGCAATATTCTTGCCGACGGGACAAAGGATGCGCAATCCCATTCAAAAAAACACCTTTTGACCACTTCTCCAAACCGTTTTACGCTGGTGCCATGCGCAATAATCTCGCGAACGCGATCGGCCGCTCGAGCCTGGAGAAATTCCAGAATGCTCCGCTGGCGCGTTCGTATTCTGATTACGTCGGGCGCCAGGCCTTTCTCCTGGTGCTTACGGCTCAGGGTCTGGGCGCGTTTGCGCTAATCACGTTGGGGGTCATCGTCAAAAAATTCGGCACCGCCCACGCCGTCATGCAGTCGCGCGTCCGTCAGGAGATCAACCGTTCTGGCATCGCCT
>CAWJDN010000108.1:0-19651 GCA_963840985.1 uncultured Acidobacteriaceae bacterium
AAACGCCGCGGCTGATGTCGAGCTCGCGATCCAGAACCAGCGTGACCGATTGCGGCGCGAGGGCTTCGTCAAGGTCACCATCGAAGGTGACGATACGCGCAACCTCCGCACTTCTGCCGGAGGGAAGCACTGTGATCTTGTCGCCCGGCCGAACGGTTCCTGAAGCAACCTGACCGGCGAATCCGCGAAAGGTGTGATCGGGACGCAGTACCCGCTGCACGGAAAAGCGAAAGGGGGCGGCGCGTGTCTCCAGCGCAGATGGCAACGACTCAAGTAGCTCCAGTAGCGATTGGCCCGTGTACCAACGCATCGCATCGGAACGATGCACGATGTTGTCGCCGGCAAGCGCGCTGACCGGAACGAAGCGTACTTCGACCGGAGTTCCTGTATCAGCTGCAATCTGATTCAGAACTTTTGTGAACTCCTGCTCGATGGCGCGGAAGACTGCTTCGTCGTAGCCGATCAGATCCATCTTATTGACCGCGACAATCACATGGCGCACGCGCAGCAGCGATGCGATGTAAGCGTGACGGCGGGACTGAATCAGCACTCCTTTGCTGGCGTCGATCAGTACGACCGCGGCGTCGGCAGTCGATGCACCGGTGGCCATGTTGCGCGTGTACTGTTCGTGGCCGGGCGTGTCGGCAATGATGAACTTGCGGAGCGGCGTGGAGAAGTAGCGATAGGCCACATCGATGGTGATGCCCTGTTCGCGCTCGGCGCGCAGGCCGTCAGTGAGCAATGCAAAGTCAATCTGTCCGGGAGCAGTGGTTCCCTTGCCTTCAATAGAGCGCACCTGATCTTCGTATACCGACTGCGTGTCGTAGAGCAGGCGGCCGATGAGTGTGGACTTTCCGTCGTCCACGCTGCCCGCAGTCGAGAAGCGAAGTAAATCCTTTTCGCGCTCTTCGGCGAGAAATTCGCCGACCGAGAATGGGGGTGCGGTGAGTGTCGCCATTTAGAAGTATCCCTCCCGCTTCTTCATTTCCATTGACCCTTCCTGGTCGTGATCGATGACGCGATTGGCGCGCTCGGACGAACGAAACGAAAGCAGTTCCGCGATGATGGCGGGGATCGTGTCGGCGTCGGAGCGAATCGCGCCGGTGCAAGGACTGCATCCGAGCGAGCGCAGCCGCGATTTGACCAGTTGGGGTTGCTCACCCTTCCTCGCCACGAAGGCTTGTTCGATGGGCAGGAGCGCATCGCCGCGCACATACATGGGCCGCTCTTTGGCAAAGTAAAGATCGACGACGGGAATCTTTTCCTCGTGAATGTATTGCCAGACGTCCATCTCCGTCCAGTTGGAGAGCGGGAAGACGCGAATACTTTCGCCAGGATGCACGCGGGCGTTGTAAAGGTTCCACAACTCGGGACGCTGGTTCTTCGGATCCCATTGCCCTGCGCTGTCGCGGAATGAGTAGATGCGCTCCTTGGCGCGTGACTTCTCTTCATCGCGCCGTGCGCCGCCGAAGGCCGCGTCAAAGTTGTAGTGGCGCAGCGCATCGAGCAGCGCCTGCGTCTTCAACAACCCGCAGCAGCGCTTGGTGTCGAGCACAATGGGATTCGTGCCCGAGGCGATCGCAGCTTCGTTACGCCAGACCAGCAGCTTCGCACCCACGGAGCGAGCCATCTCATCGCGAAAGGTAAGCATCTCGGCGAATTTGAAGCCGGTGTCCACGTGCAGCAGAGGAAAGGGAATCGGCGCGGGATAGAAGGCCTTCTGCGCCAACCGCAGCATGACGGAGGAATCCTTGCCGATCGAGTAGAGCATCACCGGCCGCTCAAATTCGGAGGCTACTTCGCGCAGGATGTGAATGCTCTCGGCTTCCAACAGGCGCAGATGGCTGAGGCGCGGAGTGACGAATGTGCTCGCTGGCGGCGATAAGAGAGATGGTGATTCTGCAACCGTCATGCATAACCTCTTTCAGTTTGGTGATCGAACTGAAGGCCAATGCACGAAGGGTACACACGGGCTATTCAGCTCGGGTGCGTCTTCTGATGAATTGCGAATGGAGAATCAGAGACTAGTTCATACACCCGTCGAAGGTCTTCGACAGGCAACAACAAGCGCGGCTTTGAGAGGCGCGATTCATGTGCAATTCCATAGTACCAACATATTTGGACAATTGCAATCCATATTACTATTTTTCTAAGATGTGCCTGAATCAGAATACGATTCAAATAAATTGGAGCGCCGGGCGGGAGTTGAACCCGCGAATACAGGTTTTGCAGACCTGCGCGTTAACCGCTTCGCCACCGGCGCGTTCGAATTTGATCTGCCAGGCTCCGTTGCCGAGGCCTGGGATTGACATAGTTGGCTACTTCTTTCCGTTGTCTTTGAAGTTCAGCGCAAAGTAGTAGTACGTGTACGAGTGGCTTGTTGTCACATCCGTCAGGAACTGGCCGCCGCCGAAGTAAGCGATGCCGCCGCCCAGGTTGAAGTGCTTATTGAGTTCATACCAGGAGTAGCCATCGATCTCCGCGCCCAGATGGCGGCCATGGGCGGTCTTGTTGGTTACGATTGCGCTGCCCGAGGTGTTGTAGATCGAGTCCAGCGAATCAGCCGCCCAAAAGTCCAGCCCCTGCGCCGTGAAGGAGAGCCGCCGGTGGGGTTCAACGGTAGCTCCCGCGCGCACCGACTCAATGTTCTGCCAGCCGAACAGGTCGGCGATTCCAAGGCGGTCGTGGGCTGTCGGGTAGATCGTGTCGAAGGTGGTGTGCGTTGCATTGTGCGCTGGATTGCTATTTCCCGTGGCGTAGTCGTACTGCGTAAAGACGCGCGGCTTGGCCGCTGCATTACGGAACTGGTATGCAGCTCCTGCCTGCGCTGCCCAGGCTCGAATCGGCTGCGATCCAACCGTGCCGGTTTCGAGGATCACCTCGCCCCCATAATCGAGTGCCTTGTGGGCTTGCGCCTTGAAGCGCACGCCACCAACTTTCTCGTTTTCCTTGCCGGTGGTCTTGCCGACGGCCGGCTCGACGACCTCTGCCGGCTGCACGCGCCACAGGAAGAACGGCTCAAGGTTCGAATGCGGCACAAGAAATTCGTCGATGCGGCCGTAGGCTCCGTAGATGTTGTTGCCTTCCTGATGCGGGGTCACGCCATAGGCCTGCGGCACGATTGCCGAGGCGGCGAAGACGCCCAGGTGCTCGCGCTTCGCGTTCAGGTTCAACACCGCCGCATCGTAGGAACGAGCCTGGTTGCGCCACTCGGAGTTAGCGATGATAGTGTTGTTGTAGTTGATGAGCTGCCGGCCCACGCGCAGGCTGAACCAATGTTTCTCGGGCGCGCCGATCTCGACGTAAGCCAGCTTCAGATCCCAGCGAACCGTGTACGGCGGGCCGATCGGCGGGTTTTGGAAGCCTGAACGAGCATCCTGCACCTGCGCAGCAACCCGGAACCAACTGGGGGTATGCAGATCCACCTGGAACCGGAAGCGGTTCAACAGGTAGGAGTCATCAACCTTCGCTTTGAAGCTTGAATTGTCGTACCCCTCGTATCGGAACCGCTCCTCGGCATGCAGATCGATCCACTTGGGCAGCTTTTGGTCAAGATAGGTCGCCGGAGCAAAGTCGTGAAAGTCATAGGGTGCCGGGTTGCCGGTAGTGCGCAAGGCTGCGCCGTTCAGGAAGCTCAACGGGTTCGAGGCCGGCCCGGTGATAAATGCGCCATTAAACCCTGACGTCGCGTTTCGTGTGGTGATATCGTCCTGCGCGGCCAGGGGCAGGCCGGCCGACATAGCAAGAAGAATAAGCACCGCCGTTACGGATAGCGGCAACCGGCACAGAGAAGCAGATATAAAAACATCAAGAGCTTTTGGCACTTTGGATTCTCCTTTGAATCGTGGCAGGGCGCATGAGTGGACTCCTTAGAGATTGGGGTGATTAATGTCTGAAAGGAGGAAGAATGTCGCGGGATCAGCGGCAACAACAACAGAACGCGCCGCTCAATTCTGGACAAACGTCTGGACAATCAGCGCGCGAAGAAAGCGGGAATGTGCGGAAGAGGATCAAATTCCGAAGCTCCTGAGAGCATTCTTGCGATGAATGTGTTCAGCTGAGGGGAAGCTGTCTATCAGGCGAATTGCCGATAGCAAGAGGTTGCGAACTCTAGCGCGGACAACAACAGACCGAGTGCGCCTGAAAGGCACAACAACCGATCCGAGTTTGGCTGGATGCAACAACCATAACGTGAAAATAGCATAGGCTAAGTTGAAGTGCAAGAGGTTGCTCTTGCGCAACTTGACTTTCGCCTGGACCGCCCATATTATTTCTATATGCAAGGTCATCTCTGTTGTCGCCGCTGTATATTGCTTCGCGCGCACAGGTGACCTGGGTCTATCGTTTAGTTCCATCCACGGTTTCCAATTGCCCGCGATGCAGCCATTGCTGTCGCGGGTTTTCTGTCTTCAGCGAAGAGGAAATATGACTCAAGCAGTTCCAGTAAAAGAGACGAATGCCCAACGCGCGGAGCGCCTGAAGCGCGAAAAGAACCCGTGGGAAGCCTTCGATGAGGTGCGCGAGTATGCCCGACAGGGCCGCTCTAGCGTGCTGCCCGAGTGGGCTTCTTTGTACTTCAAGTGGTGGGGCATTTACACACAAGGAGACGGTGTCGGCGCTACCGGCGGCAAGGGCGGCGAGGGCCTGGCCTCCGAATACTTCATGATGCGCATCGGCATTCCCAACGGCATCGTCTCCGCCGCGCAGCTTGGCGTCATCGCCAGCCTCTCGCGAAAGTACGCGCGCAACCTTGCCGACATCACAGTACGCCAGTGCATTCAGCTTCACTGGCTCACTATCGAATCGCTCCCTGAAGTGGTGGATGCGCTCGATGCTATCGGACTTTCGCCTAAAGGCGCTTGCGGCGATGTGGTGCGCAACGTGACCGGCTGCCCGCTGGCCGGTGTGGCCGCTGATGAGTTGATCGATTCCTCTTCGCTCGCCGCGGAAATTTCGCGCTTGCTCAGCGGTAACCCGGAGTTCTACAACCTGCCGCGCAAATTCAAAGTCTGCGTCACCGGCTGTCCCTCGTGGTGCTCGCACCCGGAGATCAACGACATCGCACTCACCGCGACCAAATTGAACGGCCAGCTTGGCTACTCGCTGCGCGTCGGAGGTGGCCTCTCTAAGGAGCCGCATCTGGCTGTGCGCCTCAATGCCTTCGTTCTTCCCGAGCAGGCGGTTCACGTAGCACGCACCGTGACCGAGATCTTCCGCGAGCAACAGGGATTGCGCGAAAATCGCGCGCAGGCGCGCATGAAATACCTGTTTCTGAAAGAAGGCTGGACCGCTGATAGGTTTCTCAGCGAGTTGCAGTCGCGGCTTGACTTCACGCTGCTTCCCGCCGCGCCCGAGCAGATTCCCGACGACATCTACCGCGACCATGCAGGCATTCATCCACAGCGTCAGCCTGGCTTGAGTTACGTGGGCGCGTCGGTGCTGCGCGGCCGCATGAGCGGCGAGCAGTTGCAGGCCGCCGCCGAACTTGCAGTGCGTTTCGGCAGTGGCGCGCTGCGCACAACCGTCTCACAGAATCTGTTGTTCATCGATATTCCCAACAACAAAACAACAGAACTTGCACGCGAGTTAGCCCAGATCGGATTGCAAGTCGATGGCTCATCTTTCTGGCGCGGCGCGGTTGCCTGCACCGGTACCGAGTTCTGCAAGCTGGCCATCACCGAGACCAAGGGCTTCACTCGCTGGATCGTGGACGAACTTGAAGAGCGGCTACCAGAGTTTGATCAGCAGCTCAGGCTGCACGTCACCGGCTGCCCCAATGGCTGCGGACAGCACTGGATTGCCGACATCGGCATCGAGGGAAAAAAGATCAAGCACGAGGGCAAGCTTATCGATGCCTATTACTTTTGCCTTGGCGGCGCGGTAGGCCAGCACGCTTCCATCGCTCGTCCGGTGGGCTATCGCTGCCCCGCGACGCTGGTGCCAGAGGCAATTGAGCGGCTTCTTCGCCATTACCTTGCCACGCGCCAGAGGGAAGAAAATCTGCGCGCCTGGTTTGCGCGCTACTCGAACGACGAACTGCGCGCCGATTTGGCGGGCGAGGCGTTGCCGCCGGTCGAGCGCGATCTGCCCACAGGCAATGTGCCGCACGGAGTAGCTGATTGAGGATCACACCATGAATCTTTTACCGGTCTTTCTCAAACTCGATGGTCGACGCGGCCTCGTGATCGGCGCGGGTGCTGTCGCGCTCGACAAGTTAGACGTCCTGCTCAAGACGGGCCTGCGATTGCGTGTTGTTGCGCCGAATGCACGCCCTGAAATCCAGAAGCTCGCTATTGAAGGCAAGCTCGAATGGATTCAGCGGACCTTTGAACTCTCCGACCTTGATGGCAACTATCTGGTGATCGCCGCCACCGATTCTGCTGAAGTCAACGCCGCAGTTTACCGGGGAGCCGTCGAACACGGCATCCTGGCCAACAGTGTTGACGACCCTCCCAATTGCGATTTTTATTTCGGTTCGGTGGTTAGCCGCGGCAAGTTGCAGATCGCCATCTCAACGGCGGGTGAAAGTCCTGCCTTCGCACAACGGTTGCGCCACGAGATCGACGAGCAACTGCCCAGCGACCTCGGCCCGTGGCTCGAAAGCCTGGGCCGGCTCCGTCGCGAAGTATTAACAACGCATCCTCGCGGCGAGTCGCGCAGGCTGCTTCTGCATCAGTTGGCCAGCCGGCAGCTCTGCGACAAAGCCTCTTGCTCGACACGCCGTCTTGCTCTCGCTCCGCTCCATCATAAGACCGCCAGCTCCGGCGGAAAGGTCTATCTGGTGGGAGCGGGACCCGGGGATCCTGAACTGCTGACCGTCAAAGCGCTGCGCCTCATTCAATCTGCGGATCTAATTCTGCACGACGACCTTGTTCCACAAGCGATTCTTGAGCTGGCACAGCCCGCCGCCGAGATCATCAACGTGGGCAAGCGTTGCGGCGTGAAGAGCATCACGCAGGAGCAGATCAACGCGCTGATGGTGGAGCACGCCCGCGAGCAAGATAATCCCCACCGTACTATCGTCCGCCTCAAGAGCGGCGATCCGCTAATTTTCAGTCGCGCCGCCGAAGAGATCGCCGCGCTCACCGAAGCAAACATTCCATTTGAGATTGTTCCCGGCGTCTCCGCTGCCTTTGCCGCGGCCGCTGCCATTGGCTGCCCGCTGACAAGCCGCAACAGCGCATCGAGCGTAATCTTCTCCACTGGCCATCACGCGCAATCCAAACCTCATGCCCCGCTGCCTCAGCTCGAAGACGCGACGCACGTGGTGTTTATGCCGGGTCGTGATCTGCGATATCTGGCGCAAGAGTGGCTTGACGAAGGCTTGCACGAGGAGTTACCCTGCGCCGTCGTATCGCAAGCCGCGCAGCCCGGCCAGCAAATCCGTTACGCCACGCTCGCCGATCTCGGCAAGATTGAACCATTGCCCGCGCCTACGTTGCTGATTGTCGGCTGGGCTCTTCGAAACTCCTCTGCCGCATTCCAACCGGTAGAAAGAGACCTTCTAGTCACAGTGTCATGTGCGGAGTAAAAAGAGACCGCTGGTTCCTGTCTCTCGCCAAATATACCGAGCAGAACTTAGTGCAGTAGCAAAGGACTAAACGCCCTTGAACATGCTTAGGCCGGAGCGCGGTGGTGTTGGGAGACGGGATCAGCAACGGTGGCCAGGTAGCGATCGACGGACGCGGCGGCCTTACGGCCTTCGTTGATGGCCCAGACCACCAGCGATTGGCCACGACGCATGTCGCCCGCGGAAAAGATGTTTTCAATGGAGGTCCGGTAGTCGGCGCCGGCAGCTACATTGCCACGGTTGTCCAAAGCCACGCCGAGTTGCTCGATCATGCCCGAGCGCACAGGACCAAGAAAACCCATCGCCAGCAACACCATATCGACGTCGAGAACGAACTCGGAGCCGGGGATAGCTTCGAACTTCGGCGGAGGGCCAACGCGAACCGCGTGCAGCTGTTTAACGTTGCCTTTTTCATCACCGGTAAATTTGACGCTGTTGATGCTCCAGTCGCGGATGCCGCCCTCTTCGTGCGAAGTTTCCGTGCGCAGTTGCAAAGGCCACATCGGCCAGGGTGTTGATGCGGCACGCTGCTCGGGCGGCTTGGGCATAATTTCAAACTGGTGAACGCTCTTGGCTCGCTGGCGCAGGGTAGTGCCAAGGCAGTCGGCGCCGGTGTCGCCTCCGCCGATGATGACAACGCGTTTACCCTCCGCACTGATGGCGATGGAGGGATCGATGGTGTCGCCCTCGCAGCGGCGGTTCTGCTGCGGCAGAAACTCCATGGCAAAGTGAATGCCCTTCAGCTCGCGTCCGGGGATCTTCAGGTCGCGTGGCTGCTCGGCGCCGCCGCACAGCAAGATGGCGTCAAAGTTCTCGGTGAGTTTCTTGACCGGCATGTTGACGCCCACATGCGCGTTGGTGACAAAGGTTACGCCCTCATCGCGCATCTGTTGGATGCGCCGCTCGATGATGTGCTTTTCCAGCTTGAAGTTGGGAATGCCATAACGCAGCAGTCCGCCGATGCGGTCGGCTTTCTCATAGACAGTGACCGAGTGACCGGCGCGGCGCAACTGCTGTGCCGCGGCCAATCCGGCAGGTCCGCTGCCCACCACGGCCACACGCTTGCCGGTGTTCTGCTCGGGAGGCTCGGGATGAATCCAACCCTCATCCCAGGCGCGCTCCACCACGCTGCGCTCGATGAGCTTGATGGAGACGGCCGGTTCGGTGATGTCCAGCACGCAGGCGGCCTCGCACGGCGCCGGACAGATGCGGCCGGTGAACTCGGGAAAGTTGTTGGTGGCATGGAGGCGACGTATAGCTGCTTCCCAGCGGCCGTTGTAAACCAGGTCGTTCCAGTCAGGGATCAGGTTGTTGACCGGACAACCCGTGTGGCAGAAGGGGACACCGCAATCCATGCAGCGGGCGCCCTGCTTGCGCTGCTTCTCCTCGGGAAATGGCTCGTAGATTTCGAACCAGTCCTGGAGCCGCTCCTCAACCTTGCGGCGGGCCGGTTGTTCGCGCTCGATTTCCAGAAATCCTGTCACCTTACCCATGGACCACCTCGACTGCCGCCTCCTTGGGCGACGAAGTTGTGGGAGAAGAATAAACTGCCTCGATGCGCTGAATGCCGAGCACGCGCTTGTACTCGTGAGGAAAGACCTTGATAAAGCGCGGCTGCGCCTCGGACCAGCGCCTCAATATCCATGCGGCGCGCGGACTCCCGGTCAGGTCGCGGTGGCGTTCCAGCAGGCTGCGCACCTCGGCCACATCCTGTTCCGATGCCAGCGGTTCCAGATCGACGCTCGTAGTGTTGCATCGGCGCGTGGAGAAATCGCCCTGCTCGTCGTAAACAAAGGCGCGCCCGCCGCTCATGCCGGCGGCGAAGTTGCGGCCTGTGAGCCCGATGACGACGACCGTGCCATTCGTCATGTACTCACAACCGTGGTCGCCCACGCCTTCGACGACCGCGATGGCGCCGGAGTTGCGAACGGCAAAGCGCTGGCCGGCGATGCCGTTCAGAAAGACTTCGCCGCTGGTTGCGCCGTAGAGAACTACGTTGCCCACCAGAATGCTCTCTTCCGGCAAAAAGCTGGAGCCCTTCGGCGGATAGGCGATGATACGCCCGCCAGAGAGGCCTTTGCCCAAATAATCATTTGACTCGCCTTCCAACTCCAGCGTGACGCCATTGGGAACGAATGCTCCAAAGCTTTGCCCGGCCGAGCCGTTGAATTTGAAGTGAATCGTTTCGTCCGACAATCCAGCCGATCCGTAACGCATGGCAATCTGTCCGCCCAGCATTGCGCCCACGGTGCGGTGCACGTTGCGGATGGCAAAGCTGCCAGTGACCGGCGTCTTTGATTCCAGCGCCGGCGCGGCCTTCTCGATGAGAACGTGATCCAGCGCCTTGTCGAGGCCATGATCCTGGGCCTGGACTTTATGTCGCGCCACGCGCGAAGGCAGCGTGGGCAAGTAAAGAATCGAGGAGAGATCGATGCCTTTGGTCTTCCAGTGGTCCTGGGCGATGGTGGCGTCGATTTTTTCCACGCGGCCCACCATCTCATCGAAGGTGCGAAACCCGAGCTTGGCCATGTATTGGCGAACCTGCTCGGCGAGGAAGAAGAAGAAATTGATGACGTGCTCAGGCTGTCCCCTGAAGCGCGCGCGTAGTACCGGATCCTGAGTAGCAATGCCCACTGAGCAGGTGTTCAGATGGCATTTGCGCATCATGATGCAACCCATGGAAACCAGCGGCATGGTGGAGAAACCGAACTCCTCGGCGCCCAGCAGCGCGGCAATCACCACGTCGCGGCCGGTTTGCAACTTTCCGTCAGTCTGCACCTTGATGCGGCTGCGCAAATCGTTCAGCAACAACACCTGTTGGGTTTCGGCCAGGCCCAGTTCCCACGGCAGTCCGGCGTGTTTGATGGAGCTGAGCGGCGAAGCGCCGGTGCCGCCGCTGTCGCCGGAGATGAGCACCACGTCGGCATGCGCCTTGCTGACGCCCGCGGCCACCGTGCCCACGCCCACTTCAGAGACCAGCTTGACGGCGATGCGCGCCTTGGGGTTGACGTTCTTCAGGTCGTAGATCAGTTGCGCCAGGTCTTCGATGGAATAAATATCATGATGCGGCGGCGGCGAGATCAATCCCACGCCGGGAATCGAGTGGCGAACCTTGGCGATGATCTCATCCACCTTGTGGCCGGGCAATTGTCCGCCCTCGCCGGGCTTTGCGCCCTGCGCCATCTTGATTTGCAATTCGTCGGCGTTCACCAAATAATTAGTCGTCACGCCAAAGCGGCCCGAGGCCACCTGCTTGACAGCCGAGCGCCGCGAGTCGCCGTTCGCATCGGGCTTGAAACGCACCTCATCCTCGCCGCCCTCGCCGGTGTTAGACATGCCGCCCATGCGGTTCATGGCGATGGCCAGCGTCTCGTGCGCCTCTTTACTGATTGACCCAAAGCTCATTGCGCCTGTCGTAAAGCGCTTCACAATCTCTTTGGCCGGTTCAACTTCATCCAGCGGCAACGGTTTTTTCGCGTACTTGAGCTGGAACAATCCGCGCAGCGTGCACAAATGACGGTTCCGATCGTCGAGAAGATCCGTGTACTCCTGGAATGTTGCCGGATTGTTCTCGCGCACGGCGAATTGCAACTTGCTGATAGTCTCCGGATTCAGCAGGTGATACTCGCCGCCCTCGCGGAATTGATACTGGCCGCCAACAACCAACTCGGTTTCAGACTCCGTCAACGGCTGGAAGGCGAATGTGTGCTTGAGCAGCGCCTCGCGCGCCAGAACATCCAGCCCCACGCCTTCGATGCGTGAGGCGGTTCCGGGAAAGTATGCCTCTACCAGCGACTGGTTGAGCCCAACAGCCTCGAAGACCTGGGCGCCGCGATAGCTTTGCAAGGTGCTGATGCCCATCTTCGAGAAGGTTTTCAGCAGGCCCTTGTTGATGGCCTTGATGAAGTTCTTTTCCGCATGGTTGCCGGTAATGTTGTGAGGCAACAGACCAAGCCGCTTCAGGTCGTGCAGTGTTTCGATAGCCAGATAAGGATTGATAGCGCTGGCGCCATACCCAATCAAAAGCGCGAAGTGCATCACCTCTCGCGGCTCGCCGCTCTCGATAATCAGCGCTACCTGGGTGCGGGTCTTCTCCTGCACCAGGCGGTTATGAACAGCAGCCATGGCCAACAGGCTGGGAATGGCCGCATAGCTGGGATCGACGCCGCGGTCCGAAAGAATCAGCAGCGTGTAGCCGGATTCCACGGCATGCGAGGCGCGGGCGCTCAACTCTTCCAGAGAGCGCTTCAGGCCTTGCTCGCCATCCGCCACGCGAAACAGCGCCGGCAGCGTGGTGGCCAGCAGATCGCCCGTGGAAACGCGGCGTAGTTTTTCCAGATCGCGATTGGTTAATATCGGATGCGGCAGCTTGAGCGTGTGGCAGTTCTCGGGAGCCTCGTCCAGAATGTTTCGCTCCGTGCCGATGTAGCTGATCAGCGACATCACCAGTTCTTCGCGAATGGGATCGATGGGCGGATTGGTGACCTGCGCAAAAAGCTGCTTGAAGTAATTGAACAGCGACTGCGGACGGTCGGAGAGACAGGCCAGCGGCACGTCGTTGCCCATGGAGCCAACCGGTTCTTCACCTTTCGCGGCCATCGGCGCCAATAAAATTCTCAAATCTTCTTCGCTGTAGCCAAAGGCGCGTTGGCGGCGCAGCAAAGTCTCGGGGTTGGAAGCGATGATCCGCGAAGGCTCCGGCAACTGATCCAGCGTAACCTGCTGCTCCTTGAGCCAGCTTGCGTAAGGTTGCCGGCTGGCCATTTGCTGTTTGAAATCAGCGTCAGAGACGATGCGCTTTTCGACGGTATCGACCAGGAACATGCGGCCAGGCTGCAACTGGCCCTTCTTGCGAATATCCTTGGCTGGCACGTCGAGCACGCCGGCCTCGGAGGCTAGCACTACCAAATCGTCTTTGGTGACGATGTAGCGACCGGGGCGCAATCCATTCCGGTCAAGAGTTGCCCCGATCACGCGGCCGTCGGTGAAAGCGATAGCTGCCGGGCCGTCCCAGGGCTCCATCAGCGAGGCGTGGTACTCGTAGAAGGCGCGCTTGTCCTCGTCCATGTCGGGGTTGCCCGCCCAGGCCTCGGGAATCAGCATGGCCATCACGTGGGGAAGCGAGCGTCCTGACTGCATCAGAAACTCTACCGTGTTGTCCAGCGAAGCCGAATCGCTGCCGCCGGGCATGATGACCGGGAACAGCTTGTCGATCTGGCCGTTGTAGAGCGGGCTCGCCAGCACCGATTGGCGCGCGTTCATCCAGTTGATATTGCCGCGAATAGTGTTGATTTCGCCGTTATGCGCCACATAGCGGTATGGGTGCGCTAGCTTCCAACTGGGAAAGGTGTTGGTGGAGAAGCGCTGGTGGATCAGGCAAAGAGCGCTCTTCACCAGCGGATTGGCCAGATCGTAGTAGAACTTCTCAATCTGCGGCGCCAGCATCAGGCCCTTGTAGACAATCGTGCGGCAGGAAAGCGAGGGTACGTAAAAAAACTCCTTGCCTTCGATCTCCGATTCGGCCATCTCGTTTTCAGTCCGGCGGCGAACCCGGTAGAGCAGGCGTTCGAAGCTGTCCTCATCCATCTCCGCGGGCTTGCCCAGAAATAATTGCTCGATGTATGGCTGAGAGGCGCGCGCCTCGCGGCCAACTGCCATTCCGTTCACCGGCGTATCGCGCCAGCCGAGAACCGTCAGTCCCTCTTCCTGCGCAATGCGCTCGAAGACGCCCTCGGCCTGCAGGCGGCTGTGCTTGTCAACAGGCAGAAAACACATCGCCACGCCATAGGCGCCCGCCTCAGGCAACCGCGGCATCCCCAGCACGCCGTATTCATGCGCATAAAACTCATGCGGAATCTGAATCAGAATGCCCGCGCCGTCGCCCGTATCCGGATCGCAGCCCGTCGCGCCGCGATGGGTGAGGTTGATCAGCACCTCCAGGCCCTTGCGGATAATTCCGTGGCTTCTTTCTCCGCGAATGTTGGCGACAAACCCTATTCCACAGGCATCGTGCTCGTTCCGCGGATGATAGAGACCCTGCGGCCGTGGTGTGCGAAGCTGAGAATTCAAAGTGTCCATGGCAACCTTTTCGATGAAAATTCCCTGTGTGGAATGTGATTTCCTGCCCAAAATACACAAATACCGCGCGATTCCATCCAGGGAAACCGCCCTATCCATTATGAAATGGCCTGGTAAAACGGCCTGCGAGCGTCTGAGATAGTGCCGGAGTCTTTAATATATCGCAAATTTGGCTCTATGGCGATACTTTCTTGCGCGCCGCCAGACTGCAATTCAATTCCCTAATGCTCTTCCCTGCCCGGCCGCAGCATCAAATCCCGGATCGCCTCGCGCGGGTTTTTGCCTTCATTCAGAATCAGTTCCATCTGCTCGGTGATAGGCATCTCGACCCCCTGCCTGCGAGCCAGCCCCAGGGCCGCGCGCGTGGTCAAAACTCCCTCCGCCACTTTGCCGTCCAACCCGGCGAGAATATCCGCAAGTTTGCGCCCCCGGCCCAGCTCCTGACCCACGGTGCGGTTGCGGCTGAGCGAGCCCGTGCAGGTAAGCACCAGATCGCCCACCCCTGAAAGGCCGGCCAGCGTCTCCCGTCGCCCACCGCAAGCCACAGCCAGCCGCGTAATCTCGGCAATCCCCCGTGTCATGAGGGCAGCGGTGGAGTTGTGTCCCAGCCCCACTCCGTCGGCAACTCCGGCGGCGATGGCGATTACGTTCTTCAGCGCCCCGCCCATCTCCACTCCGATAACGTCCGTCGAAGTGTACAGCCGCAGTGTCTCCGACGCGAGCTCCGCCTGGATGCGCGCCGCAATTGCCTTGTCCTCGAAAGCGACGGTGAGAGCGGTAGGCTGTCCCTGCGCCACCTCCTGCGCAAAGCTCGGGCCACTGAAGGCTCCTGTCGGCAACCTGAGACCGGCTCCCACCTCCGCCAGGCACGAGCCAATCACCTCGGTCATGCGCAGCAAACTGTGATCCTCCACACCCTTGGTGGCGCTCACGATGATCTGGCCGGTGTGAAGATGAGGGCGCAAGCGCGTAAGCGCAGCACGCAAAAACTCCGAGGGAATCACGCTGACAACAATCTCCGCCTTGCCTACTGCGGCCTCCTCGCCCGTTACCCGTACTCCCGCCGGAATAGGAAAGCCCGGCAGAAAAAGCGTGTTTTCGCCAGCGTCAATAATCTCCTTGGCAAACTCGTGGCTGTGCGCCCACAGCGTAAGCTCGTGCCCGCCGCGCCTGTTGAGCGACAGCGCGATGGCCGTTCCCCACGCTCCAGAACCCAGAATTGCAATGCGGCTCATGCGGTCTTATTAGCTCCCAGCTTGGATTCCGTGCCGGCCAGCAGCCGGCGGATGTTCTGGTAATGCTTGGCGATCAGCAGCAAGGCAACGACGATCTCAACAGCCACGAAAAATGGGGTTCTTTCTGCGTACACATGGATGCGGCCCAGCCACCAGGCAAAAAACGGAAAGCTTGCCGCCCCCAAAATCGAAGCAAGCGAGACGTAGCGGCTCAGCGCCAGCACCACAAAGAAAATCGAGATGGCCGCAAGCGCCGCCCACGGCGACGCCACCAGAAAAACGCCAAAGCCGACGGCCACGCCCTTGCCGCCCTTGAAGCCCAACCACACCGGAAAGATGTGCCCCAAAACCGCAACCAGCGCGGCCAGCGCCCGCATATCGTCCGGCGCGGCGCCGGGAGCGAGCAGGCCGCCGAGCACTCCGCCCAGCCACACCGCGCAGCAGCCTTTGAACATATCCATCAAGAAAGTGGCCGCGGCCAGCCCCTTGCCGCCGGAGCGCAGAACATTGGTCGCCCCAATATTCCCGCTGCCGGTTTGGCGGATGTCCTGATGGCGAAAGAGGCGCACCAGCACGTAGCCGCTTGGAACCGACCCCAGCAGGTAAGCGGCAATCACGATGAGTACGCAGGCGAGAATCATAACGAGTGAAAGTTTAGCAGGTCGTGGGCTGGGTGCCCTACCTTCGGCACGTTTTTGTTCTTGCGCCTAATGTGTAATAGCTCCACCTATCTATAGTTCTTTATTGCTTTTCACAATTCCTATCTCGCCACATTCATCGCCAAAAGCACCGCCTCCGCCTTTTCCAGCGATACCCCGCGCAGCAAAAAGACCTTGCTCCGCGACAACTCCCCGGCCTTGAGCTCCACGGCACTTTTCGCCACGCCCAGCTTCTCGGCCAGAAACGCAATCAACGCCTGGTTGGCCCGGCCTTCCAGCGGCGGAGCATGGACGGCGATCTTCAGTTGCGCCGCCGCCCCCTCGCCGTAAATCCCGGTGATGGCCGTCTTCTTCGCGCCGGGCTGCGCGCGAACCGCCAGCGTCACTCCTTCAACAGTCACCCGCAGCATCAGCCTTGCTCCTCGTTTGCCGCGCGCGCCCCGAAGAGCGCCGTTCCCACGCGGATGCGCGTTGCGCCCTCTTCAATGGCCAGCGCAAAATCCTCGCTCATGCCCATCGAGAGCACGTCCAGCGCAAGCCTCGGATGCGCCTTCGTCCAGCGCTCCCGCCACTCCCGTAATTCGCGAAAGCAGGCTCGCGTCTCCGCCTCGGCCACATCCAGCGGAGCAATCGTCATCAAGCCGCGTGCTTGCAAATGCTCCAAATCCGGCAGCCGTTCCAACAGCTCCGCCGCCACGGCAGACTCCGGCTCAACGCCCGACTTGCTCTCCTCGGGGCTGAGCTTCACCTCGATAAGAACCGGCAACCGCTTGCCCAATTTGCCCGCCGCCTCATTCAGCCGCTCTGCCAACCGTGGCGAGTCCAGAGAGTCGATCCCGTCAAATATTTCCGCCGCCCGCGCCGCCTTATTCGATTGCAGATGCCCTATCAGGTGAACGTGAATCGGCTTCGCTCCTTTATGTAACGGCTCCAACTCCGCCGCCTTGCCCGCAAATTCCTGTACGCGATTCTCGCCGAAGAGCGTCAGCCCCAGCGCGGCAGCCTCGGCTATAGTCTCCGCCGGAAACGTCTTGGTGACGGCCATCAGCTCCACCTCGCCGCGTGCGCGCCCCGCCTTGCGGCAAGCCGCCGCAATCGCCGCCTCCAGCCGTTCGAGATTTTCGCCAAGCGTAGTCATAGTATTGAAAACCCCTGCGAGCGCAATGAGCATCTACCCCACAGCAAGTGGTTCATGGCGCGAAGCGCCGCCTGCCTGGACGGCCAGTCCCCCCACCGCAGGTGGTCAAAATCCTTGCTCTTCCAGAAACTTTTCCGCCTCCAGCGCCGCCATGCACCCTGACCCGGCCGCCGTAATCGCCTGCCGGTAGCGCCGGTCTTGCACATCCCCGCAGGCATAAACGCCCGGAACCACCACACCTTTGTTCGTCACCAACACATTGCCCGTCGTACGGATGTAGCCGTCCTCGTCCAGATCGATCTGTCCGGCAAAAATCTTGGTATTCGGCTCGTGGCCGATGCCCAGAAACAACCCGCTGACGTCAAGCGTCGTCTGCTCGCCGGTCGTCACATTGCGCAGCCTGAGGCCCTTCACTTCCTTCTCGTCCACGCCCAGCACTTCTTCGATCACCGTGTTGGGGCGCAACTCAATCTGCTTGTGAGCATGAACGCGGTCGAGCATGATCTTCGAGGCGCGAAATCCCGAGCGCCGATGCAGCAGCGTCACCTTCGTCGCAAAGCGCGTCAGAAACAGCGCCTCTTCCATCGCCGAGTCGCCCCCGCCCACCACCGCAATCTCACGCCCACGGAAGAAAAATCCGTCGCAGGTCGCGCAACTCGAGACCCCGTGCCCGATCAGCGCCTGCTCGCTCTTCAATCCCAGCCAGCGCGCGCTCGCCCCGCTGGCCACAATCAGCGTCCGCGTCAGAATCTCGCCAGCCGAGGTCTGCAGCCGGAAGGGATTTTCCTTCACATCCACCGAAGCCAGATGCCCAAGCTGAAAGGTCGCCCCAAAGCGCGCCGCCTGCTTCTTCATGTTGTCGATCAGTTCCGGCCCCTGAATCCCCTCTGGCCAGCCCGGAAAGTTCTCCACCAGGGTGGTCATCGAGAGCTGCCCACCAGGCTCGTGCCCCTCCAGAATCAGCGGGTTAAGGCCGGCGCGCCCGGTGTAGATGGCGGCCGTCAGCCCGGCGCAGCCGGAGCCTAGTATTACGCTCGAACGAATCTCTGTCATCGGATTTCCCTGCTTAATTTTAGCTCTTGCCGTGGCAGGCTTTCTTTCTTAAGCCCGGCCCACTGTTTTAGATGATATTCAGACCGCTTTGACTCTGCGCCTGCTCCACAACACAACAAAACTCATGAGAACTTCTTGTTACTTAAAGGTTTCTAGTCAAAACGCCCTTTGCCGATGAACTAACTGTGGCCGCCTTGGATTCTTCTCTGAGTGTCTTAGAAAATTCTCAGGCGTCACGCCACTTTCACCCTGGAGCGCCGATCTTGTCCCACTCCACCAACCGCCGCCGCACCGCAGCATGGCTTCTTGCCTTGCTCCTCGTGCCTGCCTCGGTGGTGGCGGGCGGCCCAAAGCACGTTGCCGGGGTCAGTTACTTCAATCCCGGAGTCGTCGGCCAGCCTCTTCACTGGGCCAACGGACAACTGAATTATTACGTCGATCAGGGTCCATTGAACTCCTCGGTCACCAACGCTCAGGCCAAAGCCATGGTCGATGCCGCGGCCGCACTCTGGAACGCGATTCCCACCGCAGGCGTCACCCTCACCGACAAAGGCGCGCTCAACGAAGACGTCAACGGCGCAAACATCCTCGTCAGCGGCACCAATTTCACCGTAACCAACGAGCAAACCAGCCAGCTTGGCGTCCTTATCGAGCCCGCCGATGTCACCCCCTCGGCCACCAGCTATCCGCTGGGCGTCATCTTCGACGCCGACGGCTCGGTCATCAACGCCCTCTTCGGCGCTGGCGTCAGCCAGCAAAACAGTTGTCAGAACAACGGCGTTTACGTCTGGATCGACAACGTCAACCCCGATGCCACTATCGCCCACGCCGTCATTCTGCTCAACGGCCTCTGCGCCACCAACGCCAACCTGCTTGCAATGATGAGCTTTGAGTTAGAGCGAGCCTTCGGGCGGATTCTCGGCCTGGACTATTCCCAGGTCAATCCCGGCGCCGCGACCAACGGCGGAGCCAACGGGACAGAAGAATTGGACGGCTGGCCGGTGATGCAGCCTATCAGCGGCCTCTGCGGCGCCAGCGGCGGCGCATGCATCCCCAACCCCTCCGTTCTCCGCTGGGACGACATCGCCGCTCTCAACCGCCTCTACCCCATCACCGCCGGCAACCTCGCCGCCTTTCCCGGCAAGCAACTCACCGCCTCGAACACCGTCTCCATCCAGGGAACCATCACCTTCAAAACCGGCGCGGGAATGCAGGGTGTCAACGTCGTCGCCCGCCCGTTGGACACCAGCGGCAACCCGCTCTATCAATACACGGTCACCGCGGTCTCCGGCGCTTCCTTCAACGGCAATCACGGCAACCCCGTCACCGGATTCACCGACACCAACAACAATCCGCTCACCAATGGGGATCGAACGTTGCCTCCACGCAAGGCTTCTTCGATCTCAGCGGAATCCCTCTGCCGCCCGGCGTAACCACTGCCAACTATCAAGTCACCTTCGAGACCCGTCGATCCTCTCTACATCCTCTCCAACTCCGTCGGCCCCTATCTCGCCGGTTCGCCGGAGCCTTCCGGTACGCTCTCGCCCATCTCCGTTCCGTCGATGTCTGCTGGCAGCTCACAAACCCTCACTCGTCAACGTGGCCGACTCCGCCGCGGGCGGTTACAACGACGCCATCGGAACCGAGACCCAACCGTGCCTCCTCCCCGCCAGCGGCCTATGGGCCGGCCGTCTCAGCCAGGTCGGCCAGACCGACTGGTTCACCTTCCCCGTTCGCGGCGGACGCTCATTCACCGTGGTCACTTTGGCCCTCGACGAGACCGGCGCTCCCACCAGCGCCAAGGCCATGCTCTCTCTCGGCGTCTGGGACGCCTTCGATGCGGTAGGCTCCACGACCATCGGATCAGAAGCCGGACTCAACGGCCTGGCCACTGGCGAGAGCTGGCTCCAGGTCGCTG
>CAWJDN010000109.1:0-11719 GCA_963840985.1 uncultured Acidobacteriaceae bacterium
CGGACCAGCAAGCCGCTGTTGTATCTGCTTCGCTTGATGCGCATTCGCCTGTCGCGGTGAATGCAACAGTACAGCAGAGACAAACCTCACCTGTTTCCAACCTGAGTAACTCATCGGGCTCAACCCTTTCCGAAGCAGATTCAGCGGTAACGGACAAAGGCACATCGCCGACCGTCGCGTTGCCTGCCGAAGGCGGAAACACGACTGAAACAACCGCATCGGCCCGCAGTCTGACTCTGTCGAGTCATGCTGCAGCACAGAACGCTAATCCGACGGAGGCACTGGCGCCGAGCCAAACTCCCTCTCAGACTTTCACACCAAACCAATACCGGTCACAGACGATTGTTCAGGACCAGGAACAACTTCCGACACAACAACAAAACCAGAGTGTGAACATGATGGGGGCTCAGCTCTCCGCACTAAGCAAGCCCGCCTCATCCGGTGGTGCTAAGACCCAAACGCCCGAATCAGTTCGCGGAAACAGCAACATCGATTCGATTCAGCCAATAAGCCACCTAACAGCGGGGCAGTCTTCCGTCCCGGCTGTGGATGCTTCCGCAATGACGCGCGCATTGGACGGCGCGGGCGGAATTGTAAGTTCCACCGTTGACGCGGCGGGAGCTTCGAGCTTTGCGGCAACCGGTCCAGATTCCCGCGAGGCCTTTGCCACACTCGACTCAGCGGTCGCGCCGGTGGCCACTACCTGGATTCATGCCGGGACGCAGCGGGCCGAGGCAGGTTATCTGGATTCGGCTCTGGGTTGGGTAGGCGTCCGTGCGGATCTAAGCGGAGGAGGAGTACATGCCCAACTGGTGCCCGGTTCAGCCGACGCAGCCCAGGCGCTGGACGGCCACTTGGCAGGATTGAATGCCTATCTTGCCGAACATCACTCGCCGGTCGAGACGCTTACATTGACTGTACCCGAGAGCGGTTGGTCGGGATTGGGCAGCGGCCAAGGCGCAGGAGAGGGAACTCAGCAAGGCGCAGGCCAGCAGAGTGCGCAGGGCGCCGACGTAAGCTCACCCTCAGGTCAAAATTCGGAATCTGTAATTCAATCGCCGGCCCCATCGGCGGAGTTGTCGGCATTCTTTGGGGATATGGACGGTAGCACACATTCGGCAAGTTTGGACGGCTTGCACATTTCGGTAATGGCCTGAGCCTGAGGGCAGACTCACGGTACGAACATAACGGCGGTCAGGAGCCCGGTAGTAATCAAGGACGCGAAAAACGCAAATCGAAACAGAGAAGAGCAGGGAGGAAACATGGCAGCGGCAATTTTGAATCACACAATGACAGCGGTGCAGTCTCTTACGAGTAACTCCGCAACCCCCACAGCAGCAGCGGCAAGCGGCACAAGCGCCACGGCAAACGCAAACGACAGTACCAGTACAACAAGCAGCGATTCGGCCACCATTTCGGCCAACGACTTTCTGACTTTGCTGGTCACTGAGATGAAGAACCAGGACCCCACTGCGGACACTGACCCCAACGAGTACATCAACCAGTTGGTGAATGTAAACAGCCTGGAGCAACTGATCTCGATCAATCAGACGCTGACGACGGATCTGGGCAGCTCAACCGCCACTTCCAGCGGCAGCGTGGCCTCTACTCAGGCCAGCAACGCAAGCGCGCAGGTTCAATCGGCCTCGCCTGCAGCCGCGACGACCCTTCCCGGCGCCATCAACGCGGCTGCGGCCAAACTGGCGCCCGGCAATCTCGGTGTTCCCGCGGCCAATCCTGCGGCCCAGAGCGTGGCCCAGTCCCTGAGCGGACGGCCACGATACGTAATCGCGATTTCGCGGGCTTGAGACAGCCCGGTAAAGTCAATTTATCCGCCGGCCCCAGGGCCCGCGCCAACTTCAGATGCAGTGAGAGGAGATTCAACATGCCAAGTTTTTACATTCCACTCAGCGGTCTCGACGCCGATAATACGGCGCTGAACACCATCGCCAACAACTTGTCCAACATGAACACCACCGGCTTCAAAGCGCAGACGACAAACTTCAGCGACCTGTTTTACCAGCAGGTGGGCACCACCGGATCGGGAGATCAGATTCAGGTCGGTACAGGCGTGAAAGTGGCCTCGAACAGCACTGATTTTACGGGCGGCTCGATCGCCTCGACCGGCATTTCGACCGATGCCGCAATTGACGGCACAGGCTTTTTTGTGCTGGACAACAACGGAAGCCAATTGTATACGCGCGACGGCAACTTCCAGTTGAGTTCAAATGGCACGCTGGAGTCTACCACCGGCCAGGCAGTCATGGGGTATGCCGCAGCGAATGGCGTGGTTAATACCAGCGGAGCTTTAAGCGATATTGTGGTTCCCACCGGGCAGGTGATGCATCCTTCGGCGACGACTACCATCAGCATGACCCAAAACCTGAACTCCGAGTCCGCTATAGGCGCGACTGCCTCCGGCCCGGTAACTGTCTATGATTCGCTGGGCAATAGTTATGTCGCCACCGTGAACTATACCAAAACGGGGAATAATATCTGGTCTTACAACATTACGATGCCCGACACACTGACGCCTACCTCAACCCATGTAGGGGCGGTCTCAACAATCAAATATGACTTTGGGGCGAGCGGCGCCACGCTGGGCACCGTCGATCCAGGAACGAACCTGACGATTACCGCGCCCGCCACGGCCGGAGGCACGGCAACCACCGCGCTACCGGCATTCACTGGCTCACCAGAAACGGTTGCCGATTATGTCACAGACCTGAATACCGCGTTGGGAGCAGCCGGCATCACTGTTGGAGCCGGCGGCGTGACAATTACGTCGACTGCTGCCGGGGTATTGACCATCACCGGCGCCAACATCTCCACCAGTGGAAGCGTAATCCAGGATCCAGTGGGCGCAAATACTGTCGGAACGCTGACCTTCAATTCCAGCGGCAACCTGGTAAACCCTGCTGGTAATGTGAGCGGGATTGCCTTTGCCGGACTCTCCGACGGAGCGGCAACAATGAACTTGACCTGGGATTTGTTTGGAAACGCCGGCACGGGAAACATCAACCAGACAGCGGCCGCCAACTCGACCTCGTCCACCAACCAGAACGGCTATACAAGCGGTGAATATCAGAGCTTCACCATCGGCTCTGATGGCACCGTAGCGGCAACCTACTCGAATGGCCAGACCCAGGATGTGGGCCAGCTGGCAATTGCCACGGTAAGCAACCAGCAGGGAATGGTGGACGTGGGATCAACCGAATATCAGACGAGCAGCGCTTCCGGACAGGTTTCAGTGGGTGTGGCTGGAGCTGGCGGACGCGGCATGCTCGAAGGCAGTTCTCTGGAGGCCTCGAACGTCAACATCTCAGCCGAGTTCTCCGACCTGATCGTCGCCCAGCGCGCCTTCGAGGCCAACGCCAAGGCAGTAACCACCTTCGACACTGTAACCCAGGAAACCATCAACATGATTCACTAATCCGCACCTCCGGCATATCCGGATAAGGAATCGAAGCCCCGCCTCCTGCGCAAACCATACGCCGGTGGCGGGGCCTCCTGATAGACGGCAATTAACAGCCGCTATGATGTTTAAGGCTATTCTTTGCTACAATTGCTCCGCGCTCATGCATACAAGATTTGCCTACTTCTCTCTTTTACTAGCCACCTTGTGCGGCTCTGCCAGCGCTTCAACAGAACAATGGGTTGAGGTGCGCAGCCCTCATTTCACGGTACTCACCGACTCGAACGAGAAGCAAGCCCGCCACATAGCAGATCAGTTCGAACGAATGCGGTGGATGTTCCAAACCCTATTTCCCAAAGCCATCGTTGATCCGGTGTCGCCCATCATTGTAATCGCAGCCAAAAATGAAAAGAGCTTTCAATCGCTGGAGCCGGCGGCATACCTGGCAAAGGGCCAGTTAAAGCTCGGCGGTCTCTTTATGAGAGCCCCGGACAAGAACTATGTTCTGCTGCGCCTGGATGCCGCGTACGAACACCCGTTTGCCGCGGTTTATCACGAGTACACACACCTGCAGTTCAGTGACTGCAGCTCCTGGATGCCTCTTTGGCTCAACGAGGGGGCGGCAATGTTCTTTCAAAACACGGAGATTCGGAACAAAGATGTATTGATCGGCGAGCCCAGTGCGGATGACATTCTCTATCTGCGGCGGAACCGGCTCATCCCGATGGATGTGTTGTTCAGGGTTGACGCCAAGTCGCCGTACTACCACGAGGAGCAGAAGGGCTCGGTATTCTACGCTGAATCCTGGGCGCTTACTCACTATATAAACGTTACTGATCGTCAGAAGGGCACGCACAGGATGGACGATTACATTGCGTTGGTCAGCCATCACGAGGATCCCGTGGCGGCGGCTGTAAAGACATTTGGCGATCTGAAAAAGTTACAAGAGAATTTGGAAGATTACATTCGGCGCAGTGAATACATGCATTTCATCATGTCGAGCGCCGATGCACCGATTGATGAATCGTCTTACAAAGCGAGGACTCTGACGCAACCAGAGTCGGATGCGGCTCGTGCGGATTTTCTCGCTTATGACCAACGCGTCGCAGATGCGCGAGCGCTACTGGATGCTGTATTCAAAGCTGATCCGAACAATGTGCCGGCGCGCGAGACCATGGGATACCTTGAATTTCACGATAGGCATATGGACGCGGCGCGGAAGTGGTACGCGGAGGCGGTCAAATTGGGTTCGCAGAACTACCTGGCGCATTACTATTTCGCCACCCTGTCCATCGGGCGCGGAGACTTGGAGCAAGACAAGGAGATTGAATCGAGTCTGCGTACGGCAATCCGGCTTAATCCCCGCTTTTTCCCTACCTACGATCAACTGGCCTTGGTCTTGATCTCCAAGGATCGAACCACCGACGCGGAGGCGGTGCTGCAAGACTCAGTCAAGGCCGCAAGTACTCCTGGTGAGGCTGCAAGAGTGCAGCAGAGGATCGCCGAACTTAAACAGATGCAGGTGGTGCGGGCGCAGGCCGCGGCCAACGCGGCAGAGGCGCAAGCAGACGAAGAAGTGCGTCCCAAACATCCGGTAGAGCCGCCCGTAGGACCAAAGCACGAAGCGGTTGGATTCATTCGCGGCGTTCAATGCAGCTATCCCGCTGTAATCGAGTTTCGCGTGGAAGGCGCGAAGAAGACTGTTTCGGTATACGGCAGCAACTATTACAAACTCGACGTTTCGGCGCTCGGGTACACGCCGGAGGGCGATTTGAACCCATGTAAAGACCTCGAAGGAATGAAAGCGCGAGTACAATATGCGGAGAGTTCGGACAAGACGGTCGATGGGCAAGTGATAGCGATCGAACTCAGAAAATAAACTAAATTGTTGTGAGTTGAACGAATCGGGTCAGCCGCCGGCGAGTGATTGCTGGCTACATGCTGCGCACTTCGACGAACAGCCCCTTGCCTTCAGCCAGAACATGACCTCTGTGATTGAGAAGCCTGGCCTCGGTCCAGAATTTGCGGCCCTCGCTGCGCACCAGGCGGCCCTCTAGTCGAATCGGCATTCCGGATTGGACGGGGCGCTGATAATCGATCTCCATCTGCCGGGTCATAGCCGTCACTCCCCGCGCCCTTACAGACTTGCTCATGGCCTCGTCCAGCAGCGTGGCGATGATGCCGCCGTGCAGATAACCAGCCGGTCCCTCAAAGATATCCGGAATTGTCGGCAGGCAAACCACGCTCCCATCCTCGGCAAGCAGGAACTCAAGGCGCAAGCCTGCAGCATTGGCCGGGCCGCAGCCGAAGCAGCGGTTCTGTGCCGTGTGCGCCATGGGGGTTAGTTTTTCGGTAGATCCATCCATGGTTTCAGCATAAAGGAGTAGGCGTAGTTCGTATCGGAAAGGGATTCTCTGAATTTTCACGCAGACTTTTACCGTCTCCATGCATCGAACCCATTGGAGGTTTCCTCACATGAACCGCAGAACTGCAATCAAGCACATGGGTGGCGTGGCAAGCGCGCTGCTGTTGACCGAAGCTATGAGTGGCCAGGCACTCCCCGCCGGCCAAACCCCTGCCGCAGCCCCGCCTGCCGCGCCAACCGGACCGTTTACCCTGCCGCCTTTGCCCTATGCCTACGACGCGCTGGAGCCGTATTTCGACGCCGCAACTATGCATCTGCACCACGACAAGCACCACCAGGCCTACGTGAACAATTTGAACGTCGCCGTGGCCGCACATCCCGAGCTGGCCGGCAAGTCCGTGGACGAGCTGGTCGCCAACCTGAGCGCCTGGCCGGAATCAGCCCGGACAGCCGTCCGTAACCAGGGCGGAGGCCACGCCAACCACTCCTTCTGGTGGCCAACGCTGGGCAAAGCCACAACAGGATCGCCCTCTGCTCCCACCGGCGAGCTGGCCAAGGCCATCGATGCAAAGTTCGGCTCGCTCTCCGGTTTTCAAGACAAGCTGACCGCTGCGGCTCTGGGTGTCTTCGGCAGCGGCTGGGCCTGGCTGGTCAAGCTACCCGACGGAACCGTGACTATCGAATCCACTTCCAACCAGGACAGCCCGTTGACTCTGGGCCACAAACCGGTGCTGACCCTTGACGTTTGGGAACATGCCTACTACCTGAAGTACCAGAACCGGCGCGCCGAGTACGTGAAGGCCTTTTTCCAGGTGGTCAACTGGGACTATGTGAGCGGACAATTTGCTCAGAAGGCGTAGGGAGCGTGGCCTGGATGGTCGGCCGAAAGGTGCGCTGGACTTTTGTTTGTATCAACTTGGCGGCCAGTCTCGACCTTGTAATGGCCGGCTGTCACACTGTGCCTGCGCTCACTCCGCAAGAAGCCGAAGGCAAGCACCTCTACCAGGTTCGATGCGCCCATTGTCATGAAGATAATGATATGGCGCTCAAGAAGATCCCACCGGATCTGCATGGGATCTTCGACCGCAAAACACTGCCTAGCGGTGTTCCAGCCACGGACGAAGCGGTGCAGCAAAATGTGCTGGTAGGAAAGGGTATGATGCCCGGTTTTGCCGGCCGCTTCACCAATGAGCAATTGGCCGAATTGCTTGCCTACCTGCATACCGGGCTGCGCTGAATTCTCATCTCCATATGACCGATCGCCGCGATAAAGCATCATCGTGATTTAGATCACATTTATGTATATTATTACCATAGTAATATTAGTGTTCGATATTGCCGCACTTCAGTAATCATATTTGGGTTATTTTAAGTATTACCACTATGCATCATTTTTTATCTTTCTCTCTGCAAGCTGAAAGGGGTAAGACAATGATCCAGAAAATCTGCACAAATTTTGGCAAATGCGCACTCGCTGACAGTCATGAAAATTTTATTCTTGATAAGAATGTCAGGAATTGTTGTCCACTTTGCGATAGTGCTCTCAGTGAAGTCATAAATATGGCAGAGGTCAACGATATGGCGCTCGCCAATGTCAAATCTGCGTCGTCCAGAAACGTGAACTCGATCTTCTCCGACCTGGCCCTGGCTTTAGTTCTTATTGCATTTCTCTTTATCGCTATAGGAAGAGACTGGTTCAAGGCGCCGCAAGGAACCTACGCCGCAGAAATGAAGATTATTCATCAGAATGCGATCCTTCGTTTAGCTGGTTCTGACATTATCGGAGAACGCATGGGACCCGAGTTGGCCGAGGCCTTTCTTCAAGCTCAGGGTGCGACAAATCTTCATACTATTTCTGGAGTAACCCCAGAGGAAAAAATTGTTGTGGGTACTTTGCCCGGCGAAACTGAGTCCTCTTCGATCGAGATCGCTTCCCATGGCTCCGCAAACGCATTTACATCCCTGGCCCAGGAGACCTGCGACATTGGAATGAGTTCGCGGAGAATCAATCCGGACGAGGTAACCAAACTGGCGACGTTGGGCAATATGACATCAGCTGCCGACGAGCATATTCTAGGGCTTGACGGCATCGCGGTGATCGTTAATCCCTCCAACCGAGTCAACGAGCTTCGCAAAGATGAGATTCGGCGAATCTTTACCGGGGACATTACCGATTGGTCTCAGGTTGGGTCCTTCCACGGTTTGATCAAAATATACGCAAAGGACGATCAGTCGGGGATCTTCGACGCGTTCAATAGCATGGTGCTGGCTGGAAAACCCTTGGCATCAACAGCCCGCCGTTTCGTGGATAGCAATGCGCTCTCCGATGCAGTCTCCGACGATCCGAATAGTATTGGCTTCGTCAGTCTTCCTTACGTCCACAACGCGAAAACTATTGCTATATCTGAAAAGGGAACAGTGGCGCTCAAGCCGACCCGGCTGACTGTCGCTACGGAAGACTATCCGCTTTCCAGGCGGCTATATCTCTATACTCCCGCAACCGCCCGCAACAAATACCTGCAGATGTTTATTGCGTTTGCTCTCTCCTGGCGGGGGCAGGAGGTGGTTGCCGCCAGCGGCTTTGTCTCCCAGAATCTTCAGCATGTCACGCAAACTGTATCCATTACAGCTCCGGAAGAGTACAAGCTGCTGACGGAGGGCGCCGAACGCCTGTCTGTGGATTTCCGTTTCCAATCCGGAAAATCGGAGCAGGACAACAAGATTCAAGCGGATCTGGACCGGATCGCCTCTATGATCGCGGACCAGCAAGGCGAAGGAGATCGGATTCTACTCTTTGGGTTCGCAGACAATCAAGGCACTCCAGAAGCGAGTCAAGCGATGTCATTGAGCCAGGCCAAGATCGTTGAGACTCAGTTAAGTCAGCGGGGTATCAAGCTCGCGGTGGTGCGAGGCTATGGATCAGTGCTGCCCATCGCTAACAACGACACCAGCGAAGGCCGAGATAGAAACCGGCGCGTGGAGATTTGGATAAAGAAGAAAGCGAAGCAGGATAAAGCCGCGACTGGCGAAGCGGGACAGGAAATCGCCGATGTTCACCAGTAACGGATTGAGAGCTACATAGTTCAGGATCTGCATGGCTTCACAAGCGGCGGCGCATATCGCCTGTCTGCGTACGGGACTGCGCTGATTCATGCGGGACTGCTGCGTTAATTTCATCTTTTCCTGCGTGCAAATATTCATTACCTGTTAATGACTACGGTTACATTGTTGATGTAACCTTTGCTCAAATAACCATGCTGCGATTAAGCAGTGCGTCTCTCGACATAGTTGCGAGAGAAATGAGTTTGTGCTTTCGGATGACGGATGTAGAGCAACGATTTGCAATGAGTATGTCTCCTGCATGATCTGAGAGCGCACGCATAAGCAACAAGGAAGGTGGGCCATATATGACTGTCCGTTGGGGTAGATGCGTTAATTTTAGGAAATGCAGGGACGCCAAGGATAAGCAGCATGTTCCCATTCCGCAAGGAGCCCCTTTCATTTGTCCTGAATGCTTTGAACCACTAGTGGATGAACTCAGCATTGCTCCCCAGGATACTCCTGACACGCCCAGTAACCCCGGCAAGAAGTCGCCGGATGCTCTTCTGGTCGCCGCAGCATTATTGATTCTTATTGTGGTGGTTCTTGGAATCGTAAAATTGAGCATACACAGCACGAACGCGTCAGTCTCAAAGACGATTCTTCGCCTGGCGGGCTCGAACACCATTGGAGACACGCTAGGGCCGTCATTGGCCGAGGCATTTCTCAAGGATCAGGGAGCGACAAATGTTCGCATTCTGCCCGGCGCCAACCCGCTGGAGAAGGTCGTTGAGGGCGTGCTGCCCGGCGACAATAATGTATCCTCGATTACGATTGCTGCGCACGGTTCCGCGACAGCGTTTACCGCTCTGACCGAGAACAGTTGCAATATCGGCATGGCATCGCGCAAGGTCAAGTCAGACGAAGCTGCTAAGTTAACGTCACTGGGCATTATGTCTTCCGTTGCAAACGAGCACGTTCTGGGTCTTGACGGCATCGCCGTTATAGTCAACCCTGCCAACCCCATCAATCAGCTTGACAAAGACAAGATTAAGCGCATCTTCACGGGGGAGATTACTGACTGGTCGCAAGTTGGAGCATATAAAGGCGCGATCAAGGTCTACGCGAGAAATGACAATTCTGGCACATATGACACCTTCAAGAGCCTGGTGCTTGCAGGCAAGCCGCTGGTCGCGGGCGCGCAAAGAATCGAGGACAGCAAGGCGCTCTCCGATTCGGTAGCCGCTGATCCGTACGGCATCGGCTTCATTGGTCTTCCTTACATCCAAAGCTCCAAAGCAATCGCCGTCTCTGATAAGGGGACGCTGGCCTTGTTGCCGACCCGGCTCACTGTGAGCACTGAAGACTATCTACTAGCGAGAAGGCTCTACCTCTACACGCCTGCCAATCCGAGCAATCGATATACGCGCCAGTTTGTAGAGTTTGCCATTTCCAAAAAGGGTCAGGACGTGGTTGCCTCCACAGGCTTTATTGCCCAGAATGTGACTATGGTGGAGCAGACGGTACCCGCGTATGCTCCATCGGAGTATAAATCGCTGACTAAAGATGCAAATCGCCTCTCGCTCAATTTCCGGTTTGCCTCCGGACAAATGGATTTGGACAACAAGGCCAAGGTCGATATGGATCGGGTAGTCTCTCTGATTGCGGACTTGAATATTCCAGAGGACAAGATCATGCTCTTCGGTTTTTCGGACAACAGCGGGGTGTACGCGTCAAATCAGGAGCTCTCGTTAAGCCGGGCCAATGTGGTTGAAAGACAATTGATACTGAGAGGGATGAAACCGGCGATTGTTCACGGATTTGGTCCGAACCTGCCTGTCGCATCCAATGACAGCGACGAGGGACAGGCGCAAAATCGGCGCGTAGAAGTTTGGATCAGGAAATAATGCGGCCCGGCCGCAACCAGCGCAGTGGGGCAGGGAATCAACCGCAATTTACCAATCGCGGTATACTCAAGGTTGCTATGGCAACCGGTAAAACATTTTATATTGAAACCTTCGGCTGCCAGATGAATGCCCATGACTCGGAGAAGGTCATCGGCACCCTGCAGCACGAGGGCTACCGGCAGGTTGATTGCGAGGAAGATGCAGGCCTGATTCTCTACAATACCTGCTCCATCCGCGACAAAGCCGAGCAGAAGGTCTTCCACCGCCTCGACGAATACAAGCGTCAGCACAGAAATGGCAAGCGTTTCGCCGTACTGGGCTGCGTGGCGCAACAGGAGGGAGACAAGATCTTTGCCAGGGCGCCTTATGTCTCGCTGGTCTCGGGCTCGGCCTCGTATCGCAAACTACCGGAGATGCTTGCGCGCCTGGAAGCCGGCGAGACCCGCATCACCGGCCTCGACGACCGCCAGACTGAAGAGACCTTCGAGACTGAGTTCACCGCGCGCCAGAACCCATATCGCGCCTACATCACCATCGTCGAGGGCTGCGACAAGTTCTGCGCCTACTGCGTGGTGCCTTACACACGGGGCAAAGAGCGCAGCCGCGCTTCGGCCTCCGTGCTGGCAGAGGCCCGCCGCGCCGTCGATCAGGGCTACACCGAGATTCAGCTCCTCGGCCAAAATGTGAACAGCTACCGCGACCCGGAAGGGAAGCGGAGTTTCGCCGATCTGCTGGCAGCGGTCGGGGAGGTGAGCGGCATCCGCCGGGTACGCTTCACCACCAGCCACCCGCGTGACTTTACCCGTGACATCGTTGAGGCCATCGACGCCGTGCCCACGCTTTGCGACCATGTGCACTTGCCGGTTCAGTCGGGTTCTTCACGAATTCTCAAGGCGATGAACCGCGAGTATACCCGCGAGAGCTATCTGGAGCGGATCAGTTGGATCAAGGCCGCGCGCCGGCCCATATCGATTTCGACCGACATCATCGTCG
>CAWJDN010000110.1:0-8140 GCA_963840985.1 uncultured Acidobacteriaceae bacterium
TAGCGGGAGAAGCCCTGCGCTCAATGTGTCGTGTTGGTGCTGTAAATGTTCTTGATGCAAAAGAAGAGCCATATATGCTGCCGATTGCCCCTCTCTGACTTTACCGCCCTTCGCGCTATTCCACCGCAGGGAATGAATACATGGACAGCAGATAGTGACAAGGTGCTGGGGACGGAGGATAAGGAGCGTATTGAGCAATTTCATGGCACAGTATGGGTATTCGGCTTCGTGCGATATGACGATGTTTTTGGAAAACCTCATGTGACCCAGTTCTGCGGATACACTCGTAGTAATAAAGTTGTATCCGCGAAGATTTCTGAGGGCATCGATCTTTATCTCTGTCCGAAACAAAATAATGGTATGGATTAACAGGGCACGGGCAAGATTCTGGCGGACTGATTTTAGAACCAAGTCGAGTGTATCTTGGGTAGTCATCGGATCATTGGAGATCCGTGACGAATACGCACAAATACAACGTGGGGCTGGTGCAGATACGCATGGGCGCGAGAGCCTGAGACAAACTTTGCTGCGGCCGTAACCAATCAAAATAGTTGCACATTGGGCAATGTGTTGACTTCATATGCATGAAATTCATCAGTGTATCAAAAAGCCTCATTCCCTATGAACACTTCAGGGCTCCAACCGCCCTATCAGATTTCAAATGCAAGAGTTCTGGTATGGCCGGTTCCCTTTAAGAAAGGTAAGTTATGGCTCAGGGACCAGTGAGGGTCCGGCTGCCATTATCGAAGCTTCTCGATATATCGACACTTTACGATGAAGATATTGGAGGGGAGACTGCGCAGATTGGAATTCATACGCTGCCAGCTATTAGCACGGATTATGAACCGGACGAGATGATGCCACTTCTCGAGCAACGTGCGGAGGAACTAATAGCGACAAATAAGTTCCTTTGCATGCTGGGAGGCGAACACTCCATTTCGGCGCCTGTGGTAAGGGCGATGTTTAAGAAATATCCGAGATTGTCAGTGATGCAGATTGACGCTCATGCCGATTTGCGTGACTCCTACGAAGGTACCCCCTTAAGTCATGCATCAACCATGCGCCGTATCGTGGAAGTATGCCCGGCGGTTCAGGTCGGCATCAGGTCGATTTCAAAGGAGGAGGTGCTCGCGGCTCCAACTCTCAATACGCAGATATATTATGCCAAGGACATAACCGGCCGCTCAGACTGGGTGGAGCGTGCTGTTAACTCACTTACTGAGGACGTATATTTGACGATAGATATTGACGGTCTTGATCCGAGTCTTGTTCCATTTACCGGGACTCCAGAGCCCGGTGGTTTGCAGTGGTATGAGGTTTTGAATTTGATTCGCCATCTCGCCCGTTCGCGAAACATTGTTGGAATGGACCTGGTCGAATTGTGCAGACCCGAGGGAAACAATGCCGCAAGTGTTCTTGCCGCGAAGCTGATTTACAAGACGCTGGGGAGCGTTTTCGAGCGAGAGATTCCCAACATTAACAAAGAATAGAAAGCATGATGGACGATCGCATAGCCATGGAAGCCGCGCTTGCCGAAGCCCGCTTCTCCGCAGAAGCCGGCGAGGTGCCGATTGGAGCCGTCGTGGTCTTTGACGGAGCTATTGTCGCGCGCGGGCAGAATCGCGTATTGCGCGACGTGGACCCCACGGCGCACGCCGAGATTGTCGCCTTGCGCGCGGCGGCTGCGGCGCTGGGCAACTACCGACTGACCGGCTGCACGCTTTATGTGACGCTGGAGCCCTGCTCCATGTGCGCCGGAGCCATGATTCATGCCCGGATTGATAGGCTTGTTTATGCTGCCGCCGACCCCAAGGCGGGTGCGGCCGGTTCGGTGCTTGCGGTGCTCAACCACCCGCAGCTCAACCATCAAATGAAGGTGGAGCAGGGAATTTTGGCTGATGAAGCCTCTGATTTGTTGCGACATTTTTTCCGCGAGCGGCGGTAGGGGTAAACTAGCCGGATGAAGGTGCAATTGTATGCCACTTCCTGGTGCGGGGATTGCCGAGCGGCGCGGCGGTTTCTCAACTCCCACGGCATCGAATTCACCGAAATTGATATAGATCGCGACCCGGCTGCCTCAGCCGAGCTGGTGCGCCGCGTGGGTAAGCGCGCCATCCCGCAACTGGTGATCGACGGCGAGTGGTTCCAGCCCTACATTCCGGGCCGCGGTCTGCTTCTCGATGAGTTGCATCATCGGCTTGGGATTCCTCGCGAGTGACCCAGTCAGAGTTAGTGGTATCTCATCTTAACGGCAAAGACAAAGACGCCGCGAAGGTGGGGCACCCGGAATTTCTCGCGAGTGAAGCCGTTTCCCTCGTACAATATAGGGTTGGAGCAGGGCCGCCTAATGCGGCTCTGGCAAGGAGTCTCCCGTGATCGATCGATATACTCGCCCGGCAATGGGCCGCATCTGGAGCGACGAGAAAAAGTACCGCTGCTGGCTTGAAGTGGAGTCGGCGGCAAGTGCCGTGCTGGCCGAAGACGGCGTAATTCCCGTCGCCGCCGCCGAAGCCATCGCCGCGAAGGCTGGCTGTTCTGTCGCCCGCATTCAGGAGATCGAGGCGGAGGTGAAGCACGACGTGATCGCATTCACGACCGCTGTGGCCGAAAGCCTGGTTGTGCAGGGTCTAGGGGCCGAGTCGCGCTGGCTGCACTTCGGGCTGACCTCCAACGACGTGGTAGACACGGCACAGGCGCTGCAAGTGAAAGAGGCTTCGACGCTGATTCGCGCGGACCTGGTTGAGTTGCTGGAGGTGCTCAAGCGGCGGGCCGTCGAGTTCAAGCACACGCCCACCATCGGCCGGACGCACGGCATCCATGCCGAGCCGACAACTTTCGGTCTCAAGCTGCTCAACTGGTATGCCGAAATGGAGCGCAATCTGGCTCGCTTTGACGCGGCGGCCGAGGATATGCGCGTCGGCAAGTTCAGCGGCGCGGTGGGGACATTTGGCCACCTGAAACCGGAGCACGAAGAAAGGATCTGCGCGCTGTTGGGGCTCAAGGCCGCGCCGGTAACTACGCAGGTGATTCAGCGCGACCGCCATGCGGCTTACATTTCCACGCTGGCGATTATCGGCAGTACGCTGGACAAGATCGCCGTCGAGGTGCGCCACCTGCAACGCACCGAGGTGCGCGAGGCGCAGGAGTACTTCAGCGAGAAGCAAAAAGGCTCTTCGGCGATGCCGCACAAGAAGAACCCGATTACCTGCGAGCAGATCAGCGGACTGGCGCGCGTGCTGCGCGGCAATGCGCAGGCGGCCTTTGAGAATATTCCGCTGTGGCATGAGCGGGACATCTCGCACTCCTCGGTCGAGCGCGTCATCTTCCCCGATTCGACGATTCTGGTGGATTATCTGCTGGCCAAGACGACCGACCTGATTGCCCGTCTGCTGGTCTATCCCGAGCGGATGAAGAAGAACCTGGAAAGCACTGGCGGGCTGATCTTCAGCGGTCAGTTGCTGCTGGATCTGGCCGAGGCGGGAATGTTACGCGAGGACGCTTACCAGCTGGTGCAGGAACATGCTATGCGCGCGTGGAAGGAGGATTTGGTTTTTCGCGATGAGATTGCTCGCGACGCGGCGATCAGCAAACTGCTCAGCCCGGAGAAGCTGGCGAAGACCTTTGACTATACGCGGCAACTGGGCAATGTGGACGCGATCTTCAAGAGGGTGCTGGGCGAGTAGGGGCCGAAGATGCTCCATGCCAGGTTGTCGATCACCGCGAATCGTCGACCAAAACCTCATGCCGGTCAGGAAACCGCGCCGTAGGCGCTGGGTTGATTAGCCCCGCGCTTCAGCGTGGGGTATGAATCGGGTTGTAGAATGGGAGTCCCGTAGGGACGGTGCACCATGGCCCACACGTACGCGAGCAATTTCATTCATTGTGTCTTCAGCACCAAAGATCGCCGCCCCCTCATTCCCGCCGCCCGCACCGCCGAACTCTATGCCTACCTGGGAGGGATTGCACGCGGCGAGGGCTTCTCGCTCATCGCCGCAGGCGGAACGGCCAATCACGTTCATCTGTTATTTGATTTACCCGCGCCGTGTTCCCTTGCCCATGCGGTGCAGAAGCTCAAAGGAAGCTCTTCCCGGTGGATGGGAGATGACTTTTCCTGGCAGGAAGGTTACGGAGCATTCAGCGTCAGTCCCTCGCAGATTGAGGTCGTGAAGGAGTACATTCAGAACCAGGAAGAGCATCACCGCAAACGCGATTTTGAGCAGGAATTTGTCACTCTTCTGCGGAATTGTGGAATCGAATACGATGAACGTTACGTCTTCGGGTGATTGGTTATGGCGCCGTCCCTACGGGACTCCGGCCTTTGTGGTAGGGACAGCAACCCCACGCTGAAGCGCGGGGCTAATAACCATTGCGCCTACGGCGCGATCTACAGCTAGGAGCTTCATTTCGATGAATCTCACCGTCGCACTCACCGGAGCATCGGGCGCAATCTTTGGCCGCGAGCTGCTGCGCGCGCTGGAGGCCGATGAGCGCGTGGGACGTGTGCATTTTGTGGCTTCGGAGAACTCGCTGCGCGTGCTGGCCGAGGAGCTGGAAGTTAGCGGGCGCAACGATCTGCTGGAAAAGCTGCTTGGCGCGGCGCCGAAAAAAACAATCCAGCTCTCTGACACGGACATCGGCGCGGCGATTGCCAGCGGCAGCCATCCCTCCAACGGAATGATTATTTTGCCCTGCTCCATGGGAACTCTGGCAGCAATCGCCAATGGCCTGGCCAACTCGCTCATTGCCCGCGCTTCCGACGTCACGCTCAAGGAGCGGCGACCACTGATTTTATGTGTGCGCGAGACACCCTTCAATCGCATCCATCTGCGTAATATGAAGTTGGCCGCAGAAGCCGGTGCGGTCATCTTCCCCTGCATTCCGGCCTTTTATAGCCACCCCGTCGACTCCACCGAGATGGCCCGCCAGTTCGCCTTCCGCGTGCTGGCCCACATCGGCCTGCCCCAGCCGGGAGCCTACGTCTGGAAGGCGGAGGAGTAACAAGCAGGTTACAGGGCGTTGATTTTATTTGACATCTACCCCGTTTCCGTGAATACTTTCAATAATGCTGAACTCAAGCAATCACGGAATTGCGGTCATGGCCATGTGCATGTGTATGGCGTGCGGACCCGTCCGTGCGGCTTTTGAGCGGCAAATGCGCTAAGCGCAACCGATCTTGAAGCCAGGCGGCCCGGGTCCGAAGAGGATTCGGGCGGTTTTGTTTTTGGCGCGGCCCGCAACCTCTCCGGTTCGCATCCATCAGCCAAAACTAACCAGAACCAGAAGGAGACCATAATGTCCGAAGTGAAGCAGCAGTTTGCCACCCTTGCCGTCCATGCCGGCCAAACCCCCGACCCAACGACCGGCTCGCGCGCCGTTCCCATCTATCAAACCACCTCTTACGTCTTCCAGGATGCGGACCACGCCGGGCGGCTTTTTGCGCTCAAGGAGTTCGGCAACATTTATACCCGCATCATGAACCCCACGACCGATGTGCTGGAGAAGCGCGTGGCGGCACTGGAGGGCGGAGCGGCGGCGCTGGCCGTAGCCTCTGGCCAGGCGGCGGAGACGCTGGTGGCCACGACGCTGGCCTCAGCCGGGGAAGAGATTATTTCCACAACCTCGCTCTATGGCGGCACTTATAACCTCTTCCACTACACGCTGCCCAAGCTGGGCATTACCGTCAAGTTCATCGACGCAGATGACTTTGACGGCCTGCGCAAGCTGATTAACGCGAAGACTCGCGCCATTTATACAGAAACGCTGGGCAATCCCAAGCTGGATGTGGTGGACATTGAGAAGCTGGCGGCCATCGCCCACGAGCACAAGCTGCCGCTGGTGATCGACAACACCTCAGCCTCGCCGGCGCTGGTGCGGCCCATCGAGTGGGGCGCGGACATCGTGGTCAACTCAGCTACGAAGTTTTTGGGCGGCCATGGCACAAGCATCGGCGGCGTGATTGTGGATGCGGGCAAATTCGACTGGGCCGCTTCAGGGCGCTTTAAGGACTTCACCACGCCAGACCCCTCCTACCACGGCCTGGTCTACACCGAGGCCTTCGGTCCGCTGGCGTTCATCCTCAAAGCTCGGGTACAGGGGCTGAGGGACACCGGCGCGGCGCTTTCGCCCTTCAATGCATTCCTGATCCTGCAAGGCATCGAGACGCTTCACTTGCGGCTGGAGCGCCACTGCCAGAACGCGTTGGCGGTGGCCAAGCACCTGGAGAAGCATCCCGGCGTCGCGTGGGTCAACTATCCCGGCCTGGAGTCCAGCGCGTATTACAAGCGGGCGCAGAAATACCTGCCCAATGGCCGCGGAGGGCTGCTCACCTTCGGTATTAAGGGCGGCTTCGAGGCGGGCAAGAAGCTGATCGACGGGCTGAAGCTTTTCTCGTTGCTGGCCAACATTGGCGACGCCAAGTCGCTGGTGATCCATCCGGCCTCGACGACGCACGCTCAACTTTCCGTCGAGGAGCAGGCGTCGACCGGCGTCACTCCCGAGCAGGTGCGGCTCTCGGTGGGCATCGAGGATATTCGCGATATTCTGGCCGATCTCGATCAGGCGATCAAGGTTGCCAACGGACATAGCGCGCCATGACGAGCGATGATGGCGGTGCGTGTTGCACAATAAAACGTATGACTGAATCGAGCGCAGGGGCTGAAGCCTGGCCAGTACCACGGGGGAACAAAAGGGCAACCCTGACCCCCACCTACGAAGGCGACTTTGTGCTCGACGAGCCTCTGTTGCTGGAGTGCGGCCACGCGCTGGCCGGCGTTACGCTGCATTATGCGGTGTATGGCCGGCTGAATGCAGCCCGCGACAACGCCGTACTGGTTTGCCATGCACTCTCCGGCTCGGCGCTGGTAGGCTCCTGGTGGCCTGAAATCTTCGCGCCCGGCGCGGTGCTCTCTCTGGATCACGACTTCGTCATCTGCATCAATATGCTGGGCTCCTGCTACGGCTCTACAGGACCCGGTACGGTGAATCCCGAAACAGGCCGCATCTACGGGCCGGATTTCCCGCTGGTTTCAATCCGCGACAACGTCCGGGCGCAGGCTCGGCTTTTGGATTCGATGGGAATTCGGCGGCTGCGGCTGATTCTGGGCGGCTCCATTGGAGGCATGCAGGCCCTGGATTGGGCCATCCACGCCCCTGAGCGCGTGGAGCGGGCATTGGTTATCGGCGTTGCGCCGCTTTCGGCTATGGGGCTGGCGCTCAACCACTTGCAGCGCCAAGCCATCCAGCACGACCCGGAGTGGGCGGGCGGCCACTACCTGCCGCAGCGCCCTCCGCGTAGGGGGCTGTCCCTGGCGCGGCAAATCGCCATGCTCAGCTACAAGTCCGCGGAGCTGCTCGACGAGCGTTATGGCCGCAAGCCGAATCGCAATGGGGAGGATCCGTGGGGGCTGGACAATGGGGAGGGTGAGCAGTCAGGCGCCATCGGCCTCATTGGAGGGCGCTTCGACATCGCCGGCTACCTGGACCACCAGGGAGAGCGATTTAACGAGCGCTTTGACGCCAACTCCTACCTGGCCATTCTGCGCACCATGGACATATGGGACCCGCTGCGCGGAGGCCTCTCGGCAGAGGAGGTCTTCTGCGGAATTCGCGCTCGCCTCAGTTTTGTAGGCATCAGCTCCGATTGGCTCTTTCCTCCCCATGCAGTGCGCGACTTTGCCTATACCATCCGTGCGGCCGGCGCGCCCGCCGATTACCGGGAGATGACCAGCGCCCACGGCCATGATGCCTTTTTGGCCGAACAGGCCGAGTTAGTTCGTCTACTCCAATAAGGCCGGGTGCCAAGGCCGGATTTAACGGTAAAAACGGCAAGCTGGGTGATTGGGGCAGGTGCGGCTGTTCATAATGCTCGTTTGCCAGGTGCTCCGGTCGTTCGAGCAAGCCTGGCTTCCGAATTAGGCTCTCAAAACCGTACTGCAGAGCCAAGCGGCCCGCCTTAATACGGGAATTATTGCCTTTCCATACAACTATGCTTGTCACGGGGGGCAGGGCTTTCTATAATCCATCTAGACCGCATTGGAAACCGAGGTGGTATGGTTTACCCATTCCCCCGGCGCTTAACCGCCCGAAAGAGCGGTTTTACATTGCGCGAGTGAGTGTTTGAGCATCGATCTCTATTTTGGCA
>CAWJDN010000111.1:0-4113 GCA_963840985.1 uncultured Acidobacteriaceae bacterium
ATACCCAGGAGCACAAAATGAAGAAATTAGTCTTTGCATGTGTGATGGCATTGGCGATCCTTAGTCTCATTTCCGCGCCCATGCTGCGTGCCCAGGATTCGACAATCTCCATCAAGGATCCGGCAGAGTTTACCAGCTTCGATAATGCATGTGGTGGCTGCGCTTCCCATCCCGGACAGAACAATACCGCCTCGGCCCAGGCTCTGGAGGGCTTTTTACAGGCTTATCCTCAAAGCGTGGCCAAGAGTGCGGCTCTCAATTTGCTGATCGACATCTATCAGGGCCAGGGCGATGCGGTTAAGACGCTCGACGCGGCCACCCGCCTGCTTCAGGTGGATCCCAACAATATGAAGGCCATCTTCTGGTCGGTCCTTGTCAAGAAGACTCAGTGCGCTAAGACCGTCAGTCAGAAGACCGGCCTGAGCAGTGACCAGCAAACCTGCGACGATGCCGCGGTGCTTGCCCATAAGGGTCTTACTGCTCCCAAGCCCGCCGGCACCTCCCCTGACGAATGGAAGAAGCTAACCGCTGGAACCTATCCGGTCTTTCACTCGGCCATCGCCCTTGACGACGTTGCCTCAAAAAATGACGTGAAGGCCGGAATCGGCGAATATCGCACCGAGTTGATGCTCTATCAGCCCGATCAGACCAGGACTGGGCCGGGACTGCAGGATACGCTGCAATTGGCGGCTTGCTATACCAAACCTGATGCCAAGGATTTGAAACTGGCAGTATGGTTCTATTCGCGGGCATGGAACTACGTTGCCCCCCAGGTCAAGCCCGCTGTTGAAAAGGCGATCGAATATTACTACGTCCAGTATCACGGCAAGCTGGATGGACTGGATGCCATCAAAACCCTGGCTGCGGATACGGTCTTCCCGTCGGGAACATTTGTTATTACCGCCAAGGCAACGCCAGCCGAGATCGTCCATAAACTGATCGTGGAGACTTCCAACCTGGGCTCGCTGAATCTGGGTGACAAGGAGTACGCCCTGGCCAACGGCGTCAAGGAAGACGCCGACAAGATGTGGGCCGTGCTGAAGGATCAGGTCACGCCGGTTCCGGGCATTGTTATTGCAGCCACGGACTCTGTAATCAAGGTTGCTGTAAGCCAGGATGCCAAAGATGCCAAGGTTCCCGATTTCATCGTCAACATGAAGAAGCCTCTGACAGAGAAGGAAATCCCGGCGGTAGGCTTCGATTATAAGCTTCCGCCGGCAACCGCTCTGGTGGGAACTTACGACTCCTACACGACGGTTCCAGCCGCGGATTCTGATTCTGCTGCTGCCGCGCAAATCGTACTGCGTGACGGAGAAATCCAAGCGGAGAAGAAGAAGCCCGTGCCGGCGCACCACCCGGTAGCAAAGCCGTCTGCGGCGCACAAGCCGGGGGCGTAGTAACCGGTTGGTCGCATGAAATTGTTGTTTGCCCCGGATCCATCTTGGCTCCGGGCGACTCACCCACCTCCTGGGACATTCAGGGGCAGCCTGCAGCCGGCTGTCCCTTCTTGTTTTTCCCGCTAATCTCGACCAAAAGCCGTCCCACGCAGTGGTGATAGGCTATGGGCAGCATGGAACGATTCACAACCCTTCCCATCGTCCTGGTCCTTGCTGCTGGCGTCTTAGTTTGCGCCACTGTTGATGCTCAGACAGACCAGGACACTTCCACTCCTCAGCCCCACCATGTGCGCAAAGCGGACCGTCGCCCGATGCCGTTTCCTCCCGGCAGCGAGACGCCGAAGCCTGCCGCGGCGCTTGAGTTCCGACCGTATGACCAGATGAGCCCGCAGGATCGTGATCTGGCGGCGGACGCGGAATCCGCCATCGACGAGCGCGCCGGGTTTGTGGGGCTGGAATTCAACCAGGGCAAGTGGAGTTACCAGCAGATCATCTGCTCCGCGCTGCCCCAGCATCTCTTCTTGCAGTTCACGCGCAACAACGGGACCGGCGACGTGAGTGTCTTTTCGGCGTCGATTCCGCGCGGTGGCGACGGCCGGGTGCGCATCATCCCCATCGTTCGCCGCGGCTACTCGCTCTTCTCGCCCGCGCCCATCAACGCGTTCACCATCTCAGCCTTCAACCATATCCGTGCCGAAGAGCATGTGGATACGACGCCTGAATGGCTCGCCACCGGCATGTGCTATGCCGCACTGGCCGGTGCGCATCCCCGGATCGGGCCGCCGGAGGAGACGGATTTCAAAAAGCTCCCAGCAGCTCCCACGGGAAGAGAAACGATTCCCATGCACGGCGGCGCGGTCATCCAATTTATCGATGTAGCCGCGGCTTCACGGCCCATGCAGTGGACTATGACTTTCAACGGCAATGGAAAACTGCTGCGAGCCACGCATTCGGTAGCGCCGAAATCGGGAGGCAAGGTCGTCGAGCGAACTCCAGTCGAGATTCAGGGGAAGCCCGTTCAGGCGGCTGATCCGAGTTCGAAAGCGATCTTGATTAAGTGAGTTCGTGGTGAACACTGCCACTGATCACTGTTCACTGACCACCGTTATTCCCCCAGCATGATGCGCTGAATCCGCGTGGCGCGCCCTGTTTTGGGATCGCAGCTCACCAGCGCGGCGCACATCTTCGGGTTTCCCTTGGCGGCGTCGAACTTGCCCGGCATTCCAGTGAGATATTTGCGCAGCACCAACTCTTTTTCCACGCCGATTACGCTGTCGTAGGGACCGCTCATGCCCACATCGGTCTGATAGGCGGTTCCGCCCGGCAGCACACGCTCGTCGGCAGTGGGAACATGCGTATGCGTGCCCAGCACCGCGGTCACGCGGCCATCCAGATGCCAGCCCATCGCCACCTTCTCGCTGGTGGCCTCGGCGTGAAAGTCCACCACAATGACCTTGGCCTTGATGCCGGCCAGCAGCGCGTTGACGGCGTAGAAAGGGTCGTTGGTGGTGTTCATGAAAACGCAGCCTTGCAGGTCGATCACCGCGTACTCCACGCCGCTCTCGGTGCGCCCCTCGTAGATACCATGGCCGGGCGCCCCAGGTTGAAAGTTCGCCGGACGCAACACGCGGCGGCCACGCTCCTGGCTGCCGGCGGGGGCCGCATTCAGGTAGTCGATTAGCTCGCGCTTGTCCCAGACGTGGTTGCCGGTGGTCAGCACGTCCGCGCCCATATCGAAGAGTTCTTCGGCGATCTGCGGGGTCAGGCCAAATCCGCCGGCGGCGTTTTCCGCATTGATAATAGTCAGCTCCACCTCATGCGCCTCACGCAGATGGCCGATGTGCTCGCGCACGATCTTGCGCCCCGCGCTGCCGAAGATGTCGCCGATGAAGAGAATGTTCAATGCGCGTCTGCTTCCTGATCTTTGTTCTCTGTTCTCTGCTCTCTGTTTCTCATCAGCGGAAACAGAATCACATCGCGAATCGATTTGGAGCCGGTCAGCAGCATCACCAGCCGGTCGATGCCGATGCCCTCGCCGCCGGTGGGAGGCAATCCGTAGGCCAGCGCGCGCACATAATCCTCGTCCATCTGGTGGGCTTCGTCGTCGCCATGGGCGCGCTCGGCTAATTGCTGCTCAAAGCGTTTGTGCTGCTCCACGGGATCGTTCAACTCGCTGAAGGCATTGCCCAGCTCAAAGCCGCCGCAGAAAAACTCGAAGCGCTCCACGTGCGCCGGATCGTCTGGCTTGGCCTTGCTCAGGGGTGAGACTTCTGTCGGGTAGTCGTAGATGATCGTCGGTTGAAAGAGATTGGGTTCAGCGAGAACATCGAAAAGTTGATACACGCTCTTGCCGATTGGATGATTCAACATTCCTTGTAATAATGAGAAACCCAAAAGTTGGTGCAGGCTTCTTATGTATAGAGCCGAGTTTGCCCTCCAGCTGCTTTCATCGGCTGATGCCGGATACTTTTCATTGAGCGAGTGGTGTGCCTTTTTCAAGAAGGAATAAAGGTTTTCTCTGTCTTGAAAATCGTGCGGAACTGGAGGTTCTCCAAGGTATTCGACCGGCCAGTGTTGCACAATCGCCTCGCGCATGGTAAGCCGCGTCCACTTGCCGAAATCAATTGGATTACCTGACGGATCAAGTCTCGGAATTGGGTTTCCGTTTTCATCTTTTTCGCCGGATGGAAGAACCGTCGTTCCGTTCACTTCTTTC
>CAWJDN010000112.1:0-19663 GCA_963840985.1 uncultured Acidobacteriaceae bacterium
GGCGGCGAAGATGGTGCCCATGGTCACCAGTCCCGCACAAGCGCCCTGCGCATAGGTCAGGTGTTCCTTGCCGATCTTCTCGCCCACCGTTATCACCACCCGCTTCCAGCCCACCATCGTTCCCAGTCCTAGGGCCAGGGCCACGGCCACTTTGACCCAATTGGGAATGAACCTGGTGGACATGTCCAACTCGCTCTTGTAGTCGGCAAGAGCTTTGCTTTCCTCCGTATTGAAGACAGGCTGCTTTTTCTCTTTCACCAGGCTGATGTCGCTCTTCTGCATCAGGCGAATGGCTTCGCCGGCCACATACATATCGTTGCGGACACCGGCCTGCTGGCTTGCGGGAACGGCTTTGAGCTCCTTGTAGGGAGCGATTTCACGGTCCAGATCGTCAATCAGGTTTCGTAGCGCCGGCACCGTATCCGGCTGCAACTGCCTGGAGCGAATGTAGTTGGTGACCTCAACGCGGGCATCGGAAGCGAGCGTGACATTCTGTCCCACATGCCGGTCAAGGATGTGTCCGGCCTGCTCGCTGGCGGCGATGAACTTCTGAATGTCGTTGGCGGTGACGGCATGATTCAGGGCGTAAGCAGTGGGCAAGGTACCGATGAGAATCAGCATGATCAGGCCCATCCCCTTCTGCCCGTCGTTGGAGCCGTGGAAGAAGCTGACGCCCGAGCAGGTGAGCACCATCAGCGCGCGAATGGGCCACGGCGGAGGCTGCTTGTTCTCGGGCGCTTTGTAAAGGGCCGGGTAGCGGAAGAGAGCCTTGGAGAGCAGCATGAGCAGCACGGCAAGGAAAAAACCAATCAGCGGCGAAAACAGCAGCGCCTTCAGAACCTTGATGGCCTGCTCCCAATCCACGCCGGAGGTGCCGATGTGGGGATTAAAGAGTTGGCTGGCGATGCCCACGCCGATGATGGAACCCACCATGGTGTGCGAGCTGGAGGCCGGCAGCCCCAGCCACCACGTACCCAAATTCCAAAGAATGGCCGCGACCAGCAGCGCAAAAACCATGGCGTACCCGGAGCCCGAGCTGACCTGAAGAATCAGATCGACCGGCAGCAGCGTGATGATGGCAAAGGCCACCGCGCCCGAAGAGAGGAGCACGCCAGCCAGATTGCAGAAGCCCGATAAGACCACAGCGGGGATGGGTTCCATCGAATGGGTATAGATGACCGTAGCCACGGCGTTAGCCGTATCGTGAAAGCCGTTGACAAACTCGAAGCTCAGAGCGATTAGCAACGCCAGGGAGAGCAGAAGATATGGCCAGATGCTGGTGACGGTGACAGTTCTCATGTCCCTGGCTACTTGCAGCGTGATGTAGCACAGGCCGCCTGCCAGAGCCGCCAGAAACAGCGCGATGCTTTTAGCACCGGGACGCCTGGTCATGTGGCTATCAAGCCACGAGCCTTTTTTAGGCAGTACTCCTACGGCGGCTTTCAATTCGGCCATCAGAGCTCACCAATGCGGCCGGAGAGATTCCGGACACGCCTGGGCCTCCGAAGTTGAGCGTTATCAATAAAATAACAATGCAAATTCAAAGGGGATTGCTTGAGGCGGGAGAGTGTAGAGCCGGATAAATTGGCGTCCATAGTACCCCAACAACCGCATTTTCGCACAGTTGTTTGCGTCGCCGGCCAGAGGATGCGGGCTGACTGAAACCATTCTATAACAATTGAGCGAGGGGCTCGGGAAGGGGTGTGCGGCGGCTCAGAAGCTGATGAATTCTCCGCCGGGTTATTCATACAGTCTCGGCCTTCAGTACAGCCTCGATGAGAGACAGGCTGAACGGCAAGAGGGGCAGCCCAGAATCTGAGCTGCCCCTTTTGTTCTTGCCGGAAGCCGCTGGTTTGCGGATTAGGGCAGATAGTAACGGATGGAGGTCCAGAACATATTGTCGATGCCCTTGGCGCCGATGCCGGATGCGCCTGACCAGCCCTCGCGGACCGCATAGCCGTATTGGAAGCCCTGGCGGAAGCGGCCTTTGTCGCCTTTGTAGATGTCAAACCAGTAGCCGCCCGTGATCTCTTGCACGTCGCGGGTTTGCGCGCCGCAGGAGCCGCCGGGAATGTAGCCGGTGGAACCGCCGCCGTTGTAGCCGGGGTTGGCGATGGAATTGCAGCTTGAGTTGTTCAGCAGCCGCGAACCGTAGCCTACAGCCGCCGCGGAGGGAGCACTCCATTTGGCGCCAAAGGCGGAATTGACGACAGCGGTTTGATTGCCATAGGTGTTCATTGTGGTATTGGTCATGCAGCCCCTGAGGTTGGTATTCACGTAGCCCGGGTTGCCGGTTGAGTTCACAATCCAGCAGGCGCTGGGCGCGCCCAGCGTGGTGGCGGTAGGGGTGGCGTAGTCGTTGCGGCCCGCGTAGTCTCCGCCGTAGTTCAGGTAGATGACCAGTTTCGGCGTAGGCGTGGCTTCAACCGTGAATAGGCCACTAAGATTGTGAATGGCGCGAAGCTGGCCCAGGGAATTGGCGGTCACATCGGCCAGCGTGGAGTCGCCGTAGCGGCCAACACCCGGACCGTAGAGTCCCTTGGCGCCAAAGGTGAGCTTGTCCTTGATAACGGGCACGCGCAGGCTGCCGCCAAAGCCACCTAGCTTGATGCTGTTTTTGTAATAACCAGCTGTGGTAAGAGCCGGAGCCGCCAGCACGGTAACGGGAATGAAAGGCGAACCTCCCGCGATGGTGGCCGTCTGGCTGGCAAGTACGTCGACGTTTCCGCCGTAAAGGGTGCTGTTGGTGGTTTCGCCGGGGTAGATGGTCTCGTGCGCGAAGCCAGCGATGCCGAAGAGTTCATAGTGGCCCCAACCGGGATCGAGCGCAACCTTGGCGATGATGTCGGGCGCCTGGTTGAAGGAGATGGTGGCGATATCGGAGCAGCCGTTCACCGTTTTATAGACGGGAATAGCGACATGATCCGTAGTGCCTGTGCTGTTGTTGAAGACCGTTCCATCGGTGTAATTGACGATCGAGGTCGAGGGCGAGCAATTGCTGATGGCGGCGTTGTAGTTGCCGCCGTTAAGTCCGGCGCTGCCCAGCACGGCGTAGGGTTCGTTGCCGGCCAGCGAGGCGGTGTAAAGCAGTTGCGGATTCTCAACCGCGATGCCGAAAGCCGCATGATCGGTGCTCTTCACCACACGGAAGCCGTATTGGCGGGTCCAGACAAAGCCCGGAACGTAGTTCGGGTCTATGGTCAGCGGAGTAAGGGTGTCGCTGGGAGCGCTGCTTATGCCTTTCTTGCCTTCGGTTGCCAGAGACCAGAGTTGGCCGCCTACAACAGTCCATTTGCTGTTGGTCTTGGCCTCGGCGTAGAGAATGCGCTGGCGCAGGACGTAGCTGTTGGACTGGTTGTTGTTGGAGGTGATACCGGTGCCCAGGAAGTCGGCCTCATAGTAGCCGCGCAGGGTACCCCATTTGGTCTTGCCTTCGGCCAGCAGGGTGAGGCGTGATTGGCGGGCCGAGCCGTAGAACTCGCTCAACGAATAGGCGTCCGCGCCCTCGTAAGGAATCGAGCTGAAGGCGGTGGGAATATCGCCGCCGGTTGCCTTGGTGCGGTAAACAGTTTCACCCGCCACGAAGCCGCCTGGTGTGATGTTGATACCCTTGTAATGCAGCACGTTGGGGTTGGCGATCTCCTTCTTGATCTTGGTAGTCTCGTCAGAGACCGTGGTGGCCAGCGATGCCTGGCTGCCTTTGAGGTCGGTGACGGAGGTCTGCAACGTGGTGACGGCGGCCGTATTATCGGTCACCGCCTGTTGCGAGGCTGAAGCAGCGGATTCCGCCTTGGCTGACGCGGCCTGAGCATCGGCTGCCGCCTGCTGGGCTTGCTTCAACTGCGCATCCTTCTCGGCCAAGCTGGTTTTCAGGCTGTTGATCTGGCCTTCAAGATCACGGCGCAGCTCCTGAATCTGCTCTTCCACTGTCGGCTTTACGGGCGCCTTGGCCTTCAAGGGAGCTACGTGCTTTTTCGCGGGCGGGTTGGTGTTGCTTGCTTGTCCATAAGAAGCAACAACGCTGACTGCCAGGATTGCCGTGGCAGCGATACTGAGTTTGAAATTCACTGGGCCACTCCTTTTTCTTTTTTCTCTCAAGTTGGTTTTGGTTCATGGAAACGCCCGCTTTTACGGCGAACGCCCTGTTTTTCATATCATCGAAACTGCAGAAATGCGAACAATGGTGAAGCCAGATTTCAGCTAAGGTCAGGTTGGGGTCGCCGCACCTTAGCTCAGTAATTACTGCAAGGAATAAATCGTCTTCAGCACCTTTTCCGCCACATTCTTGGGTAGTGGCGCGTAGGAGAGAGCCGTGACTTCACTCTCGCCAGAGGTAATGATCCAGCTGAGCAGGTCCTTGATGACCTTGCCCTTGGCCGCATCGGCAGCATGGGTGGGAATCAGCAGCCAGGTGAAGCTGGAGATGGGATAGGCATGCTTGCCGGGCGCGTTGGTGATGGAGACGCGGTAATCGGCGGGCATCTGCTTGCTGCTGGCCGCTGCTTCGGTAACACCTTCGATGGAGGCCTTCTCGAAGTTGCCGGCTGCGTTCTTCACTTCGCCATAGGTGATCTTGTTTTGCAGAGCGTAGATCAACTCAACGTAGCCGATGGCTCCAGGCAACTGACGAACCAGACCGGCCACGCCTTCATTGCCCTTGCCGCCTACTCCTGTCGGCCAATTGGGCGAGGCGCCCTTGCCGGGACCGTTGGCCCAATCGCTGCTTACCTTGCACAAATAGTCGGTAAAGATGTAGGTGGTGCCGCTGCCGTCTGAGCGGTGAACCACGGTGATCTTCTGGTCAGGCAGCTTTACGCCGGAGTTGTCCTTGGCAATGCGTGCGTTGTTCCAGTTGTCGATCTTGCCCAGGTAGATATCTGCCAGCACGTCAGGGCTGAACTTAATGTCGTTCACTCCAGATACATTGAAGATGGGCACCACGGCACCCAGAACGGTGGGAATGTGGATAAGCTTGCTCTTTGAAGCGGCAAGCTGTTCATCGGTCATGACTGCGTCGCTGGCGCCGAAGTCCACCAAACCCGCGCTCACCTGGCGGATGCCGCCGCCGGAACCAATCGACTGATAGTTGATTTCAACTCCGGGATGAGCCGCGCTATATTCGCTAAACCACTTGGAATAAATCGGATACGGGAAGGTCGCGCCTGCCCCGGTAATCTTTTGCGCTTGTGCCGAACTAAAGGCCAAAACCAGTAGACCGACAGCAATCAACATCTTTTTCACAGAACTCCCCCTTGCAAATTAAAGTAGTTGCGCCATCGATTCTCGGCTGGGAATGTTACTGGCATTTAAATATTTGATGTATTTTGAGTGAAAGGAACTGGGAAGCACTGCAGGGAGGCGGATGCGCGCAAGTAACATTACTCGCTCCCGGCAGGAATTGTTCGTTAGTACTGTGAGATGGGTCGATTCCTAAAAAATCAAGACGGACGAAACCGTCACGAACTACAGATATAGGGCATAATCAATAGAAATTACGATACGTTTTCCCCGCCCTTGCTCTGCTGTTCCGCTTCCCGAATCAGGCTCTTGTGGTGGCGCACGTCGTCGCCCAGCACCCAAAAGATCACATCTTCGGCGATATTGGTCGCATGGTCCGCAACACGCTCAAGGGAACGTGAGATCATCAGCGCATTCAGCGCCTGCGGAGCCAGATGGCTTTGCTCTTCCATAACCTTGATCAACGACTTAAAAGCCGCTTTGTTCATCGCATCCACGGCATCGTCCATGGTCAGCACGGAACGCGCCAACTCGGCATCCGCCTCGATGAACGATTGCAGGCTCTTGCGAACCATTTCGGAGGCCATTGTGGCCATCTTGGGAATATTGACCGGTAATTCGGCCGCGGCCATCCGTTCCATGTGGCGCACGCGCTCGCTGATGCTTTTCGCGGCGTTGCCCACCCGCTCCAACTCGGCGTTGATCTTGATTACGCTCAGGATGAAGCGCAGATCGCCAGCCATAGGCTGTTCCGTCGCCAGCAAATCCAGAGCGGCCTGGTCGATGTTCCGCTCCAGGACGTTGATTTCGATTTCGCCGTTGCTGACCAGTTCGCAAATCGACAGATCGCGCTCCCGATATGCCTCAGTGGCGCGCTGGATCGCTTGCTCGGCCAATCCGGCCATCACCAGCAACTGTTCCTTTAACTCCTCAAGACGCTGTTGAAAGCGAATGCGTGTCATCCAAACCTGCCTGTGATGTAATCTTCCGTGCGTTTGTCGCTGGGGTTGGTAAAAATCTTATCGGTCGAGTCGAACTCCACCATCCGGCCATTCAAAAAAAAGCCCGTCTTCTCTGCCACGCGGGCGGCCTGCTGCATGTTGTGGGTCACAATCACAATAGTGTACTGCGCCTTCAATTGGAAGATCAAATCCTCGATCTTGGAAGTGGAAACCGGGTCCAGTGCCGAGGCCGGTTCATCCATTAGCAGCACCTCTGGGTCCACAGCTAGCGCACGCGCAATGCACAAGCGCTGTTGTTGACCACCGCTGAGGCTGGCGCCGGATTCCTTCTTCAGATTGTCCTTGACCTCATCCCACAACGCCGAGTTTTTGAGCGACCGCTCGACGATCTCATCCAGCACGTGCCGGCTGCTGTAGCCGTTCAGCTTCAGCCCCGCCGCCACGTTGTCGTAGATCGACATGGTGGGAAACGGGTTTGGCCGTTGGAAGACCATGCCCACGCGGCGGCGAATCTCCACCGGCGTGATGTCCTTGTAGATATCCAGATCGCCGATGACCACCTTGCCGGTAACTCGTGCGACGGGAATGGTCTCGTGCATGCGGTTCAGGCAGCGCACAAAGGTGCTCTTTCCGCAACCCGATGGGCCAATCAGCGCCGTGGCATGGTTGGCCGGAATGTTCAGATTGATGTCCTGCAGCGCGTGATTGTTTCCATACCACGCGTTCAGGTTTGTTACTTCGATGCCGACGCCCACTTAGCTTGCCCCTTTCAAAACGCCGCGGCTGGTCACATAGCGCACCAGCGAAACGGCCAGAACAATCAGCACAATCAACACCAGCGCCCCCGCCCACGCCAGCCGGTGCCAGTCATCGTAGGGCGAGAGAGCATAGACATAAATCTGCAAAGGCAGCGCGGCTATCGGCTCGTCCAGCCGAGCATTCCAGCCCACGTTGCCAAATGCGGTAAAGATCAGCGGCGCCGTTTCGCCCGCCACGCGCGCAAAGGCCAGCATGCATCCGGTGATAATGCCCGGCGAAGCGGTCTTCACGGTAATCGCCAGCACCGATCGCCAGTTCGGCACGCCCAGCGCCAGGGCCGCCTCGCGCACTGCGTTAGGCACCATCAGCAACATCTCTTCCGTGGTGCGGCAAACGGTGGGAATCATCATGATGCCCAGCGCCACGCCGCCGGAGAAGGCTGAGAAATGCCCCTGCGGAACCACGATCAACGAGTATATGGCAATGCCCATCACAATCGAGGGAACGCCGTTGAGCACGTCGGCCGTGAAGCGCACCGCATTGGCTAGTTTTGTTCCGCGCCCATACTCGGCCAGAAAGATGCCACCAGCAATGCCCACTGGAACGCCAATAAGGCTGCCCACCGCCAGCAGGATGGCCGAGCCGAGGATGGCGTTGGCCATGCCACCCCCCACTTCGCCTACCGGCTTGGGAACCTCTGTAAAGAAAGCCCAGTTCAGCGAACTGGCGCCCTTGTAAACGAGGTAAACGAAGATGGCCACCAGCGGCGCCACCACGAGTATGGTGGAGAGAACCGCAAGCCCGGTCGCCGCGCCATCGCTCAGCGCCCGAAACTTTGCCCGGATTTTATGTTCGTTCTTCAGCTTGCTTTCTCCCGCGTTCTTAACTGATCTCTGACCCCTGACCCCTGATCCCTGATCCCTATACTCAACCCGCCCGTGATGGCTCTCCGCGCGTAACCGCCCACACCAGCAGGCGGGCAAACGCATTCACGATGATGGTCACGATAAACAGCGCCAGCCCCAGCTCCATCAGCGCGCTCAGATGCAGATCGCTCGAGGCTTCTGCAAACTCGTTGGCGATCACCGAGGCCATCGAGCTGCCATTGGCCAGCAGCGAGCGGCTGATCTCCGGACTATTGCCGATCACCATGGTCACCGCCATGGTTTCGCCCAAGGCTCGACCCAGGCCCAGAATGATCGCGCCCACGATGCCGATGCGCGCATTTCTCAGCACGCCCACGCGAATCATCTCCCAGCGCGTCGCCCCCAGAGCCAGCACCGCCTCCCGCTGCGAGTTAGGAACCGCCGTCATGACCTCCCGCGTCAGCGAAGAAATAATCGGCAGAATCATGATGGCCAAAATGATGCCTGCGGCCACAAAACCCAGGCCGGTGGGGTTATCGGCGTCAAAAAAGCCGCTCCAGCCGAATCCCTTGATCAGCCAGGGATTCACATGCTCGCGCAGCAGCGGAACCAGTACAAAGACTGCCCAAAGCCCATAAATCACGCTGGGAATGGCCGCCAGCAGCTCCGTCAGGAAGGCCAGCGGACCCCGCAGAACTTGCGGGCACATCTCGGTCAAAAATACCGCCACGCCAATGGCCAGCGGCACCGCCAAAAGCAGCGCCAGAAACGACGAAACCAACGTTCCATACAGGAATGGCAGGGCGCTGAAGTGCCCGTTGACCGGGTCCCAGTACATTGGCTTATTCGTAAAGGTATCGATGTAGGCTCTATAAAAAAAGTCCAGGCCGAACTTGCCCCATGCCAGCTTCGACCGCACCACCAGCTCGGTGGCGATCAGCACCACGATGCCGAAGATGCTCAGCGCGCACATCACCATCAGCCAGCGGAAGCCGCGATCTGCAATGGCCGAATTGCCACGCGACAACAGGTAGTTGCGTATCTGCGCGGCTTCGGGCGAAACGGCTACGGCCTGGCTCACGCCGTTTTCGTGAGCCGGTTCGGTCTGAAACTGAAGTTTCTTGAGGTGTATCTCTGGCACGTGAACTTCCACCAAGAGATTAGGCTACAGAGAATATGTGAATAGAACGTTAATGACTCGCAAGTTCATACACTTATCAATAGAAATATCTGTAAATATTGCAGCGGGATAGCAGGTTAGGAATCCGCCAACCATTGCAAGGTCTTGCTGTACCGTTTCATCACACTTTTCGCGACTTCCAGTTTTTCCGCTAGTTCGGGGTCATCCTTCGCCTTTTCCTGGAGTTCCAACCAAAGAAGGCTGTGGCGATCCGTGTCGGGTTTTCCCTTCTCTTCCAATTGAATCCCTCATTTCAACCCTACTTATCGACTGGCTCATTCCTGCTGTCCCGTAAAGCTGCAAAGGCGTCCATTCATTAACCATCCTAATTAGAACGCGATCCTACCGCCAGTCGTCTCGCGCCGCATCCAGGCCTTCCCAGTAGGGTGAGCTTGGGAAGGGGGTCGAGGTCGCAGAGCTGAAACGGCTATTTCGGCCGGTTCGTGAGTATGGTGGCATACTTTTTGTGTTCCTCCGGGAATTCTGCCAAAACACGGCTGCCCTCAATCCCGAGTATGCGATGGTAGAGCTTGTAAACATCGCACTGTATGCAGGCAGCTCCCTTCTCGGAGAAAGTTCCCTGGACAACCCCGCCGCACAGGGTACCGGCGATGGCCCAGCAGCTGTGGCCGAGACTCTGGGCAGAGGAAACACATTCGCCAAGCTGTGTCACCTTCGGTCCGTCTTTCTGTCGACCGCAATTCTTGATCTCCCAACAGTTCTTCAATCTTTCTGCCATAGGTTTCCTCCGAGTCGCTTGCGGCAAATCGACATATATCGGAAGATTTCGGCAGATTAAGGCGAATGCTTAATATGTCTAAAAAAGATACAGCATGGAATCCAACTTGTATTCTTGCTTACCGCCAGTCGTCTCGCGCCGCCCCCAGTCCTTCGTTCATCACCGTTTCGAAGTTGCTGTGCTTTTTGATGAAGATCTCGCTGAACTGGCGGTCCTGGCGAAGCAAAATGGCTTGCAGGCGGACCATCTCCAGCAGCGCCAGAAACATGGCGATCAGCGCCCGCTCGCTGTGCGTGTGGCTCAACAGGCGGCGCAGGGCCACCGGTTTGTCTTCCAGAGTGAGGCGGCGGGCAAGAAACTGAATCATCTGGCTGACCGTGACGGAATCCTCCTCCACGTCGATCACCGGGCGATTGCGGGCGCGCTCCAGAATGTCGCGGAAGATGCGCACCAGGTCCACAGTATCGGCGGCAATCTCCGGCTCGGCGCTCACATCGTCCTTGAACTCGCGTGCGCCGGGATTGGACCATGTGGCCGCCTCCAGCATCTGCTTCTGTTGCAGCATCTGGGCTGCGTTCTTGAAGCGCTCGTGCTCCAGCAGCCGCTCCACCAGCTCGCGTCGCGGATCCTCGGCCGCCTGCTCCGGGCCAGTATCGGCGTGCGGCAGCAGCATCTTGCTCTTAATATGGATGAGCAGCGATGCGGTGTAGATGAAATCGCCCGCCACATCCACATCATTTGCCCTAAGCTGGTTGACATAAGCCAGAAACTGGCTGGTGATGATGGCGATGGGGATGTCGTAGATGTCGATATCCTGCTTGCGTATCAGGTCCAGCAGCAGGTCCATGGGGCCGTCATAAACCTGGCCCACAACCACCGAAAAAGGAGACTCCTCCGAACCTTCGTCCAGCTTTTTCTGTCGCGCCGCCAGCCGTGCGACGGCCTTTTCCTCTTCGCTGCGTTGCGGTTTGAGCACCCTCCGTTGACCGGCCTGGGCAGCTGGGACCGGTACGGCAACTGGCGCGGGAACGGGCTCTGGCGTCGGCGCGGGCGCGGCTTGCAGCGGCGGTGCGGCGGCCGGGACAACCGGCACAACAGCCGGAGCAAAAACAGGCTCCGCGGCAGCTTCCGGCTTTCTTTCTAGCTCTGGCTGGATCTTAGCCACTGTTTCCGTAGCCGTATCCTGCGCATCCACAGGCTCGGCTCCGATCACTGGTTCTGGCTCTTTGACCTGCTCCAGAACAGCTTCATGCACGGTTTCAATTTCTGTGGCCTCTTGAAACTTAGTCGTCTTCGTTTCTGTCCGGTTGCTTGCCTCTCTGCCTTTTTCCGCAACCTTCGCCGGTTCAGCGGCAGTGGCTGGCACAGCCGGAATCGCCGATGTGGCAACCGCGATTTTCGCTTTACTGGACGGCTTGGCCAATGCTGGCTTTACCTTTGGATTTCCCGTGAAACCGCTTGAAAACAAAGATGTTGAGACGGGAATAGGCCTCCCTGTCCGCTGGAAAAGGCCAAATCCGGAGCGAAGGCTGCCCAACGCAATCTCCAGCGCCTTTCGCCACCACGGAATTGTCTTTTCAACCATCTGCATCTCCTATGGCAGCGGCTAACTTGAGGCGTAGTCGGCGCGACAAGGCGTAAAAACGTCAAGAACCTCCGAGGCCCGGTCCGTGCAGGCCTGGTGCTGAATGCCGCCAGCCACCAGAATGCTGTCCCCGGCGGAGAGTGCGTGAGTGACGCCCGCAATGGTGAGCTTGATCGCGCCGGAAACTACGAAAACCACCTGCTCATGCGGATGGCTATGCGCGGTGCCGACCCATCCCGGCTCCATTTTGTGCCGCACCAGCATGATCTCCTTGCTATAGGACATCACCTGCCGCCGGAGTCCAGGCTCGGGGCGGGTCATGCTGCTGTCATCGGATTTGACCACTTCATCTGCGGCTGACATTCTGTCCTTCCTTCGCTCCCCAATGGAGCGCTCCTGCCTTTGAGTTCGCCGCCATTGGCTCTTCACGCCGCGCGAATTTTTTGAGGTGCACCGATCATTCTATGAGTCGACGGGGCCGCTTAGGTTCATCTGCATGGCCGAGCGCACTTGCCGCATGGTAGCTTCCGCGCGAAGGCGTGCACGCCTGGAACCGTCGTTGAGAATCTCTTTGACCCGCGCCTCTGTAAAGCTGGCGCGGCGCTCCTGAATGGGCTGCAAAACACGAACCAGGTTGTCGGCCACCCAACCCTTGCACTCGATGCAGCCGATTCCCGCCGAGCGGCAACCCTCATAAACTTTTGCCATCGTCTCGGGCGGCGAGAAGACTTTGTGCAGGTCGCCCACCGGGCATTTGTCCGGGTCGCCTTTGTCGGTGCGGCGGACACGCGCCGGATCGGTCACCATGGTCTTCAATTTCTGCCGAACCACATCGGCTCCGAGTCGGTCATCATGATCGTGTTGCCGTAGCTTTTCGACATCTTGCGGCCATCGGTGCCGGGCAGCTTGGGCGAGGGAGTGAGCAACACCTTCGGCTCGGGTAGAACTTCCTTTTCGTCCAGCTTGTAGAACTGGTTGAAGCGTCGCGCCACCTCACGCGTCAGCTCCACGTGCGCCTGCTGATCCTGACCGACAGGCACAAAATCCGGCTGGTAGATCAGAATGTCCGACGCCATCAGCACTGGGTAGCCCAGAAACCCGTAGGTGGTCAGGTCCTTGTTGGCCAGGTTCTCCTGCATCTCCTTATAACTGGGCACGCGCTCCAGCCAGCCCAGCGGGGTGATCATTCCCAGCAGCAGGTTCAGTTCGGCGTGCTGCAAGATCTTGCTCTGCAGAAAGATCACGCTCCGGGCCGGGTCGAGTCCAGCAGCTAGAAAGTCCAGCGCCACATCCAGCGTATTGGCCGCGATGTTGGAGGTGTCCGCGTAATCCGTGGTCAGCGCGTGCCAGTCCGCGATGAAAAAGTAGCACTCGTACTGGTCTTGCAGCTTGACCCAGTTGGCCAGCGCGCCCATGTAGTTGCCCAGGTGCAGCTTGCCGGTGGGGCGCATGCCGCTCAAAACGCGAGGACGGCCACCTGCGGTGGGGCCAACTGCGCCTGCGGCGCTCAAATCACGGGGAGGGAAAGATGGGATTGCTTTTTCAGCCATGATGTTATTCGATTCCAGATTGATGCCAGGAGAATGTCGCCGTCCCGCCGCAAAATTCAGAGGAAACGGCTCATTTCATTGTAGTGGCAGGCACTGCTATTGGCGTTATTAGATGTGGGCCAGAATGGCGTAGGCCAGACTCAAGATCGGAGTCATCACAATTCTCAGCACGGCAACTCCCACAACGAGAAGGAGTATGTAGCTGAGCGGCCCGGTGATGCTGTCGAAGACTCGCACCGCACCATAGGGCAAAACGTTCCTGAGAACGTGGCTGCCATCCAGCGGCGGAATCGGCAGCAGGTTGAAGATGCACAGGGTGAGGTTGAGTTGCATGGCTATGTTGCAAAGCATCTCAAGAGATTGCTGGGTGGTCGACGGGCTGACCCCCTCGGGCAGATGGCTCACGGAGAGCAGAACGGCCGCAAGGCCGAGAAAAGCGATCAAGGCCAGCAGCAGGTTCGAGGCCGGGCCGGCCAGGCTGACCAGCATATCGTCACGCTTGAAGTTGCGGAAGTTGCGGCTAATGATGGGCACGGGCTTGGCCCATCCGAAGAGAAAGCGCCCAAAATAGCCAAACCCCAGGAGCGGCCCGAAGATCATCAGTGCGGGCAACAGCAGGGTGCCGATGGGGTCCACGTGATCCATGGGATTGAGCGAAACACGCCCCAGCATCCGCGCCGTCTGGTCACCCAGGCGCGAGGCCGTCCAGGCGTGCGCAGCCTCATGTACGCTGAGCGAAAACAGGAGCAGAACGAACTCGAAGACGGCGATTACGATGGCGCTGGTTTGCAAATCGACACTCCACAGCTTGAATTCTCAGGTTAGCATGGAGGGCGCGCCTGATCAGATTCGCTCCGCCGGAAAGCTGCCCACCAGTTCACCTGCGGCTACGTGCTGGCCGGCCAGCACAATGGCGTGGCTGGCAACCCTTGCAGCGGGACCGATCACTGTGGGCACGAGCGTGACTTCGCTGAAGTCATGGGCGGTGTGGCTGTGCGAATAGATGCGAGCAAACGAGCCGATCACCGCGCCCTTGCCGATGGTGATGCCGCCGCGGTCGTTCAACATCGCGTGATGGCGAATGACCGCGCCCTCCTCGATGGCCAGGTTGTAGCCGAAGGTCAACTCCACGCCGTGAAAGATCTTAACCCCCGCGCCGATGCGCGCAAAAAGGTGCCGGCCCAGCATCGCCCGAAAGCGAACTCCCAGCCAGTGATTGGTCCCGATAGGCGAACGGTCGAACATCTGCCAGAACCACAGCAGTGGTTTGCGCTGGGCAAACTGCTCTGGGTCGGCGTCGGAAAAGTACTCCGCCTCCAGGGTCACGTTGTCCGGGTCCAGCGAGAGCGAGAGCACGTTGCCGGGCAGCTCGCTGGTCAGCGTCAAGTTCAGCTTACCGCCGTGCGGCCGGCCCAGGTAGAGCTGGGTCAGTTGGTCGCGCACAATCTCCGCGCGCAACTCCGGCGCATGGTGGCGGGTGAACTCCTCGTCGAGAAACTGAATCCAGCGCCGGTAGACCTCTTCGGCCTCGGGTGCGGGATGGGGGGGGTTGCTCTGCGTGTGTTCCATACGAATTGGAAGATACAACATCAGGCCGGGGTGCGGCGAGTGCGCATTGGAACCAGGGATCAGTGGCGAATGCAACATTTGATTCGCTGCAGCCGTCCTCTATAACATTAGCTTTCGTACTTTCTGATGCGTTTTGAGGACTTTATGCCATCAGCAACACACCAAGCCGATACTGCGAACGAAGGCCAGTTAAGCAAGGTTCCCCAAGTCACGCTCATCTTCTGGATTATCAAGATCTTCTGCACCACCCTGGGCGAAACCGGCGGCGATGCAGTGACTATGTCGATGAATCTGGGCTATCTTATCGGCACTGCGATCTTCGCCGCGATCTTTTTTGTCGCCGTTGCCGCGCAGATCAAAGCGAAGAAATTTCATCCGTTCTTATATTGGATAACAATTATCGCCACCACCACGGTTGGAACTACCATGGCTGATTTCGCCGACCGTTCCTTGGGCATCGGCTACACAGGCGGCAGCTTGATTTTATTTGTCCTGTTAATGGCTTCGCTTGGCGTGTGGCACTGGTCAGAGGGATCGATATCGGTCAACACAGTCAGCACGCCCAAGGTGGAGATGTTTTATTGGGTAACGATTATGTTTTCGCAGACCCTGGGAACCGCGCTCGGCGACTGGACTGCGGACAGCATGGATCTGGGCTATGGATGGGCAGCGATAATCTTTGGTTCGCTTCTTGCTGTCGTGGCTGCTCTCCACTTCTGGACAAAAATTTCCAAGACCGCTCTGTTTTGGGCAGCGTTCATTCTCACACGACCGCTGGGCGCCGTGGTCGGCGATTTTCTTGATAAGCCTTTGGACCATGGCGGCCTCAATCTGAGCCGCTATACAGCTTCCGGCGCGCTGGTCGTTCTGGTGATTGCCTGCATTCTTATTTTTCCGCAACGGCCAGGAAAGCACCCTGCGCGCTGACGAGGGTTCATCCTGCGCGAGCGTTTGATCGCATCACTTTTTCTCTGAAGCCTCTTTGGGGCCGAAGAGAATTTGTACGCCTATGTAGGCCAACCAATCCGGCTCGCTGTTCTGCCGCGTAACCGCCTGGATCGCGCGGCCTCCCAGAAACATCAATCGCAGATGCCCTTTGCGGTCCAGCGTCTTTCTGCCGCCCACATCCAACGTAAGCTCGCGCTGCTTGGGCATTGTGCCCATGCGGCTAATGTCCTGAAGGTCATAAATTTCTCCATACAGTTCCAGCCGCTCGCTGAATTCATGGCCCACAATCAGCCCGCGCCCCCAGCGGTCGGGCACATTGTGATTGCAGATCCACCTGCCCACCTCGCCGTTGAAATCGATGGGCCCCCATTTTGCTGTGAACTCCGCCGGCAGATAGTACTGCGGACCCGGCTCCACAATCCCGCGCCGTACCGCGCTGGTGGGGTTGTTAATGGAGACCTGCGGATAAGTGCCCAGCGAAAAATTCATATTCGCGTCGGATTTCGTCTCGCCCGCCGTGTGATGTTCAAAGTAGCGCCACTTCACGCCAAAGACCGTCTCGCCCAGCCCGGCTCTCGTCGTGTTGTTTTCATCGGTGGCCGCCGCCAGATACGGCGAGAACATCAGCTGAATGCGGTCGCCCCAGCCGTAGTTGATGTCTATGTTCGGCAACTGATAGCTGGCGTGAGTCGGATTGTGATTGCCGATAAAGCCAACATTAATCTCCCATTGCCTGTTGCCGGGCGTGCCGGGATCGTCGGTAATAAACGGAGGCCCACCCTGCGCATGGGCCGGTAGCGCGCCCGCGATCGGCACAAACAGCAGAAGAAATTGGATGAGCTTGCGCATTTTGGAGATTAAGATACTCCGTGAAATCGCCCTGCCTGAAATCCGAGACTGAAGCCCGAGACGTACACGCTCAAGGTATCATCCGTCTCGGATCATTCGCAGGCACACAGTTTCTGGCATCGGCAGAACGGGAACCTTGTTCTTCTTCTCTCTTCATCAGCGGCCCGGAGATTGCTCGCGCTTGCACACCATCAGAATGCCGACGACTATCATCCAGACAGCCAGGGGGAAGCCGTTGGCGATGGCCTCGGCGCCCCAGCCGGCTGGGTTATAGAAGCCGAAGATATCCACATGATGCACAAACATCGTGGGGACGAAGGCCAGGCAGGCGAGTGCGCAGGCGTAGCCGACCCAAGCGGACCATCGTGGCAGTGCACCGCTGGCCAGGGTGACGTAGCTCAGGATCGCCATGAACAGCGCGATGAGCCAGAGGGCGACGGAGCCATACATGAGCAACGTGCTTTCCCACATGGCGCGGATGACAACGCCGTCGCCGGGAGTGTTGAGAGCGTCAATAGCGGTCGAGGCCTGAAGGGAGTCGGCTACAAAGGTCAGAGCTACGAAGACCAGCCCAACGCCGTAGAAGAGACTGGCAAGCCACTCATATTGGGGATTGGTCTGCCGTATCAAATGACGTACTCCAGCAAAGAAGATCATGATGAGCGTGAGGATGATGAGATCGAGGAAGACGCAGCACATGATGTTGGTGGCGTTGCGGGCAGAAAAATCGGCCAGCTTGTCCGAAGCCGCCAGGCCAGGGAAGGGAGTGCGGACGAGATAGAAGGGGAACTCGAAGAAGAAGGTGGCGACGCAGGCCAGTGCGCTGATGCCGGCGATGCGGTAGATTTTCTGGTCGTTCATGGGCAGGCTTCCTTTCTTTGGAGGCAGGTATAGATTACGCGGGCGGATAGAAGAAGATCGCACCAATCATGGCCATGTTGCAAGCCGAGTGGGCAATCATAGCGGCATACAGGGAGCCGGTGCGCAGGCGGCAGAGGGTAAAGACAGCGCTGACGCCAGCCATGAGAAGTACCATGAGCGCGCCGGAGACGAAGCGAAGATGGAAACCTGCCGCATCGTGCCACAGGCCATGTACGTGCAGGTGGACGAGGCCGAAGGCAAGCCCGTTGACGACGGTCGCAACTGGAAGATTCCAGCGGCAGGCGAAGCTCTGCTGGAGGAGGCCGCGAAAGAGAATCTCCTCACCGATGGGGGAGACGATCATGGCGGGGAGAATGACGGCGGCAAAAGCAGCGGCGATAGGCATGGAGGAGCGCAACTGGGCAATCTGGAATTCGTCGTGGATGCTGACGCACCAGTTGTCGGGCGAGGCGCCGTAAATCGCCATGCCGGCGGCATAAACCGCAAATCCGGCGCAGGCCCCCGCCAAGGCGCTGAGGGCCAACGCGGACGGGCTGTTGCCCTGCATGCGGAGGCCAATCTCCCGCCGTCCCTGCGCGTTGAGGACAATGAACGGCAGCGCCCACATTGCCAGGAAATGAATCAGGAAGAGGATGCGCGCCCATGGTGGGCCAAAGACAGCGTAGAACCGCATGGCGGCCAGCAGCGCCAGCACCAGCAGCGAGAAGAACCAGGGGGCAACGGGGATTCCGCTCCATGGGGCACACAGAAAACTTGATTGACGCGGAGATTCAGCGTTCATGAAGATGGGTCCTATTCGTAGTTAAATGTAACTCAATCATTGATACGGGCGGAACGCGCATCCGGTTCCTGAATCACGGCCAGAGCCAGAACACAGAAGTGCTTTTCATATTCCCCACCCATCCCCGGCCCGGCTCTGCGATACTGGTTTGTTATGCCCATCGATGACCTGCAGCAAGCTGCCCAGAAGATTGCCGGATTTCTCGCCACCCTGAATAAGCTCGGCGGTCTGCGCCTCAAGTACCGCATCAGCGCCGGCAACGGGGCCAACGGCGGCGCGCAGGATGCCGGGGATCTGGCTCCCGCTCTCTGCGTAGAGCTGGGCGGGCCGGATGTGCCGCTGGTCACGCAACACAACGGCGAGCTGCTGCTGGCCCTGGAGACCATCGCCGCGCAGATTCTTCGTCTGGATCAGCGCGAGGGAGACCTGGTCAGCTTTGACGCCGCCAACTTCAAGGCGCTGCGCGCGGCGGAGTTGCGTCTGACCGCTGAAACCACAGCGGAAAAGGTGCTCCGCTCCGGTATCCCCTTCGCCTTTCCGCACATGAACAGTCGCGAGCGCCGTCTGTTGCATATGGCCTTCCGCGGCATCGAAGGCGTGGAGACAGCCAGCTCCGGCGAAGGCATGGAGCGTTTCCTCGCCGTCTATCCGGCGGGCAAAACCCACCTGCCCGTCGCCCCACCCGTCAAGCCGCGCGGCTTTGGCGATCGCGGTCGAAGCTCCGGAGATCGCAGCCGCCCTCGGCGTTAGCGCGATTCAGCTCTTCAAATCCCAGGTCTCAGCATCGAGAGCTTCACCCCACGGACCTAGGATTCCTGTGACGATTTCAGCTACTTGCTCGCTTTTTTCGCGGGCACAGTGCTGCCTGCCGCGGCCGCCTGCTTCTGCGCGATGAGGTGTTCGCTGATCAGTTCCGTCTGAAAACGGTTAATGCTGTCCTGATCGGTGAAGATGGACTGGGTATTGTTCTGCGCCTTGTATCCCGCGGGATTCTTGGCTGGGTCTGCATTGCCGATGACTTGCCAAGGGCCATGGTAAGTTCCCTCGCCGGAGTCCGACCAATTCGTCGAGCCTTCCGCGCCAACCTTTCCATCCACAACAAAGCCCTTGGTGTGGCTGATCTGGTGGGTTGCCGACTGGCCGATGACAACATGGGTATTAAAATTCGTCAGACTCTGTTTCTTGTCTTGATCCAGCAACTCCTTCTCGTGCTTGCCGCCGGACTGGCTCTTGTCCAGCGTAATCACGACAGTCACGGACGGGTCCATGACCTTCTGCATGATGATCTGATTCAACTCATCGTCGTCGTAGCCGAACATATTCAGATAAATCGAGACTCTGGCGCGCGAGAGCACGTACTTCAGAATCTCATGCACGTTGTCTCGGCCCACGTAGAAGAGATGAAAGTCCTTGCTGGCCGTGTTCGAGTACACGCCCTCGCGGGTGAATTGCTGCAGGTCGTTCAGCTCGAAGTCCTGCAAGCTCTGGGCGTTGTCCTTGACGGCGTTCACCAGGCCGGTCTTCTTGACTCGGTCAGGCATGGATGCGTGCTGAGTTGCGTGCGCGGATTTATGAGTAGCCATGGGGGATATCTCCTTCTATCCGCAAATGCGGATGGCAAAATCATAGCTTCCGCCATCGAAGGTGACAATTGTTTTTTTACGAAGAACGGATGAACGCATGACGCTTCATTGATGGACGCTCCAGGCGTTAGCGCAATTTGAGTTTGTGAATCCAGTTGTCAGAATCGAGAGC
>CAWJDN010000113.1:0-14863 GCA_963840985.1 uncultured Acidobacteriaceae bacterium
CCGCTGTTGACGGTTTCCAGATACAATTAAAAACTGGGGACAGACGCGATGCTTATCAGCTCGACGACGCAGGTTACGGCCGCCGCCCATATAGAAGATAGGCAGAAAGACCCGGCCTCCCAGCTTCAGGAACTGACCACCGAGTGCCAAAACGAAGCTTCTCAGGGCTTTGACACCAAGTCCGCGCTCGATATCGCCCGTATTATCAATCATGAGGATGCCAAGGTAGCGGCAGCGGTCAAGAAAGCGATTCCGGAGATCGCGCAGATCATCGACCAGGTGGCCCGCAGCCTGCGCGAAGGTGGCCGGCTGATCTATATCGGCGCCGGTTCCAGTGGACGGATTGCGGCCCTGGACGCCGCCGAGTGCCCGCCCTCCTATTCGACGGCCCCCGGACAGGTGCAGTACATCATGGCCGGCGGACCCAAGGCGCTGGCCTCGGCCGTAGAGGTCAATGAAGACTCTGAAGAGCTTGGCCAGCGGGACATCGCCCGCCGCCGCCCCACCCGCAAGGACGTTATCATCGGCGTCTCCGCTTCCGGCCGCACTCCCTATGTCGTAGCCGCCGTGGCCTATGCCCGCGCTCGCGGAGCACACACTGCCGCCGTCACCTGCAACCAGGGAACTCCGCTGGCTTCCGCCGCGGAGATCGTCATCGTTGCCGATGTAGGTCCCGAAGTCATCTCCGGCTCCACGCGCTTGAAGGCCGGCAGCGCCCAGAAAATGATTCTCAACATGATCACCACCGGCGCTATGACCCGGCTTGGCTATGTCTACGAAAATCTGATGGTCAACGTCCACATGCAGAATTCCAAGCTGGTGGAGCGCGGCATCCGCATCCTCATGTGCGCCTGCAAGATCGATCGCGCCACCGCCGTCGAGACCATCAAGTGCGCCGGACGCAGCGTCCCTGTGGCCCTGGTCATGCTCAAAGCCAAAGTCGATAAGCCCGAAGCTGTCCGCCGCCTGGCCAAGAGCGACGGCAACGTCCGCCTGGCCATCGAGGACAATGTGCTGGAGCTGTGAAAGAATTCTGCTCGGTCGCGCACTGTATTAGGACACGACTTCAGTCGAGCCGCAAAGCATCATTCCTAAGGCTTGGGCTTTAGCCTCTGAAGGACTTATTCGCGACATCTCTTCCTTTCACCGGCAACTTTGCCAATAGAGACCAGGCCAAAATCCAAGACCCTCCGCAGATTCCCAAAGCAATAAATGCGCTCGACCACTCATCCGGGTTCAGTACACGCGGATAACTCGCGACTCTGGGAGCATGAAGGACCAGGAACCAAAGAAGAAACATCAGCCCCAACATAAAGCTCGCCCAGCGATCCATTTTTCTCACTGCAATGCTCACGCCTGCTGCAATGAAGCTAATGGCTGTGAGATTTGCCCAGAACCACCCGCCTCCCGGAATCCACGATGGCACCAGAGAGACAATAAATCCAAAAACAAGATAGTGATCGATGCCGAAGACGATTGCGGAGATAGCGAAAAGATAACGGCCGGACTGGATGAGAGCATTCGCTGCACTCGCCCATCGCCCAAAGCTTCCGCCCTCCGCCGAAAGAGTTCCGGCTAACATCAATGCCGATGCGCACATTGTCATAGTTTCAAAGGCACCGGTTCTGACACCTACATCCCACGGAAGTGCGGCGACTCTAGGTATCTGCAACAGCAAATCGCATAAAAGAAACAGCACTCCCAAAAGCACTGCCGCGACCCGCGCTCTGATATTGGCCGCAATGCACACGCTCGCTGCGAGAAGGGCGATGCCGGTTAGGTACGCCAGCCACCAGTGGCTTGGAACCCATGGAATAACCGGCAGAAACGGATCGGAAGAGCGAGCACAGACCAGATTTTCGATCCCAAACGCAGCGATCGATACGGCAAACAGATAACGGCCTTGCTTGACTATCATCTCCATGGTCGCCCTCTCAATCGAAGCGTACCATGAAAAACGCCCTTGTCAATTCAACCGCTTCCCTGCCCTATCCACCGCCGCAATTTACACTAGAACATCAGGGGCATCTCGGCATTCCCAGGAGCAGTTCGGTAAGTCATGGATAGATTTGTCATTCGCGGCGGCAATCCGCTCACCGGCACGATTCACGTTTCGGGAGCCAAGAACTCGGCACTGCCCTGCATGGCGGCGGCGATTCTCACCGAGGAAGAGGTTACCCTCGAAAACATTCCCCAGGTGTGGGATATCGCCACCCAGCAGCGGCTGCTCTCGTCGATGGGCGCTGAGGTCAAGCCGGGTGACGCGCCCAACAGCACCACCATCAATTGCCGCACGCTCTCCCACCCCATTGCAAAATACGAGATCGTGAAGACCATGCGCGCCAGTTCCCTGGTGCTTGGCCCGCTCATTGCCCGCACTGGAATGGCGCAGGTGGCCATGCCGGGCGGATGCGCCATCGGCGGCCGGCCCATCGATCTGCACATCAAGGGCCTGGAGAAGATGGGCGTGCACATCACTCAGGAACACGGCTATCTCGATGCGCGGACGGAGCATCTGCACGGCGCTCACCTGCTCTTTGACAAAATCACCGTCACCGGGACCGAGGATTTATTGATGGCCGCCGTGCTGGCAGAAGGCGAAACGCTGATGGAGAACTGCGCGCGCGAGCCCGAGGTTGCCGACCTGGCCGCGCTGCTCACTGCAATGGGTGCGAAGATCGAAGGCGCGGGGACTTCGACGATTCGCGTGCAAGGCGTCAGCCGAATGCATGGAGCGCGCTACCGCATTAATCCCGACCGCATCGAGGCTGGAACCTTCCTGGTGGCAGGCGTCATCACCGGCGGAGATCTGACGGTGGCCGATTGCAATCCAACGCATCTGAGCGCCGTGATCAACAAGCTGCAAGAGGCTGGCGCTGGTGTGGAGATTCTCGGCGAAAATTCTGTGCGCGTGCGCTCCAGCGGCAAGCTGCGTGCCGCCGACATCTCCACCGAAGAGTATCCCGGATTCCCCACCGACATGCAGGCACAATACATGGCGCTGGCCACCCAAGCCGAGGGTGTCAGCATGGTCCAGGAGAACATTTTCGAGAACCGCTTCATGCATGTGCGGGAGCTGGCGCGGATGGGCGCGAATATTAAAGTCGAAGGCCGCACGGCCACGGTGCGCGGACCTGCGAAGCTTTCTGCCGCGGCCGTAATGTGCTCTGACCTACGCGCCTCCGCCTCGCTGGTGTTGGCGGCGCTGGTGGCCGATGGCGAGTCCATCCTTGACCGCGTCTATCACATCGACCGCGGCTATGAGCACATCGAAGAGAAGCTCGCCGGAGTGGGCGCTGCAGATTCACCGTATGGGCAACGTTTTTGCGGCAAAAGAAGAAGAGGCAGCCGTCGAATAATCTCTGTTTGGAGTGATTTATGGGTTTATGTACGGACTTGCAGCCGGGATTCCAGGTTACGCTAGTGTGGCAATAGTTTTGTATGTACCGAAATACGTCATAGATTTGATGCCAGACAGCCTATTATATAGAGAAATTGGTTCGTTCCTGAGGTTGATTTGGTCGATTGGAGCAAATTACCGGACGTTGGGGCAGTCGCGCTGCTGACGTGCGCCTTCGCGTCTGTGGCACGCCAGAACCATACACGTGTCTCCAAGCTCTGGCTAACCGCCTGGATCATGATCGCGCTCCACTTTGCCGTCAGCATGTTCCTGCGCGCTCCCGGCATTTGGGGAACCCTTGCTTTGTTTGTTACTCTCGCCTCCCTCACCTGGTCCGGCGTTCTTTTCATGTGGGCATCGGTCCCTTACCGCAGGCAGCACTCCAGCCCGTGGATGCTTGCAGTGTTGATGTTGGCAAACACCCTCTACATCGGCCTCATCCTCGCCGGACCAGCCGTAGCCTGGACAATGACCCCAGCCGCTCTTCTCTTCTGCGTCTTGCCCCTGGGACTCACGCTGCTTTCGTTGCACAGGTTCAATCACCCGCTCCGCTGGGCAACGGTCCTGCTATACAGCTCCCTCGCGGCCTTCCTGCTGATCTTCCAACATCGTCCCGACAACGGCATCAACCTGGCACTGAATGCCGTTCTGTTTACTGTCTACTTCGGCTGCTGCATCCACTTCCTTTATGTGTACCGGCGCGCCTCTGCTGGCGCATTCATCACCATCGCCGGATTCCTTGCCTGGTCATCGGTATTTGTCGTGTCGCCGGTCATAGCAATCGTTTTGCCGCAGGCTCAGATTGAGAACGAGGTCTGGAACCTGCCCAAATACATCGTGGCCATGGGCATGATTCTGCTGCTGCTCGAGGACCAGATCGAACACAACAAGTTTCTGGCGCTGCATGATGAGTTGACTGGCCTGCCCAATCGCCGGCTCTTCCAGGACCGGCTCACGAATGCCTTGGAACGCGCCCGCCGCACCGGAGCACATGCGGCTTTGCTGCTGGTCGATCTGGACCACTTCAAGCAGGTGAATGACACGCTGGGACATCACGTCGGCGACCTGCTGCTGAAACGCGTTGGAGAAATCTGCTCCAGACGCGTTCGCCGTTCCGATACTGTGGCTCGAACCGGGGGAGACGAATTTTCCGTGATTCTGGAGGAGCCTGCCAGCCTCGAAGATGTCGAGCATGTCGGCCATTCGCTGATTCAGTTGCTCAAAGAACCTCTCCAACTCGAAGGCCATACAGTGCAGATCGGCGCCAGCGTGGGTATCGCCACCTTTCCAGACGACGCCAGCGACATGGAGTCCCTCTGCATAGCGGCCGACCTGCGGATGTACGAAAACAAGCATCGAGCTTCCTCAATCGGAACCATGACCCCGGCGCATCAGCATATACATTCCGGCTTGTAGTTGACCTGATAACAGACTTGCGTGTATCTTCGGCCGTGTCCTGCAGCGCCTCGCGCACGGAAGCCTGGAACAAAAAGGCCCGGATGCGCTCCGGGCCTTTCACTCATTCACTACTTCACTCATTCACATCTTAAAACTATCCGCGCCCACCACCACCGGGACGGCGGCGGCGACGGCGGGATTTGTTGTCGGGCTTCGGCCTGCCAGCGCCTACCGGTTGGCCAATTGGAGCAGGAACGCCATCAACGCGGTTGAAGTTCGGCTCGTTCTCTTCGTCGATCTCCTCGCCAACTTCCTCGTCGAAGTCGTCTCCACCCTCAATCAGGATGGTGCTCTTGTTGGATGTGGGCTGACGCTCGTCGAACTCATTGAGCGGCTTGCTCTGCCTGGGCGGCGCAGCGGGCGCGGCCTGAGATCCGGAGGCGGAAAGCTCCACCTCATCTGTCGGAGCCGGAGCCGACAACCCCAGCTTGGCCTTCTGCTCCTTGATGAGAGCCTTGCGGCTGAGCTTAATGCGATTGCCCTCGATGGCCAGCACCTTAACCATCACCTGATCGCCCTCGCGCAGCTCGTCCTTCACTTCCTTCACGCGATGCTCGGCGATCTCGGAGATGTGCAGCAGGCCGTCAGTGCCGGGGAAGAGCTCGACAAACGCGCCGAACTCCGCCAGCCGCACCACCTTGCCCAGATAAACTTTGCCGATCTCCGGCACGGCGGTGAGGTTGCCGATCATTTCCAGCGCCTTCTTCAGGCCATCGGCGTCGCAGGAGGCAACATTGACTCGTCCGGTATCGTCCACATCGATCTTTGCGCCGGTCTGCTCGATGATGCTGCGAATGGTTGCGCCGCCCTTTCCGATCAGGTCGCGAATCTTGTCGGTGGGAATCATGACGGTTTCGATGCGCGGTGCATATTGCGAGCGCTCGGTGCGCGGCCCGTCCAGCGCCGCGTCCATCTTGTCCAGCAGGAATAGCCGGCCCTTGCGCGCCTGTTCCATAGCTTCGGAGAGAATCTGGTGAGTCAGGCCACCGATCTTGATGTCCATCTGCAACGCGGTAATGCCCTTGCGCGTGCCGGCCACCTTGAAGTCCATATCGCCGTAGTGGTCTTCAGCGCCGGCGATGTCGGTGAGGATGGCGTAGTCGTCGCCCTCTTTCACCAGCCCCATCGCCACTCCAGCCACCGCGCCCTTGAGAGCGATGCCGGAATCGAATAGCGCCAGACTCGCGCCGCAAACCGTGGCCATCGACGAAGAGCCGTTGGACTCCAAAATGTCGCTGACGATGCGGATGGTGTAAGGCGACTCCTCGGGGCTGGGCAGAACCGCGGTGATGGCGCGCTCCGCCAGCGCACCGTGGCCGATCTCGCGCCGGCCCGTGCCCGTCATGCGGCCTGTCTCGCCCACGCAGAAGGGCGGGAAGTTGTAGTGCAGCATAAAGGGCTTCTTCTTCTCGCCCTCATAGCTCTCCAGCCGCTGTCCGTCGTCGGTGGTGCCCAGCGTGGCCGTAACCAACGCCTGCGTTTCGCCGCGCGTAAAGAGCGCAGAGCCGTGCACGCGGGGCAGTACGCTGGTCTCGATGGTAATCTGGCGAATTTCGTCGAAGAGCCGCCGGTCAGGCCGAATGCGCTCCTTGGTCACCTGCTCGCGGAAGATCTGCTCACGCAACTTTTCGTAGTAGTGAGCCAGCTTCTTCTTGGCGGCCGGATCATCTGCTGGCAACTCGGCGGCCAGCTCGTCCTTGATCGCCTTGATCAGCGTCTGGCTTTCCAGCTTGGGGTGCGTCTTGGTGTCCAGCGCATCCTTGAGCCGGACTTCGATCTTGGCCTTAAGTTCTGCAAAGTAAGCCTCGTCGAACTCCGGCGCGACAAAGGCCCGCTTGGGTTTGCCGGCCAGTGCCACCAGCTCCTCAATGGCCGCAACGATCTTCTTGATTTCCGCGTGGCCAAACTCGATGGCCGCCAGAATAGTCTCTTCAGACTCTTCCTTCGCGCCCGACTCGATCATCACGATGCCGTCCTTGTGGCCGACGACCATGATGTTGACCGTGGTGGCGGCGCGCTCGGCATAAGTGGGGTTGATGACAAACTGGCCTTCCACGCGGCCCACGCGCACCGCGCCAACCGTGGCGCTGAAGGGAATGTCACTGAGCGCCAGCGCGCAGGCGGCGGCATTGATGCCCACCACGTCGGGATCGTTCTCCTTATCGGCGGAAAAAACCAGCGCAATCAGCTGGGTCTCGTTGCGGAAGCCCTCGGGAAAGAGCGGGCGCAGGGGACGGTCGATCTGGCGGCAGGTCAGCACCTCTTTTTCGCTGGGCCGGCCTTCGCGCTTGATAAAGCCGCCGGGAATGCGTCCGCCGGCATAAGTGTACTCGCGGTAATCCACTGTGAGGGGGAAAAAGTCGATGCCTTCCCGGGCTTCGGGAGAGGCTACGGCGGTGGCCAGAACGACGGTTTCGCCCGTGCTCACCAGTGCGGCGCCAGAGGCCTGCTTGGCCATGCGCCCCGTTTCAAAAACCAGCCGCTTGCCACCGGCAAGCTCGACGGCTACTTCGTGCTTAGACATACTACGAGTCCTCGTTTCATTGTGTGTTCGCTTGGGAATCTTGTGTTGGGAAGACGCCGGAGGGTAAATTCCCGGAAAGTAAATTCAGGAACGCGCTCAGCCCATAGCTCCGCGCCGTCCCTGGCAGCGGGTCGCGTTCGCCAGGTACACCATGGCCCCACGTCCTGTTCATAACGGGGGCCGTGACCAATCTTCGGTCTGGGCGCTTCCGGGTCAATATGGGCTTTCTGGGCCGACTCTCTGGCTACTTGCGGATACCGAGTTTGCCGATAACTTCGCGGTAGCGATCGGTATCGTGCGTCTTCAGGTAGTCCAAAAGGCGGCGGCGCTTGCTGACCAACTGCAAAAGACCGCGCCGGGAAGCGTGGTCCTTACTGTGCGTCTTAAAGTGTTCGGTCAGTTCGCTGATACGCGCACTAAGAATCGCGATCTGAACCTCCGGCGAGCCGGTGTCCTTATCGTGTGTGCGGAAGCTTTCAATCAGGGTTGTTTTCTTCGCGGTCGCCAGCACGGCGTTTGTTGCTCCTCTTGTCTTCTCAGTCCACTCTCAGGTGTCTATTGAGAGATTACCATGAATACCCGCTCCCGCACCATTTGCAACTCAAAGGAACCAAAAAACATACCCTGCCCCTCAGCGAACGCCAAATCGGAACAGACGATTGTCAAAGCGCTCTATGCTGGCCGTAGCCAGTCATTCGCTCCGTCCAGGCAACAGCCCATCGCCCGCGCCATGCTGGCAACATCCCATCGCCTGCGCCATACTGGCAACATCCCATCGACCGCGCCGTAGGCGCACTGGTTATTAGCCCCGCGCTTCAGCGTGGGGTGGGATTGCCAAAACCAACAGTTTATCCGGAGTCCCGTAGGGACGGCGCAAAACTCACCGTGCCCCAAAACGGAAGAGCCGGTTGTCGAAGCGCTCCTTGATGACCTCGGCCACCTGCACCTGTTTCGCGTCGGGATGTTCGGGGTTCAGCAGGTAGTTCCATGTCTGCGGCGCAATCGCAGAAGGCACTCGCGCCAGCGGCGTCTCCAATGACGCCAGCCATGCATCGCCCATTTGTCGCGTCAATTTCAGGTCTTGCTTCCAATCAGCCCCGGCGGGAGGATCAAGCGGTAGAATTGCAAGTCCATCGGGGACGGAAATCTTGAGCAGTGTGTAAAAATCTGGGGTATCTTCAGTGTCGATTTCAAGATGCACGAGTGTTTCAACAAGAGCGCTCATCGACGAATCAGCCAGATAAACAACCCTGGATCCAGCCGTATGCCACCGGGCGCTTGCTTTGCGACCGCCATCGCCGTTCAGGTCAATGTAATCGCTGACGCGCCACAAAGTCTTGAGTTCAATATCGGTCATTATCTATTCCTTTCGCCGATATATACAGAGACAGAGTCCCCTAACTTTATGAACTTGAATTTCAGGCGAACATCCCCTCATCAATCTGAATCAGCATCTCTTCCACCTGCCGGCCACCAAAGTCCGTATGCATCATGGTCAGCGGCGTACGCTCCTCGAAACGAGTCTTGGGTTTCGTCAGCCATCGCCGCGCCTTCTCTGGATCGCCGAAGACCTTGACGGCGAGCTCATAGAGTCGCGCCACGCGCGCCAGTCGGTCAGACTCGTCCAGGCTCAACGGCTCTTGCCTTTGCCGGCGATGCTTCAGCGTCCGCGCGGGAATCACTACCTCCAGCAAATCCTTGACGGCAATGCCGGAATAGGCGGAAAACTCCTCCAGCGTCGAGAGCGGAAGCCCACGCTCAATCTCCCTCCAATCGAAGGTGAAGGGAGGCGGCGAAACGACAGGAATGGCAGCACTTTGACCCATAAGGACATTATGCCACACTTTTCGCGGCATTTTGTCCGTTTGTCGTAAAATGCAGAGAAAATCTGAACTGGGCCTACTGCTACGAAGATTTCAATCTGTTATTCCCGAAGCATCGACAACTCTTCCGTGCCGTTCCATTGACGCGATACCCATATAATGATTCGATCATGCAAACCTTGAAAAAATTGCCCCTGATTGCGTCTATCGTCGCATTCGTGATCGCCGGGATTGATATTCTCGTGGTGTTATTAGGACCGATTATCGCCCTTCCTATAGCGATTATTCCCTTATGTGCGGGCATCGGCATCCTGCGCCAGCGAGTTTGGAGTGCGTATGGATTCGCAACGATCTTATTCGCGCAACTTCTGCTTTTGCCTATTATTTTGCTCCGTCATGGATACTCGATCAGCCATGCAATCCAGATGTTTTTTTCGGTTTTCATTTACCTACTGCTAGGCATCTTGTTTTTGTTCGCAGGCCGCTCAATGGCCGCCTCTGGCGCAGTCAGAGGCAGGGCGTTTCCCTGGATCGTCGTAGCAGCGCTAAGCATCGCTCCATTCTTCTTTGTTCAGACATTCAAAATACCGGGCGCGGCTATGGAACCAACGTTGCTTCCAGGCGACAGTATTTTGGCTACAACATTTCCGCCTCATCCTCCCGAACGAGGCAAATTGTTGTTTTTTTTGTCGCCGCAGGATCGCAACTTGGTTCTCATAAAACGGGTCATTGCGGTCCCGGGCGATCACATCCGTATCTCGCGGAAGGTTGTGATTCTGAATGGAACTGCGCTCGACGAAAAGTATGTAATGCGCAAATCAGGCGAAGAGTATCCCTATATGGATGAACTCCCAAATGATTCAAGCCTCGAAGGTTGCGCGGAAGGTCATGAGATGCTTTCACAGCATGTTGTGAATGGGGATATTGTTGTGCCGGCAGGAGAGTATTTTGTCCTTGGCGACAATCGTGAGAACTCGCTCGACAGCCGCTGCTGGGGTTTTGTTGGCTCAGGCGATGTGATAGGCAAACCGTTGATGATCTATGATTCTGTAAATCAGACAGAAGATGAGGCGTGGAGTCAGAATCTACATTGGGTTTGGCAGACACGCTGGTCACGACTCTTTACGGTATTCTAACGCCAGGTGCCAGGTGCCCCAAGTCCCTCGCATTTGGGGATCTGGGAAACCACAAACCCCCAGCGCGAAGCGCGCCCGCCTGGACGGCAAGCCCTGCAGATTATTTCCCCACTTCGTCGCACAATGATCTCAGAACTCTTCCTGCAAATCATCGTCCCGGCGCCTCCTCTTCGCGCCGCTTTTTAGCCGGAAGCTGTCAGAAGAGGCCAAAACGGCCCGTAACTCCTTATCCTGGAGGATTTTGCAGAGAACTTCTTTGTTTTCTATATTTTGCAGCGCAACCCTGTCTGTAACCTCAAGAAAACAAGGATTTTGCGTCCAAAGTATGGGTGGGGGTGGGTAGCGCCCTGCGAGCAATCAGCGAGCTTCTGGCCCCACTGCAGGTGGCTCCGCTTCCCGCCAGTAATTCGCCCGCGCCACAATCCGTGCGCCGTAGTCCTCCGCCAGCCGAACCCGGATGGTATGCAGCCCAGGCGTCGGATCGGAGGGGCTGAAGGTAATCAGATAGCGGTTGCGGGCGTGCTGGGCCGACTCCACAACCCGCTTCTCAAAGCCCTTGTCTCCGGTGAAAACGTGGTACTCGCCGCCGCTCATGTGGGCAATCTCTTTGGTCACATTCTTCTTGAAGGCCTGCACGAGCATGAACAGTGACGAGATCATGCTCATCGTACGATCATCGCCACTGTCTTTGATGTCGTGGCTCAGTTCGGCGCGCGCCGGTGTGAACGAAACGCTCAGCACCAGCACGTCTGATCGGCCGATCTTCTCGACCAACTGCGCCGTCTTGGTGTGTTTGCTGCCGTGGTCGCGCTCTTCGCTGATCAGCAGCAGCACGCGGCGATATTCCTTGGGCTGAGTTTCAAGCAGATCGACGGCGTAGCTGACCGTGTCGAGAATCGCGTCGCCGCCGTCACCCGGTTCCAAATGCTTGAGGGCTGTGTTCACCACGTCGCTGGAGTGCGTGAAGTCGCGAATGAGATGCGGCTTTGAATCAAAGCCCACCAGCGCCGCCTGACCCTTGCCGTCGGAAAGAAACAGATCGAGCAGCGGGCCCAGCTTGGCCAGCTTGTCGAATTCGAGCACGCTGACGCCGCCCTGCTCCACCGCCACCACCAGCGCCACGGGAGCCGTGTCCATCTCCTCCTGCACGCGAATCTTCTGCGGAACGCCGTTGTCTTCGAGGATAAAATCCTTCGGCTTGAGGCCGTAGACAACGCCACCGCCCGGCTTTTCCACCAGAGTGGGCACCAGCACCTCATTGGCTCTCAAGCGCAGGGTGGGGACGCCGGTGTGGGCGCTGGGCAGCGGAAGAGGAGGTTCAGCCGGGGGCATCTGCTGCGCGCCGGCGTTTGCGGCAGTCACACAGCTTACAGATATCCCCATGAAAATCAATCGTAATAAGCCGAATCTCATACAACGTACAGTTTACAGTTGAGAGCGGTCCTCATGCGCGTTTATGCACTTCGCTGTCCAGGCGGCCAATCCAGGCAAGATAGCTGAGAAACTCCCAGCGCGATGTCCAGAAAAAACCCAGCACATCCCAAATAGTCAGTGTTTCGGCTCGCTTGCCCGAGTAAGTCTCCACCCGCCAGCGCAGATAATCGCTGCGCCACGGAGCCAGCCGGTGGCCGCGCGTTGCATTCCAGAGGAAACGGAGGATAGCGAGCATTAGAAGCCCCTTCGCCTTGAGTATAGATGGCGAGGCGAGGACGTGTGTGAATTGCAACTGGTCGCGCAAGCGCCGCCCGCATGGACGGCCAGTCCCAGCAGATGGCTGGATGTTCGGTCAAAGAAGTCAATGCGAGCGAAAAGCGAGCGGCTGCCCCCCCGCGGGTGGTCAAGCCGGCAGCTTGCTGAACAGGTCGTTCGAGGTCGAGTTCAGTTGCGCAATTACATCTTCGAGCGCCGTCTGCTGGGTCTCGGCCAGCGATAGCTGCGTGGAGATGGTCGGAATATCGGCCTGCATCAGGTTAGTCTGCGCGGTGGTCAACTGGGACTGCACATTGCTAACGGCGTCGGAAGCGGCTGTGACCTGGGTCATGGAGTTGTCGATGGTCACGCGCTGCTGGGAAACGTAGTTCAGCGCCGCGCCCAATGCCTGCGTATCGCTCACTGCCTGGTTGGTATTAACCGTGCCGCTGGAATAATCGGCAATCAGGGCATTGAGGGCACCAAAGACGCTGTTCGACGCCGTGCCCAGAAAAATCTGGTCGCCCGGCACGTTCAACTGAATCTTTTGTCCATTGGGCGTATGAAGATAATTGACGTTCTCATCGCCGTTATAGCTGGTGACAGCCGGCGATGTAGCCGTCGAAGTGGTAAAGGGCGCCGTGGAAGTTTGGCCGCCGGCAAAAATGTACTGGCCCTGATAACTGGTGTTGGCCAGCGAAGTCACCTCATTCAGAATGCCGGAGATCTGATTCCCTATGGACTTGACGTCGCTCGGGTTCATGGTGCCGTTATTGGCGCTGGTGGCCAGCGAAATGGCCTGCGTGAGTTGGGAAATCACGCTGCCCAAAGCCGAATCGGCCACTTGCAACTGGCCCGTAACCAGGTTCGCGCTTTGCGTGAAGGAGTCGTCCTGCTGCATCTGGTTGAGTAGCAGAACATTCTCTCCCGAAGCCACCGGATCCTGGCTCAGCGAGGTCACTCGCACCCCGCTCGACAACTCGGACGACAACTGTTGCTCATTCGCCTGAGCCTGATCCAGCGAACCCACCAGATTCGTAACGTAAAAGGGATCCACCCGCATTGCATTCCTCCACTCGCTTGAACAGTTCTTCCGCCCGTTGCTGTCCACAGTTGTGCAAAGATTTTCGTGGCTGTCTTAAGACACCGCCGTTTGATCGCCCAGGTTCAGCGCCGAGGCCATGACTGTGTTCAACATCGCGAAGACCTGCGAAGCCGCCTGATAACTGCGCTCCAGCGTGGTCATCGATGAGGCTTCATCGTTCAAATTGACCCCGGATAGCGCATCGTTCTGCGTCTGCAACTGGGTCACCGAGGCATTCTGCGCCGTATTCTCCGCTTGCACGCCGGATACCGTTGAACCCAGCTTGGCCACAAAGTTGGAGTAGTAGTTGGTCGGCGTCTGGCCATTCACAATCGTTTGATTGGCCATGGCGGCCATGGCCGTGGCATTCGAGTTGTCACCTGTTCCATCTCCCGCGCCGGCCGCGGCAATCTGGTTCGGATCGGTCATCACCACGCTCATGCTGGCCGCGCTGCCCGCAACCACCGTGGGTTGACTGAAGATGTAGAGGGGATTGAGCGCCGTGCCGGTGACTCCATCCAGGTCTGTCCCCGCGTTGTTCTGCGTATTGACCGCCGTGGATATGCTATAGGCCAGTTGATTGAGCGAGTTGAGCGCGCTGGGAATATCCTGGTCGCGCGCCGTCAGATAACCGCCCAGCGAGCCGCCGCCCGCGGCCAATTGTGAAGTGATATCCGTATTGCCCACAAAAAAATCTGTCACCCCGTTCACCATGCCGGTTGTCAACTGATAGCTCGTCCCCTCGGAGAGCAATAACTGGCCGGAGGTTGTGGTAATCGCAAGGCCGTTGTTTTCGGTCGTAATCTGGTTGATCCCGATCAACTTCGAAAGCTGGCTCAGATCGTTCTGGCGCTGGTCTTCGAGCGTTCCCGCGTCGGCGTTGGGAGAGGTGGTCTGAATTTGATGATTGAGCAATGGCCTGCACAACGAACTTGAGGTAGGGGCCGGCGCCGCGCAGATCGTCATAAATGCCGAGTGCGAAGATCAGGCACGCCGGAAGATAGATGCGGAACAGAGTTGTGGGAACGACGCCCCCGGCGAGACGCGGAAAGATGAGAGCCAGGCTCAGCCAGAGAATCAGGGTGAAGGAGAAGGCGAGAAATATGGCCACCCCACCGAGACGTGGGCGGGCGGTTTCGTGAAGATGACGCCCACCCTGCGGGGCGAAAACCCAGCCGCGGCGGGTGGCAATATCGCGAACCTCGCGCGTCGCCAAGAAGGAGAGCACGAGCGAAAATGCGAACAATCCAAAAAACAGCAGCGTCAATCGAACGTTCCTTCCGGCTGAAACTGCCAGTCATTTCGAGCCAGGGGTGTGGGAATCGCCGATCTACGTCCGAACGCTTCCCCTCAATTGCGGCGCTGGACGCTTGAATTGAACTTTGTCGGGAATATAACGTTGCAGCGGATCAGGGGCAATAGCGAACGGGTTTCCGGCTGTTGATTCTTCCGCGCCGGGGTATCCACGATGACAAGTCATGTTTGCCGGACGATGGCGTTTCACATGCTAAACTCGTCGCAACTCAGGAGCTTGTATGTCAGCGCTGAATCGGATCCTGCTGCGAAGGTCGCAGGTTGTTGTGCTTGCTTTGTGCTATGTGGGTCTGTCTTCGCACGTGGCGACTGCGCAAACTGGCGTGCAAGCGGCGTCCGCTGGGGGGAGTCAGGCATCGAGTGGGGTAAAGGATGAATCCGCTTCTCATCCTCTGGTCGCGAATTCGGGCGCGAAATTGGGGATCGGAGATCTGA
>CAWJDN010000114.1:0-27495 GCA_963840985.1 uncultured Acidobacteriaceae bacterium
TAAAATGATGAAATTAACTCTGTGGTATTTGCGTTTTGTGGAAGCGAGCCGGTTGAAGCTGGTTATCCCGCACATTGACGCGGGGAGCGGCGCAGGCATTCCTCCCGGTGATGGAATGGCAGGAGGACGGGATGCGGAATAGGACAATATCCGGCTGGATTCTGGCCGCGGCCATGGTGCTGGCGGCTGTGCCGGTGATGGCGCAATCGGACGAGGGACCGATCCTGCTTCCCAAGAAGCAGATTGTCAAACCGGTGGACTCATTTCTTCTCGTCATGTGCGACCTGGCCTGCAACTGCAAGCTGGACGGCGCGGCAAAAGGACGCATCGAAGCCGGAAGCTCGACCAGGGTGAAGGTCGAACTCGGCCAGCACATGGTGGTGGCTACAACTTTGGATGGCGCCGATCAGGCCCAGAAGATCGCTGAAGTTAAATCGGGCGGGCAAACAGTCGTGAGCCTTGCGCTCCAACCTGTGCGCGATGCCCGGATCAAGGCCGAGAAGAAGGCTCAGGAAGAGAAGGCCAGGCCGACGAGCGCGGCGTTGCTGGTGCTCTGCGATCTGGCTTGCAACTGGAAGCTGGACGGCGTGGCAAAAGGCCGCATTGAAGGCGGTGGCTCGGCCAGAGCGACGGTCGATGTAGGCCAGCATTTGGTGGCTGCTACAACCGAGGACGGCGCCGACCAAGTTAAGCAGTTCAGCGAAGTCAAAACCGACGGGCAGACGGTGTTGAGCATCGAACTTAAACCAGTGCGCGAAGCGCGGCTAAACGCCGAGCAGAAGGCGCGAGCACCAGATCCAAACGATCCTGCCTCGCCGCACACGCCTGGTATCTACCTGGTTGTGGGCTCGGGATCCAACAAAAAGCTGGTTCCCCTTGAGGCAAGCGAATTCAAACCAAAAGAAAAAGGAATGCTCGTGAGGGTACTAGCCGCTGTGGATGGTCCTGAAGCCAAGATCAAGGCAGCAAATACCCAGCCGGAGTTTTATATCTACTTCAACGAGCGAGGCGCAAGCAGTAACCAGATCACATTCGGATCGGCGATTTCCCCATCAGAATTATTGCTTTTGCATCTCACTAATAATGGCGAAAAAAATCGCGAAGCCTTCGTCATAAAGGTAGGACCAAGGATAATAAATAATTCAGATAGCGAGTACGTCCCCTTTAGCTTCATCATAGTAGGGCCAGCAGCATATAAAGTCACACTGCCTGCGCCGTTGACACCCGGGGAATACGGTTTTCTTAGTTTGTCGAACAAAAATCACAATTCTGATGTATTGAACCTAGCTCTCAGATCTCAACAAAAGAATCCGAGCCCGTTGTGGTTGTTTGACTTTCAAGTTCCGGGCGGGCAATGAGGAAGCCAGCCGGGGTGTTGCGAACTGCTTCATGGCTTGCAGTAGGCCGGGGATCGAAAGAATCCGTCTGATTGATTAACAGCAACGGCCCCTTCAGGAAAGAAGCCGAGGCGGGCAAGACAAGTTGGAAGACAAGATGCGCGGTAAAACAACAGCAGTTTGGGCGATGGCGGTGGTGTTGACGGCAGCGGCCTTGCCGGCTCTGGCGCAGCAGGATGAGGGGCCGATTCTGCGCCCGAAGCCGCAGCCCAAACCGGCGGCGCCAAGCACCACGCTGCTGGTGATGTGCGACCTGGCCTGCAATTGGAAGCTGGACGGCGTGGCAAAGGGCAGCATCGAGGCCGGAGGCACGGCCAAAGCAGAGGTTGAAGCCGGCCAGCATGAGGTGGCCGCCGCGACAGAAGACGGCGCCGACCAGGTCCAGCAACCCAGCGAAGTCAAATCAGGCGAACAGACGGTGGTGAGCATCGAGCTTATTCCGGTGCGCAATGCGCGGCTCAAGACAGAGCAGCAGGCACAAGACAAGATCGCGCAACAGGCAAGAAACGAGGCCATACAAGAGGCCAACGACATGGCTGCTCTGGAGGCTAGGAAAAAAGCCGCGCTGGAGGATGCCGACAAGATCTGGACAGACCCTGAAACCCGGCTGATGTGGACGAAGAAGGATAACGGCAGCGACGTGAACTGGCAGAAGGCGAGGATTTATTGTCATAATCTGCGATTGGCGGGATACTCCGACTGGCGCTTGCCGGCGATTGACGAATTGAGCGACATCTACGATGCAAAGATCAATATTGCGGGACAACTGGGCAGCGGCAGCGAAGCAACCTGGCATGTGAAGGGCAACCTGCAATTATCCGGCTGGCAATGGAGCAACACGCAGGGAAATACAGTGTGGGAGGCGTGGGTTTTTCTTTTTGCAAATGGAAAGCAGTACTCCTCCCCCCTGACTAGCAGCGGCCTTGATCGTACGCTGTGCGTGCGCCATTCGGCAGAATAATGCAGGCGCATTGATTCGACAATTTTTGCCACAACTTTTCTGTTTGGAATGGGGTTTATACGGATTCCGAAGCAGTATTGCAAGTTGAATCCGGAGGGTGGAATGATCGCAAGGAATCGGGCATCTATGTCGTTGATGATCGCGGTGTTGGCTCTGGGCGCGGGGATGGCATACGCACAACAACCGCAACCAGCTCAACAACCACAACAACAGGATGAGGGACCGATTCTGCGGCCGAAGGCGTCGCCGGCCAAGCCAGCCACTCCAATGCTGCTGGTGAGCTGCGATCTGGCCTGCAACTGGACGCTGGATGACACGGCGAAGGGCCACATCGACGCCGGAGCCTCGGTGAAGGCAAAGGTAAAAGCCGGTCAACACACTGTGACAGCCGAGACCGAAGACGCACTCGACAAGGCGACAAACGAAATCACAGTCAAGACCGCCGGACAGACCAGCCTGGCTATTGCGCTGCAAACCGTGCGCAACGCCCGCCTAAAGGCCGAGCAGGAGGCAAAAGACAAGTCTGAGGCAGAGGCGAAGGCCAGGGCCGAGCAGGAGGCGAGAGACAAGGCTGCGCAGGAGGCGAGAGACAAAGCCGCGCAGGAGGAGCGAATCAAGGCCGCACAAGAGGCACAGGCCAAAGCCGATCAGGAGGCGCGGGACAAGGCATTTATAGATGCAAGAGACAAGGCTTCGCAAGCGGCACAGGCCAAGGCCGAGCAGGATGCGCATGATAAAGCCGTGCGCGATGAGTGGGAGAAAGAACAACAGCAGCACGCGCAGGCTGCGAGGCAGGATGCTACTGGCGGGGTCTGGACCGATCCGGCAACGGGGTTGATGTGGACCAGGAAGGACAATGGCTATGCCCTGCGATGGCAGCCGGCGGTGGAATACTGCCGTAACCTGCAACTTGCGGGGTTTTCAGACTGGCAGTTGCCGTCGATTGACGAATTGAAGAGGATATACAATCCCAATGCCATGGCGACTTGCGGCGCTAATGGCAATATGTCCTGCCAGATCAAAGGCGGAATTCGACTCACTTCCGGCGTGGTGTGGAGCAGCAGCGGCACAGATCGGCCTCAGTTTATGCGAGGTTTCTACTTCCACGGCGCGGGCGAACCCAGACAGCACGTGATTGAACTGGACAAGCGCGGGGCCAATTTCGATCGCGCATTGTGCGTGCGCGGCGGCGGACAATGATTTTGGTTATTTTGTAGATCTTATTTCCTTCTCCGCTCCGATTCGAGGTGGGACGTTCATCCGGAGATGTAGGCCGCGCAGCAAAGCCAGGGGCCTCCGCGCCGCGTTATCCTTGATTGTTTGAGGAGAACGCCATGAGCCAATCCCCTGCCCGTCCACAGCTTGCCCACCTGACCACCGCTCTCGACGAACTGCGCGCCAAGGGAACGTACTTCAAGTTGCGCATCCTCGACGACCAGCAGGCGCCGGTCTGCCATTACGACGGGCGCAAGGTGATCAACCTGGCCAGTAACAATTATCTCGGCCTGGCCAACGATCCCCGGCTGATTGAGGCTGCGCTGGCCGCGACGCGAAAATTCGGCGTGGGTTCGGGCGCGGTGCGGACGATTGCGGGCACCATGCGCATCCACATGGAGCTGGAAGAAAAGATTGCGCGCTTCAAGAATGTGGAGGCCTGCGTGGTCTTCCAGAGCGGTTTTACGGCGAACGCGGGCGCGGTCAGCTCGATTCTGGGCAAGGAGGATTTCATCTTGTCAGACGAGTTGAACCACGCCAGCATCATCGACGGGGCGCGGCTGTCACGGGCTCGGATTTTGGTTTTCCGGCACAAGGACATCGAACATTGTGAAGAGTTGCTCAAAGAAGTAGCCAACGAACCGGGCCACAAACTGGTGATCACCGACGGCGTCTTCAGCATGGATGGCGACATCGGGCCTGTGGACAAGCTGGCCGCGCTGGCGGAGAAATACGGCGCCATCATGATGGTGGACGACGCGCACGCCTCGGGCGTGCTGGGTCACAACGGACGCGGATCGGCAGATCATTTTGGAATGCACGGCAAGGTGGATGTGCAGGTGGGCACGCTGTCGAAGGCAATCGGCTGCCTGGGCGGCTATGTCTGCGGGACTCGAGATTTGATTGACTACCTCTACCACCGGGCGCGGCCATTTCTGTTTTCTACTTCGCATCCGCCGGCGGTGGCAGCTGCGTGCATCGCCTCCTTCGACATTCTGGAGCAGGAGCCGGAGCGCATCGAGCGGCTGTGGTCGAACACGCGCTACTTCCAAGGCGAGCTGAAGAGCGCGGGCTTCAACGTGGGCGGAGTGAACACGCCGGCCAGCGAGACTCCGATTACGCCGATTATCATTGGCGACGGGCGCAAAACGATGGAGTTTTCGCGGGCGATCTTTGACGAGGGCGTGATGGGAACGGGGATTGCGTTTCCGACGGTGCCGGAAGGCAAGGCGCGAATCCGGCTGATTCTCACCAGCGAACACAGCAAAACGCAACTGGAGCAAGCGCTGGAGACGCTGGAGCGAGTGGCAAAGAAGATGGGAGTATTAGGATAGAGGCATCATGATCGCTCACCTGCGCGGAAAGCTTATCTACAAACAGCCCGGCCAGGTTATCGTCGAGGCGGCCGGAGTGGGTTACGACGTCACCATCTCAGTGCCTACATTTACGGCGCTGCCATCGGTGGGCGCAGAGGCCGCGCTGCACATTCACACCCATGTCAGCGACGACCAGATTGCACTGTTCGGCTTTCTCGATTCTCAGGAAAAGCGCCTCTTCGAGCGGCTGATTACGGTGAGCGGCGTGGGGCCCAAGCTGGCGATCAAAATGCTGAGCGGGTTGTCGAGCGAGCGAACGGTGCAGGCCATTCGCGGGCAGGACCATGCGCAACTGACGCACATCCCCGGCGTGGGCAAGAAGCTGGCCGAGCGGCTGGTGGTGGAGCTGAAAGACAAGCTCGATGACTTTGCCGTTGCGCCGGCGCAGCCTTCTGTGCAGGGGCCGGCGGCTGAAGATGTGCTGTCGGCGCTGGTGAATCTGGGCTATCAGCGCGCTGCCGCCGAAAAGGCGATTTCGCAGGTGGTGGCCAAAGAGGCCAAGCTGGGGGCTGATTTTGACGGGCTGTTCAGAGGCGCGCTGAAGGTGATCCGGTAGTAAGGGACCATTATGCGAGCACTTCTCGTACGCAGTCCGTGGATCGAAAAAATTCTTGAGGGAAAGAAGACTTGGGAAATTCGTGGATCGCGGACGACTGTTCGCGGACCCATCGGGCTGATTCGTAGCGGTTCTGGCAAAATCATCGGTTTGTGCGATGTGGTCGATTGCATTCCCTTACTTTCGGACGAACAGTTCCGAAAGAATGCTCGAAAAGCAGGGATGAATCCAAGCGACGCCAACCTTGGTTTCTACAAAAATACTTTTGCATGGGTTCTCGCAAATCCTAAATCTCTGAAGGTACCTGTATATTACAAGCACCCAAACGGTGCGGTCATCTGGATCAAGCTGGATGGACTTACAGAACGAGCTGTCCGAAAAGCATCCCTCAGGGGCTAAAGCCCGGCCTGTTTTTGCGCCTTTTACGGCACGACTGAAGTCGTGCCCTTTCAAGACCTAGATTTGCGCAGAGATTTGCAGACGGTCTTCGCGTTACACTTCTCATATCATGGTTTCCAAGAGTAAATCCGCATCTATCGCACATACTCCCGCACATCTTCGCCCCGAAGGGCTTGCTTTTCTTCGCAATCTCAAGCGGCACAACGACCGCGCATGGTTCACTCCGCGCAAGGCGGTTTTTGAGGCGGAACTAAAGGAGCCGATGCTGGCCATCATTCGCAAGGTCAATGAGGCGATGGAAAGTTTTGCGCCGGCTTATGTGCGGCCCGCGGAGAAATGCTTGTTTCGCATCTATCGCGACACGCGCTTCAGCGCCGATAAGAAGCCGTACAAAACGCACGTGGCCGCATGGTGGATGCTGGAAGGGTTGAAGAAAACTTCCGGAGCGGGATTCTACTTTCACGTCGACGACAAAGAGGTGATTATCGCTGCCGGGGCCTGGATGCCGGAGAAGGATCAACTAGCCGCCATTCGTCATTGGCTGCTGGAACACCACGCGGAGTTTCGCAGACTCTTACGGACGGCGGCGATTCGGAAAACTTTCGGCGAATTTGAAGGCAACGCACTGACGCGTCCGCCCAAGGGCTTCCCTTGCGAGCATCCGGCGATGGATTTGATCCGCTGCCGGCAGTGGGGACTGAGCACATCGCTGCCTGCCAAGGCGGCGCTGAAGGCGGATATTGCCGCGGTGCTGGCGCGGCACTTCCGTCTTGCTGCGCCGGTGGTGGATGCGCTGAATGCGCCCATCACGGCGACGTTGACGCCACGCAAAAGGGTGCTTTTCGGGCTGGAATAGACGCTGCGTGCAGCGGCCAAATATACGGGTTTTCCGGTATACAGCAGGGCTAGATTCGGCAAATCCGGGCAAAAATGGGTAAAAACCGAGGAAAATAGCATAATACCCACAAAAAAATGGAAAAAACACTGCTTTTTACCTTGACTTTACACCTTCAAATGTCGCAAGGTAACGAACGACGGGTACTCCGACCCGCATGAATACAAGGGTTTCGCGCAATCGTTGCATGACTCCCCCATGCGGTACGCATTTCGCGGCGGAAGCCCAGGCAAGACCGGCACGCCCAAGGGCATGCCCGAAAAGGAGATCACACAATGGCATCTGGATTGACGAAGACCGCATTGATTCGGCAAATAGCCGAGAAACTGGAATTAACCAACAAGCAAGTCGCAGCCTTCCTGGAGCATCTGGCGGATACGGCCATCAAGGAAACCAAGAAGAGCGGTGTATTTGTGATACCCGGCATCGGCCGCCTGGTGAAGGCGGAGCGTAAGGCCCGCATTGGACGCAACCCGCAGACCGGCGAAGCCATCAAGATCAAGGCCAAGACGGTGGTCAAGTTCCGCGTGGCCAAGGCCGCCAAGGACGCGATCGCCCCGCCCAAGAAGTAGTCACCCTGGCCAGAAGACAACGAAGGGGAGGAGCCTGAGGGCTTCTCCCTATTTTTTTGCAGTAGGCAAAGTTCTTGAGCCCTGCGACATTCAAGTAGCCTTATTCCGCCGAATCGGCTCTCCGCCAACCTTCCGGCACCAGCGCTCGCACCACCATCGACAGGCCAAAGCAGACGATGACGACTCTGATCATCAGCCAGTTGTTATAGCTCCAGGAGAAAACGGCCCAGGCGAGGAAAACGCCGATGGGATTGATCTCGGTGATGAACGCATGGAGCCACTGCGGCTTGCGGCCAGTGGGTTGGGGAGCGTTGCGCGAGAGAATCGCCCGCAGGCTGGGGAAGAGACGCGGAACTGTGCGCAGATAGTCTCGGTAGGGCTGGCCAAGTTGCGCGGTGAGAAAGGTTTCTTCGGCAAGAATCAGGCGCAGAAAGAAGATCGTCATCAGCGTCATGGTAAAGAGCGCACCGGTGGGCGGCATGAGGAACGACATGGCCGCCATCATGCACCAGCCGCCGAGATAGAGCGGATTGCGCGCGTAGCGATAGGGTCCGTCGGCCATCACCTCGCCAGCCTGCATTTGCTCGTGGTGGACGGTGTCGTATCCCAGGAAGGCCGCGCCCCAGATGCGCAGCACCGCGCCCTTGGAGGCGATCAGCGCGGCCACGACGATCACCATCGGAGCTGCGACGGCAGAGGAGACCAGGCCCAGGCGATTCACTTCGAGCGCCAGCCAAGCCCACAGCGGAAAGCGATTGCCGATACCCCAAATCTGAATCCACGGCGCCCAGAAGCCCATAAAGACTATGAGAGTCATGATTACCATGCGCAGACGGAATTCGAACTTCGTTGCTTTCATTTACCTCTTCCTATTGCCGGAGTGTACCATCCTGCTGGTTGATCATACGTAACCGCAAAGGTGTAAAATCCGAACCACGAGGAAAGTAACCATGAGAGCGAGAACGATTCTTTTAGGAGTAATGCTTCTTCCTTTGTTCTGCGCAACCGGCCTTCCGGCGAGGGCGCAGACGGCCAATCCGCAGGATACGCTCAATCAGTATGTTGCCGCTCTACAGAAGGATCCCGAAAATGCGGCGCTGCGGGCAAAGACGATTGCCTTCGCGCAAACCATTACACCCGCTCCGGAGATACCGGAAGAGGCGCGTCATCACTACATCCGCGGATCCGTTTTCGCAAAAGAGGCTAAAACAGATGCCGAATTCGAAACGGCAATTCAAGAATACTTGCAGGCGATTTATATAGCTCCGTGGTGGGGCAATGCTTATTACGCTTTGGCAATGATTCAGAAAACGAGCGGACAGTTCGACGCGGCGACAGCTAACTTGAAGTTGGCTTTGCTGACGAAGATGGATGAGAAGGACGCCAAGGACGCGCAAGATCAGATTTATGCGATCGAGGTGGAAAAAGAGTTAGCCACAAAGCGCAGTGCGGAGGCACAAGCCGCCGCCGACCAGCAGCAGGTGGAGGCAAACTGGAATCAGTTGACCGCCGATCTTGCCAGCCACGACAAGGATCTGGCGCTTGCGGGGCCTTGGGCCTGCGCGTCGGGATGCAACGGCGCCAGCCTGACCGTCTCCGCAAGCAGCTTGAGCGGCACCATCTCCTTCCCTTTGGCAAGCGGCGAATCTCGCAGCATCGGGATCAGCGGGACGGTCACCAACGGAGCCGTGGATGGCCAGGCTGCATTTGCTGACTTAAGCGTGGGCCCATGCACGGTACCGGGCGGTTCACAGGCGCTTTACGGCACGGTTAGCGACGATGGCCGATCCATGAAACTGAATACCACCAATCTTGTATATCAAACCCAAACGCAGGGTCTAATCTTCACCTCATGCGCCAGCGTCACCTTCTCCACTTCGGAGGCAGTTCAGTGGATATTAAACACCCAGGCCGCGCCTTCGATACCCATTCTGGCGGTTGCCCAAGCTGATTCCGCAAAATTCCTGCACGTCAGCCAGATTGATGCCATCAAGCTGATTCTGGCACACGGCGGGAATATCAATGCCGCGGACGGCAACAAATCTACGGCGCTTCACTTCGCCTCTCAACAAGGCAATAAAGATCTTGTCGCGCTGTTGCTGGAGAAAGGCGCGCAGGTTAACGCTGAAGACGTGAATCTCAACACGCCCCTGGATTTAGCGGTTGGAGCAAAGTCGATAGACACCGTGCAACTGCTGCTTGATCACGGCGCCAAGCCGGATTGGAGAGCCAATGTCGCCGGCTTCACTCCGCTTTATTGGGCCGTGTGGCAAGGCGACACAGACATTGCGGCGCGGCTGCTTAAAAATACCACGGATCAAAACCAGGTGAATGCCAGCTTGTATTTCACCACGGATAGAAACCTGGAGATTACCAAGTTGCTTCTCGCGCGCGGCGCCAATGTGAATATCACCGGAACATATAACGCTACGCCGCTTGACGTAGCCCTGGTGAGAGGTTGCGGCGATGCCTATGCCGGAATCTGGAGCAAGAAACCGGCTGACACAAAAAACTCACCCTGCACACCGACGTCGGTAATCCAGACCGTTACGTTGCTCCTGGAACATGGCGCGAAGGTGGATATGCCCGAAACGAACGGAGTCTATCCGTTGATGAGAGCCGCGGAAACGGGAAACCTTGACCTGGTGAAATTGCTTATCTCGCATGGCGCTGACATCAATGTAAAGGACATCAAGGGCCGTTCAGCCTTGGAATATGCCAATGAGGGAAGAGGCACGCAGATGGGTTTTGCTGGATACAAAAAATCTGCCGGCAACGTGGAGGTTATCAAGTACTTCGAGAGCCAGGGATTAAAGAAGAAATGAACCGCGTCGGAATCCGAGCTTGACGCGCGAGCAAGCGGTTGGGCCAGCTTCTACACTATCTATAGACTATGGCTGGCTCTGAAACTATTACGGATACTATCGCTGCAGTCTCCACGCCGCCGGGGCGCGGGGGCATCGGAATTGTGCGGCTGAGCGGGCCTGAAGCAGCTTCAATTGCCGCGCAACTGGTGCGGCTGCGGCAACCGCTGGAGCACGCGCACGCGCGGCTGGCCGATGTGCTGGATGCGTTCGACGAATTGGCCGCGCTTGACTCCGGCAGCGATGCGGGCCGCATCGACGAGGCGGTGGTCACTTATTTTGCCGCACCAAATTCTTATACCGCGGAAGATCTCGTTGAGATAGCTGCGCACGGCTCGCCGGTGGTGCTAGAGCTGCTGCTGAGTCGCGCTGTGAAGCTGGGCGCGCGGCTGGCGGATCCGGGCGAATTTACGCAGCGCGCATTTTTGGCCGGCAAGCTGGACCTTACGCAAGCCGAGGCGGTGCGCGACCTGATAGAGGCGCAGACGCTGACCCAGGTCAGGCTTGCCGCCAGCCAGATGGGCGGCGCTCTCAGCCGGCGCGTGGGGCCGGTGAAGCAGACGCTGGTGGAGCTTGTCGCGCTGCTCGAAGCCGGCATTGATTTTGCCGAGGATGATGTGGAGCTGACGACGCAAGCCGAGATCGCCAACCGCATCGAAGAGCTGACACCGCCGCTGACTGCGCTGGAAGCGACCTTCGCGCGCGGACGCATCGTTCACGATGGGTTGACGCTGGCCATTGTGGGACGGCCCAATGTAGGCAAGAGCTCGCTCTTCAATCGACTGGTGGAGCGCGACCGTGCCATTGTGACCGCAACTCCCGGCACTACCCGCGACACCGTCACCGAGCGGATTTCTCTCGACGGCATTCCGCTGGAGCTGGTAGACACAGCCGGGTTGCGCGAGAGTCAGCGCGAAGGCGTGGACGAAGGTTTGGAGGAAGCTGAACAGTTGGGCATACGCCGCAGCCGCGAGGCGCTGGCCGACGCCGCGCTGGTAGTGATCGTGCTGGATGCGACCAAGCCGCTGAACGATGAGGAGCGACGGCTGCTCGAAGCTGTTGAGGGACGCCCCGCGCTGGTGGCCGTGAACAAGAGCGATCTGGTTCGGAATCTGCCCGAAGCCGACAGGCCGCTGCCCGATTGCGGCGATCTGCCCGCGCTGGCTACATCGGCGCTCACCGGCGAAGGAATTCCTGCGCTGCGCGAGCGCATTCTCGAGCTGGCCACCGGCGGAGCCGCTGCCGAGCCGGGAATGTTGACCAGCCTGCGCCACAAGCAAGCCATAACCGCGGCACTGGCGGCTCTGGCAGACGCCGCGAAAGCGAACGCCGACGCGATTCCTCACGAGATGATCCTGCTGGACCTCTACCGAGCACTCTGGGCGCTGGACTCACTCACCGGCCAGACCACTCCCGACGACATTTTGAATTTAATTTTTTCGACCTTCTGCATCGGAAAATAGCAACAAGCAGCGCGTGAGTCCACGGTCAGCACCAGCTCGCCGAAGCGCGTGGCCTGTTCCATGCGATGACTTCGGAGTAGAATGAAGATAGGTCTGAAGGACGGAAAAGTAGGTCCGTGGAGGTATAGATGGCAAGTGTATTACAGCAGCCGGAAGCCGGAACCGATGAAGGTCATGTAAGCGAGGATGCGCGGCGCCAGAACGAAAAGGTTCGCACTGAGCGAGAGCGCCAGAAACAAGTGCTCAATTTGAAACGACAACGCATTCTTTCGCAAACGAAGTCTCAGCCAGGTCGCCACGCCGCCCTGGAGGATGCCCTGGCTCAAATCGATGCGCAGATTGCGAAGCTGGACTAATGTTTCTGTCTAAAAACTAGCGGTTCACAACCGTGTGACTTCCTTGTCCTCACCTGACGAGTCAAGCTCGCCTTTCCCCGCTCTGTTCACCAATTGGGAGCTTATCCCCATGCAGCCCGAGGTGCTTTGAGGGCTGATCCTGCAACCAGCCTCGGAGGGCCTGCCTCCTGCTTCGGCCGTCATGGCACACTTTAGTAATACCCAAATTTGATGTTGAACAATATGTGATTTCGCCGAACATTAAAGCATCTCAATTAGCCGCCGATAAAGTCACTCAAGGTATTTCCTTTAGTGACGAAAGAGGCGGAGTTTATGAAATATGCGTCCTTTGCCTTCGCATTGTATTTCCTGGCATCGGATCTTGCTACAAGACCCGCACATGCAGTAACTCTATCTACCACATTCAGCGTCAGCGCAACGGTTGTCTCTTCCTGCCGGGCCTCCGCCCCCGCCACGGCCTTCGGAACGTACTCAACTACAGGGACGAACGCGGCATCTTCTGTCTCGGTCAACTGCTCCAATCCCACGTCGTACGATGTCAGCTACAGTACGAGCCAGGCGCCCAACGCAACCGCAACCAAGTGGAATACGGACGGTCCAGCCACGGACTCGCCGGGCCATGCACTGTTGTCGAACTCCGCGTATAACGTCAACTGGGGCCGGGCGGCTGGCGCGTACGTTATGCCCGGAAGTGCCCGCGGATCCTCCCATCCGTATGCCAGCTATGGCCAGGCTGCAGGAGCGCACCCGGTCGCGTCCGGCGCGTTTGCCGATTCGGTTATGATCACCGTCACATATTGACCAACGGTTTACGATGGCGCTACTTGATCGAAGGCCTCAGGCATTGCCGCCGAATTCTCAGCTCTTTACCTGCCCGCAAGCTGCTGACAACAATACGTCCGTGCGCCCTGGGCATATCTCTTCAATCTTGTGCAACGCTAATGGTAATCTTGCGCAAAAAATATAGGTAATCTTGCGTAACAGTTATAGGTAATCTCATATGGCACTGTACGTTATGGCGAAACAGGGGTCAGAACACGATTCGCTATTGCCATAGAAATATTAGAGAGCAATAATGTCTATAAAGTTCTTCAAACTACGTTTTTCAAGGAGTCATTTTCGATGACATTCACAAGAACGTTCAAAACCGTATTGTCCGTCGCCGTTGTGGGATTACTGGCGCTGGGCCTTGCTTCAACACCTGCTTTTGCAACCACGGCGACCACCACTTTCAATGTAACCGCAAATGTCGCTACCAACTGTACGGTTTCCGCAACCGCTTTGGGCTTCGGAAGCTACACGGGAGCGGTCAATTCCGCCCAGTCCACCGTCACGGTCACCTGCACCAACAGCACACCCTACACAGTCGGCCTTGATCAAGGAAAGTTTGCCACCGGTTCGGTGACAAACAGGCAGATGAGCCCTACCGGGACTCCGACCGCTGGCGGGCTGCTCTATGGGCTTTTCTCGAACGGCACGTGGACTACTAACTGGGGCAATACCTTAGCCACCAATTGGGCGGTCGGGACTGGCAACGGGGCTGCCCAGGTACTCAATGTCTACGGCCAGATTCCGGCGGCGCAGTTTGTAACGCCCGGCGCGTACACCGATACGATTACCGCCACCGTCACTTATTAATTGTTAGCTGCGTTTCCGATTGGTGCCTCCATGATCTCGCGGAACTCATGTCGACTGATGGCGGCAGCCAAAGCTGTCGCCACGGTTTTGCTCGTCCTTCTGGCTGGCCCAGCAGCGACAGGACAGGCGTTGTCGGTTTTGCCCGTCAACGTCTTCCTTTCGCCCGGTCAGAAGGCGACAAGCCTGACTGTGACCAATAAGGGGGAGAGTGAGACCGCCATTCAGATTCGAGCCTTCGCCTGGAGCCAGAAGGATGGCGACGGCGACTTTCAACTGACGGCCACGAACCTGGTGATGCTGAGTCCGCCGATTACCAGGATAGCTCCGGGGACCAGCCAGGTCATCCGCCTCATCCTGCGCCAGTTGCCGGAGAAGCAAGAAGGCACCTACCGCATTCTGATTGACCAGATTCCGCCACCGGCAGAGCCGGGAGTTGTGCATGTTGTGCTGCGCATGTCCATTCCCATCTTTGCCCAGCCTGCGATCCGCTCCTTTGCCGATCTTCAGTTTCATCTTGAGCGCAAAGACGGGCAGATTGATCTGGTGGGGTTCAACGCCGGCAATCTTCATGAAACAATCCGCAATATCGTGCTGACGGCCAGCGATGGCCGCAAGCTGAAGCCGGAGTCCAACACGTCGCCATATATTCTCGCCGGCGTCACGCGGCGTTGGCGCATTGCCGCGCAGGATTCCCTGCCGCTGTCAAGCGAATCCTTGCAATTGACTGCCCATGCGAACTCCGGCGCTATCGAAGAGCAGGTTCGCTTTGTCCCGGCGCATTGATCCCGCATGTGTGGCGGCCAATGGCCTCCGCATTGCGGTGATTCTATTCATTTTGCTGACCATCATGCCTCGACTGAGCGCAGCCAGCAGTGCGCCCTCCAGTGCATCCTCTAGTGCAACTTCCAGCGCAACTTCCAGTGCAGCCCCCAGCTCAGACCCCACCGTAGATCCCAGCTCAACCCCCAGCGCCGCCACCATGGCGGCTATTGACGAAAATAACATCGAGAAACTGCTTCTGGATGTTCAAATCAACGGCTATTCCATCGGCAAAATCGGCGAATTTACCCTGAGGAACGGAAAGTTGCTGGCGCGGGCACAGGAGCTGCACGATCTCGGCTTCCGCCTTCCTGCCGCGCTTCTATCGACTCCGAATCTTATGGTCGCATTGTCGGATTTGCCCGGAGTGACCTACAGCTTCGATTTGAAAAAACAGATCGCGCGCATCACGGCGAGCGACAGCGCCCTGCTGCCGACGCTGTTGCTGCCCGAAGGAATCGGCGAGGCAAAGGGCCAGCGTGTGATCGAGAGCGGCAACGGCTTGACGCTCAACTACGACATCGCCGGCACACACGCCGGCGGACAGACCGGCGCCACCGGGTCCTTCGATATGCGGGCCTTCTCGGCCAGGGGCATCCTGAGTTCGGACTGGCTTGCCTATGGAGGCGCCGCTACGAGCGCCTCCGGCACCAACACGGCGATTCGCCTCGATTCAGCCTACACCTACGCCGATGTCAATACGCTGCGGCGCTACAGCCTGGGCGACTACATCACCAGCGGCCTTTCCTGGACCCGTCCGGTTCACATGGAGGGCGCGCAGATCCGCTCGGATTTCAGCACGCGCCCCGATCTCATCACCTTTCCGCTCCCCTCGGTCTCCGGCTCTGCCGCCGTCCCCTCCACGGTTTCCGTACTGGTGAATGGCAACCAGATGGTCTCCAGCGAGGTCTCCGCCGGTCCCTTCGAGATTCCCGAGCTTCCCGTGATATCCGAGGCGGGCACGATCTCGGTGTCGGTGACCAATGCGCTGGGCCAGCAGGTCTCCGTGAGCAAGCCCTTTTACGCCAGCTCCACGCTACTGAAACCGGGTTTGCAGATCTACTCCGCGCAAGCCGGCCTGGTGCGGCGCAACTGGGGCGCATTCAGCAACGATTACGGAAAGATGGCTGGCGCAGCCATCTATCGCCGCGGCCTGACCCGGCTCCTCACGTTCGAGGGCAGCTTTGAAGGCACCTCAGGCGCGACCGCGGGTGGCGCGGGCGGCGTTATGCAGATCAGCCATTTTGGCGTGATCAACTTTGCAGCAGCGGCCAGCGGCGGCTCCCCGGGGGGCATGGGCGCGCAGTATTCCCTGGGAGCTCAGCGCATTGCCCGCACCTTCAGCCTGGGAGCCTCGGCGATCCTGGCCAATCGCAACTACCGTGATATCGCGGCGATGAATGGAGCCGGGGTTCCACGCAAACAGATCAGCGTCTTTGCCGGCTTTTCGACGAAGCACTACGGCTCCGTGGGCGCCGCCTACGCCGCGCTCGACCAGGATGCCGGCCCCATACAACTACAACAAGGCATTGCATCGCCCGAGCATTCCAAGGTCGTCTCAGCCAACTATTCGCGCCAGATTCATCGCATGTCGCTCTACGCCACATACTTCAAGGACTACGTGAACCCCGGAAGCAGCAGCGGACTGCAGGTCGGCGTGACCATCCCGCTCGGCAGGCGCAACACGATCAGCGCCAGTGGGTCGTCGAACTATTCGGGCGGGTCATCGAACTATATTGGACAGGTACAGGCGCAGCAGTCGGCGCCGCAGGTCGGCGATTGGGGCTATCTGGCCTCTGTCACCGCCGGAAGTTCCTATCACGAATTCGCCCAGGGGCAATACAAGTCGCATGTGGGCCTGTTTACGGCCGGAATAGACGAGGATGCCGGAATGACAACCGTGCGCGCGGAAACCCAGGCGGCAATCTCCTTCGTCGATAAGCACTTCTTCCCGTCCAACTGGGTTTACGACAGCTTCGCCGTTGTAGACACCAGTCCCGTGCCGCATGTACACGTCATGCAGGAGAATCGCGACGTGGGTCGCACCAGCTCCTCGGGGCGGCTGCTTGTGCCCGATATGCGCTCCTTCGAGCTGAACAATATCCGAATTGAGCCGACCGATATTCCGCCGGACGCCACGCTGGTCACCGACAAGCGCGAGATACGCCCCCAGGATCGCTCCGGCGTGGTGGTAAAATTCCCCATCAAGTTCAACCATGCCGCCTTGCTGCAAATGGTCGATGAGGCTGGGGTTCCACTGCCGATGGGCAGCGTTGCTACCCTGCGGTCCACCGGCGCTGTCTTCCCCATCGGCTACGACGGCGACGCATACGTCGAGGATCTCAGTCCCCACAACGAACTCACCGTCGTGCGGCCCAACGGGCAGCGCTGCACGGTCGACTTCGATTACATGTCCCTGCCCGACGATATCCCGTCTATCGGGCCGCTGCGCTGCCAGGAGAAGCCTAAATGAAAAGACTGATGATCTTATTAGTTTTTCTGTTGCTCTGCTGCGCACGGCTCGGAGCGCAAAGCTGCCAGCTTATGAGCGTAACGCAAGTTCTTTTTGGAACCTACAGCGGCTCCATGATACAGTCCACTGGCTCGATCAGTGTCACATGCACCAACAACTTAGCCTATAACATTGAACTCAGCGTTGGGTACTCCGGCTCGGCGACAAACCGGGAGATGGACTGCACCACCTGCACGCCGCAGACGCTGGGCTATCAATTATTCAGTGATGCCTCTTATACGACGAACTGGGGGAACACGCCCACGACCGATCTGAATACCACTGGAACTGGCGGATCCCAGAACTTCACGGTCTATGGCGAGATTCCAGCGAACGAAGCCTACTTTTCGGGTACCCATGGCACCAACTACGACGATGACCTCATAGTGACCATTGTCTGCAACTGCACCGTTTCGGCTAATAATCAGGTTCTCCATGTGCGTCTGCAACAGACAGCCCCAGGCTGCGGGATCAGCACGAACAACCTGAACTTCGGCAACTACACCGGCGCGGTGTTGAACGCCACAACGACGCTTAACGTCGGTTGCTCCAATGGGACTGCGTACACTGTCGGGCTTAATCAAGGTACGACTCCTGGTGGAAGCGCGTCCAACCCCCGATTGATGGCTGGTCCTGGTGGGGCCACGCTGGCATATGGTCTATATCAGAACGCCACGCACACGACCAACTGGGGCAATTCCACCGGTAGCTGGGTGAGCGGGACCGGTAGCGGAGTTGCCCAACAGCTTACCGTCTACGGTCAGATTGCGGCGGGACTGCATCCCGCAGTTGGTTCTTACACCGATACGATTACCGCCACCGTTACCTATTGACCATGGGAGCACTCCTGCAAAGAACTTGCCGTTGAGCAGCGAACAAGCTGGGATACACGGAGAACATACATGAGGCAAAGACTGGCATTGGTGGTACTGTTCATTTCGCTCCTTTGCGGCGCGCGGCCGGCGAAAGCAACCTGCACATTTTCAGTCACGAGCATGAGCTTTGGAACTTATACAGGCGGGGAAGCGGCGCTGGACGGCAACGCTACCGGAACGTGGACTGGAAATACCTGCTCCGGTAACTGGAATATTCCCCTCAATGCCGGCCAGGGGAAAGGTGGAACCGAAACCATCCGTTACATGACCGGCCCTGGCGGCGTCGAGATCGCCTACGGGGTCTTCCAGGTTCCCTATACAACCTACTGGGGCAACACCACTGGCACCGAGAAAACGGGAGACACATACACGCCTGTCACCTTCTATGGCCAGATCGTTGCGGGGCAGTATCCCACGCCTGGCACTTACACCGATACACTCGCCACCGGAACTACCAGTTTTCCTGTCAGTGTGACAGTTCTCAGCGGCTGCGCGATTACGGCAACTACCCTGGCCTTCGGCAATTATACGGGTTCGCTGATCAACTCCACATCGACGATCTCCGTCACCTGCACCAATACCACCCCATACAATGTTGGCCTCAATGCTGGGACGGCGACCGGCGCGACTGTGACCACCCGAAAGATGCAGAATGGCACGCACTTGCTGGGGTATGCGCTGTACCAGAACTCCGGGCACTCTACTAACTGGGGCAATACCGTCGGCACGGATACAGAGGTAGGGACCGGCAGCGGAGCTGTCCAGCCGCTCACTGTCTATGGACAGCTACCGGCGGGTCAGGTTGTCACGCAGGGCAATTACACCGATACGATTACCGCCACCGTTACCTATTGACCGCGGCAGCGCAGTATCGTCGCGTGCACCTTTGCATGGCTGAACCGGTCGCGCCGCCTCGGCAATGAATGCAAGTGCTTGTGTCTCTTTGAGATGCCGGAGAATTATATGGAGCCGAAGATCGGACTTGAACCGATGACCTGCTGATTACGAATCAGCTGCTCTACCAACTGAGCTACTTCGGCCTTCTTTTAAGATTGTACCGTTGCGCTTGCCTTCGGTAAAGTAATGCGGGTGTGAACCCACTCTGCCGGTTCCTTCCGGCGACCTCCCCGACAGCCTTATGCTGCCGGCGTCTGTAAATCGATCTGAATCGCAGGTGAATGGAGCAGCGTGTTGTGAATCAGACAGTGGTGGACAGCCACATCCACGCCTGCGCGATCCGCCTCGCTCAGCGCCAACGGAATCCTGATCTCAATCCTGAAGTTGTCCAGCCGCGCCGGAGGCCCGGCCTTCTCCGCCGTCACGCGCACTTCGACTCCCTCGCGCGGCAACCCCTTCTTCCGCAGGTAGGCCGAGGCGTAAAAGGCTGCGCAGGTGCCCAGAGACGCCAACAAAAGTTCCGGCGGAGTCATACCCTCATCGCGGCCGCCGTTTTCGGCGGGCTGGTCGCACACCAGAGAGTGCTTTCGCGCCGCAACCTCAAACTTCACATCTCCCTTGAGCTTTACATTCACTTCCATCGTCATATCCCTCCCAACATCCATCGAATTCAGCCTCGGCCTTCCGGCGTCAGGCTCACGTACGCATTACAATCATACCCGTGAGCAACTCCTTTGAAATAGGCCCGGTCCATGTGGGCGAGGGCCAGCTTTTCCTCATCGCCGGTCCCTGCGTCATCGAGTCCGAGGGCCACGCGCGGCGCATGGCCGAGGCTATTCAGCGCATCGCCACTGATCTCGGCCTTCCCTACATCTTCAAGGCCAGCTACGACAAGGCCAACCGCACCAGTGTGAAGAGCTTTCGCGGACCCGGCCTGGTGGAGGGCACGCGCATTCTCGCCCGCCTGGCCAAGGACACCGGCCTGCCGGTGCTGACCGACGTACACGAGCCGGCCCACTGCGCGGTGGCCGCCGAGGCCGTGGATGTGCTGCAGATCCCCGCCTTCCTCTGCCGCCAGACCGACCTGCTGGTGGCCGCGGGAAAGACCGGTCGCGCCGTGAATATTAAGAAGGGCCAGTTCGTTGCCCCGTGGGACATGACCCACCCGGTCGAGAAGGTCCGCTCCACCGGCAATGAGCGCGTCTTCCTCACCGAGCGCGGCTCGAGCTTCGGCTACAACACGCTCGTGGTCGATTACCGCTCCCTGGCGGTGATGCGCAACCTTGCCCCGGTGGTCTTTGACGCGACACATTCCGTGCAGCAGCCCTCAGCATCGAATGGAGTGAGCGGCGGCCAGCCGGAGTTTATTCCTCTCTTGTCGCGGGCTGCGGTAGCGGCGGGGATCGATGGATTATTTCTGGAAGTCCATGACGACCCGGCCAATGCCAAATCCGACGGCGCGAATGCGTTGGATTTGAAGCTGCTGAAGCCGCTGCTCGAAAAGTTGTTGGTGATTCACCGGGCGGCAACAGCGAGTGAAGCAGGCAACGGCGTATGACCGCCATGAAGAAGACCGTTCGCTTCACCAATCAACTGCGAGCGCTCTGGAAGCTGTGCATGTCTTATCGCAAGCGCGACTGGGAACTGTCTGATTATCCGGTTGTATTTCGCACACAGATACCCGACCACGCTTCTGCTTACGAAAATCCTCGATTCAAGCTGCGCCGGTATGTAGCCAGCATTGTGAATTGGCACATTACTGGATGCGGAGATACACGCGAGGAGGCACTACAAGAACTAAGCTGCATTTTTGAAGCAATCAAGACAAGAAAGAAGGAAACGGAAAAGCCTCTTCCCCGTCCTGGAACGCGGGTTCCCATCGAATTTGCACCACAGCATCGGGTTAACGCGAACCCGGAACTCGCTCAGGATTTTATTCACCGTGTACTGGAAATGGATTCAGCTTGGATTTCGGACGAGTCGAGCCTGTGGGATTTTCATACGGTCGAGACCAATGACACCTATTACGCGAAGATCAAGAAGATCTATGGCGTGGATGTCTCGGACATCAATTCCGCACGACTATGCGAGATTTTCGAACGCATTGTTACAGCGCGTAAATCTGAATAGATTCACACGGCGCACATTTCCAGCGTCTTTCCCAGCGCCTTGAGCGCGACGGCGATGCCGTCGATCTTAGTCGCGTGGTGAACGTCAATCAGTCGGGTCACCTCCTGCGGCGTTACCTTCAATCGCCGCGCCGGTCACATCCTGATAGCATTTCCATATGTCTTTCACGCCAAGTCGAATCTTTCTCCGCGCCGCGCTACTGGCCGTCGCGGCTCTGATCCTTAGTACAGCCTTCTCGCTTTCCGCCGCACAAGCCGTCGCGCCGGCGCAGACGCAAGCCTCCGCATCCGCTGACCGCGCACACATTGAAGAGGTGCTGAAGGGGCTCAACCGTGGGCGCTCCCTGGGTCAGGTGGCGATCTCACCTGACGGCAAGCGGCTGGCGTGGATTGAGGGTGCGAGAGATGGTGCGGAGATACGCGTTGCGCCGCTCGGCGATCTGGCTAACAGCGAGCGGGTAACGGCGGCTACTAAGCCGGAACAGCATTGCCACGAGGGCCAGATCGCGTGGTCCCCGAATGCAAAATCACTGCTTTTCTTATCTGATTGCGCCAAACCCAACCAGCCAGACCTGTATTTATCGCTCCTTGATGGCAGCCCGGCGCGTAGGTTGACGGAACTGAAAGGCTACATCGAGGCTCCCGCATTTTCACCGGATGGAACTCGCGTGGCCTTCCTCTATGTGGAAGGCGCAACCCGGCCATCCGGGGCGCTGGCGGCCATGAAGCCGCCCTCGGGCGTGATCGGCGAGGATGGCGTCGAAATTGAACGCGTGGCAGTCATCCCCATATCTGTGGACAAGCTTTCTCCTTCAGGGCTGGTTACGCCCGCAATGGCGACTCCTGCCGATCTGCACGTATACGAATTTGATTGGCGACCGGACGGGCATGGATTCGCATATATCGCCGCCGATCCGCCTGGAGAGAACAACTGGTGGGTGGCGAAGCTCTATACGCAGGAGTTGAATGGTGAGCCCAGGGCGATTCTGGCTCCAGCCGAGATTTCCGGCCCTCTGCATGGGTTGCAGATTGCAGTGCCGCGCTGGTCGCCAGACGGCAAGCAGATCGCTTTCATCGGCGGACTGATGAGCGATCAGGGAGTGACGGGCGGTGATGTATGGATCATCCCGGCCACGGGCGGTCAGCCGGTCGATCTGACGCCGGGAAGGCCAAGCTCGCCAGCCTGGATTGAATGGGACGACAATAAGAACCTCTTTGTGACCGAACTGGCGGGCTCGCAGAGCCAGCTTGTCGGGATACATCTGGAGGACAATTCCGCTTCAGGCCAGCCCGTCGTTACGATGACCAACATGTACTTTCACATTTCGGCCGCGATCGGCGACGGCCGGATGGAGATGAGTCTTTCTGGCACGGCCGACCGCTCGTACTTCGTCTTTATCACCAGCAGCTTCAGCCTTCCGCCCGAAGTTTTCTATGCACGCACGAAGCTGCCTCCCGAGGTCCATTCGGCTGACATTGCTCCAATCGGGGCGGTAAGCCGCATCAACGAAGACATCAAGCCGGCGTGGGGAACTACCGACTCGATGACCTGGAAAAGCGGCAAATTCGATGTGCAAGGCTGGCTGATGCTTCCCAAAGACTACGACCCAGCCAAAAAGTACCCGCTGATTGTCGAGGTTCATGGCGGGCCGGCCGCGGCGGCGGTGTCGCATTGGGGCTCGGGAGCCATGAGCACGGCGACATTCTCCGCCTTGGGTTACTTTGTGCTGATGCCCAACCCCCGAGGCAGCTTTGGTCAGGGTGAGGAGTTTGCCCAGGCCAACCGCAAGGACTTCGGCTATGGCGACCTGCGCGACATCCTGGCCGGGGTAGACGCAGTTGAAGCCGCCTACCCGGTGGACCCCAACCGCGTGGGCCTGATCGGCTGGAGCTACGGGGGATTCATGGCTATGTTCGCCGTGACCCAGACGCAGCGATTCAGGGCGGTGGTGGCCGGCGCTGGCATCTCCAACTGGCAAAGCTACTACGGTGAGAACTCCATCGACCAGTGGATGACGCCGTACTTCGGCGCCTCGGTCTACGACGATCCAAAAGTCTACGCCAAAAGCTCGGCCATCAACTTCATCAAGAACGTGACAACACCGACACTGGTGGTGGTGGGAGAGCGAGATGGCGAGTGCCCGGCGCCCCAGTCCTACGAGTTCTGGCATGCCTTGCGTGCCCGCCATGTGCCCACGCAACTGGTGGTGTATCCGAATGAGGGGCATATGTTTGCGGATCCGGCCCATCGCTGGGACGTGATGGAGAGGGCCGCCGAGTGGTTCGCCCGCTACATGCCGCCCGCGCCCTAGGGTCAGGCTCTGAGCCCAGGCCTGCTCCCCATTCAGGGGCAGTGGAGTCTATGAAAATGCGGAAGAGGGCAATTGCTTCGCCCGGCTGCCAGCCGGAGACAACCCCACCCTGATACACTTTTCTTTGGAGTTTCGTGGGTGCGTCTCGTCAACCAGCTAGCGGATGAGTGTGTCGCCGGGAGCCAGTTATTTGCGTGGTTTTCACCGGCGGTGGACCAGACATGGCGTGTTGAAGGGCAGCTCCTGAGAGAGTTTTCTCACTTTCTATCGCTTTTTCGATGCTGCGCAATCGGGTTTTTGCTTCCATCCCCGCGACTAGTTCTGTCGCCGGGAACTTCGGAACTAAGAGCCGCTTGCCACCGGCAAACCTGGGCGGTGCAGGTGGGAAGTTTGCTTTAACCTAATTTTTCCGATCATTTCGGGAGTGACCGTTCCGTGGCTCGACAAAGCGGGGCGGGGAGGATTCATGCGGCGGTTCTTGACGCTTGTTTGCTTGTTGTGCCTGGCCGTTCCGGCTGGGATTACGATTTCCAGCTGCTCCCGCAACCCGGGCGCGAACTACTGCAATGGACTGGGCTACGGGATGAAGATCACAGACGTGGACACGATCACCCTGCAGCCCGCGACCACGGGCATCTCCCTGGCCTTCGGTCAGACGCAGCAGTCGAGTGCGCCGTCGGCACTTACCTGCAAGGGCACAGCGGCTACCGCCGGCGCGTATACCTATGGCACCACCAACAACCAGTTGGTGGACATCTCGCCGACAGGCAACATCTGCGCCGGAACCTGGAACCGGAACTCGGGTGGCGGCATTGCAGACTTCACCATCTGCAACAAGCCCTCTCCACTGCCCTCGACCGGCGGTCTGCCTTACGGCATAGCCTACATCACAGCCTCCGCCCAGTCGGTTACCTCCAATCCAGTGGAGGTGTTTGTGCATGCCATGGTAACCTCCGTCAGCCTGGTCACCACCCCCACTTCCTCAACCACCCAGCAGTGCTTCTCACAGGGCTCCCAGGCCACGCTTGATGCGCAGGCTTGTTTTGTCAGCAACAATACGCAATATGAGCTCTGCGCGCCCTCTTCGGTGACCAGCGGCAACTACACTTGCCCAGGGGGACAGCTTCCTGGAAGCACAGTATCTAATTGCACGGCCGCTATCGGCGCACTCAGCTACTTAGTGGGCAACCCCCAAGTAGCCTCCGTAACCACTAACACCACCACAAACCAGGTGACCATCACGGCTCTGCAGCCAGGCTCCACTGCGATTACCTCTTCAGTGGCGAACTCGGGCTCTTCGGCCGGCTACTTCTCCACCTGTCCGCCGGCATCCATCTCGATAACTCTGGCCAATGGCAGCACATCGGGCATCATCACTAAGGGCGTGACGCAGAATCTTACCACCACCGCCACCGACACCTACGGAAACCCCCTCACAGGCCTCACCCTGATCTACCAGTCCACTGACCCGATCGACATAGCAGCGAGTAGCTCAGGAGCCATTTCCACAGCCTACCCCGGTGTGGCTTCGATCTATGCTGTCTGCCAGCCGCCCACTTGCAATCCTTCCCCCATCAATGAGACCGGCATCTACGGCACAGGCCTGCCCGTTTCCTCCAACCCGGTCACAGTCACCACTCCCGGCACGGCCAGCGACTACGTCTGGTTCGCGGCTCCAGGCCAGTCAGAGTATGTCGTTCCCGTCGAATTGCTCACCGGCACGGTCGGCTCCACGGTGCGCCTACCCTACGTGCCCAACTCCATGATGATGGACCGCGGAGGCACCAATCTTTTCTTTGGCTCCTCCCACGAGTTGATGATTATGAGCACCGCGAACAACTCGGTCGCCACGAAGACTTCTGTACCCGGCGTGGTGCTGGCCGTATCGCCGAACGGCCAGACTGTACTCATCAACGACCAGGTGCGCCAACTCTTCTACATCTATCCCGTCCTTGGCGGAACCTCATCGACCTTTGGTGGCATGGGCACGGCCGCGGCATGGACCCCCGACTCAGACACGCTATACATTGTCGACAGCGCAAGCCAGGGCGCTCCTCACAGCGACAAGTTGTACGTCTATAACGCGAGCACCGGCTGGGCCACCTACGATCTGAGCACAACTACGGGCGGTTCCAAGAGCCTGGCAATTACCATTCCCAGCGTGGGCGCGTTTCTTGGCGGCAGCTCCACCGTCGCACACACCTGGTGCCCTTCCGGCACGGTGGGCAACTACGCCAACATGCTCTTCTATCCGCAGGGGCCATCCCCGGACAATTTGGTGGCTGCGCAGACCGATGTGCTGGCTGCCACCACCGATGGCCAGCATATTCTTGGCGCATCGACCTCCGGCAGCAGCATTACCTTGTCTGATATCGGAGTCAACATCCCGACATTGAATTGCCTGCCTACCGACATGAACACGAATCCGCTAGCCTTGGGCGATACGCTCTCGCCGCTGGTGCTGCTAACCGCGTTGACTCAGCCGTCGGCCATCACCACCCCCACCGCCGACTTTAATTCCTGCGCAAGCAGTTCCTGGAGCGTGTCTACCTGCCTCGATGTAGTGCCCTCGCCCGCCTCCAACCTGGCCTTCATCACCTATACCCCGCCCACAAGTGGCGCCAACACCGGCGTCTCACTGCCATACTATGTGCCCGGCGCTTGCGTGGCTGGCACGGGTGGCGCCCCTCCCACTTGCACCACCGGTACGGTGGGTTCCGTAACGCTGACCGGGAACTCGGCCATCACAGCCCCCTTGGCCGGCGCCTTCACCCCGGACGACAAGCTCTTTTTCGTCTCCACTGCGGGCGACAACATGATCCACTACATCAGCGTTCCTACTCTGACTGACACCCAGCAGATTAGCCCCAACTTGCCGGCTTGCACGCCTGGCACGGATTCCGGCTGCACTTATTCGGGCAGCAATACCGTCGTTCCGGCCACGGCTATCGCTGTCAAGCCACGCCCCACCACATAGAGACAGTGCATTCAGATACCAGCGACGAAGGCTGGCCTTGCGCCGGCCTTTTTGCTTTCCGTCAGATGCGCCACAAATGCTGGGTGTCCAGCTTTATTCTGGCGTGGAATGAGCAGAAGGAGCGATTGGCCGAACCGCAGATATAACAGGTGACCGAAGGCCTCTGCCTGGACGGCCAGTCCCCGCAGGTGGCGCACGATAGAATCAAGAAATGATCAAAGGGATTTCCTTTCTTCGTCCCGCGGGCAGCCGGGCAGCCTATGACCGGCTGGCGAGCTTCTTTTCCGCGCTGGGATTTACGCCCGGCAATGGGTGGAATGAAGAAAACAGTCATGGCGCGGCTTTCCTGGCTCCGCTTGGCAATCTCGAATTTGTTGACGGCAAGTTTCCCTCCACCGCAGACGTGCTTGTGGAAGTAACCGCTCTGGACGCCGTGCACCAGGCTGCCGCAGCCTGGCTGCGCGCGCAGGGTGGCGATGCGGCTATCGCGCGCCTCTCTGCCATCGCGGAAACCCACTGGAAGTCACGCCTCTTCACCGTCGAGCCCGAGCCAGGTTTTTCTTTTTCTTTCTGGGCGTGGACCGATCCGCAGCGCGGCAAGCCGGTGGCCGTCGAAGGCGATCTCTCCGCCTCCGGTATGAAGTTCGCTATCGTCGTCGCTCGCTGGAATGCGGTCATCACCGAGCGGCTGCTGGAAGGCGCGCTCGACGCCCTTTTGCGCAGCGGAACAAAGCGGGCCGACATTGAAGTCGTCCGCGTTCCTGGCGCATGGGAGATTCCCGCCGCCGCCCGTGCCTTGGCCAACGCAGGCCGGGTTGACGCCATCATTCCTCTTGGTTGTTTATTGCGCGGCGAGACCGCCCACTACGAAGCCATTTACAACGAAGTCGCCCGCGGCCTGGGACAATCGCAGCAGGAGACCGGCATTCCCCACAGCTTTGGCGTGCTCACCTGCGAGACGCTGGAGCAGGCCCTCAACCGCGCCGGCGTCAAGGCCGGCAACAAGGGCTTCGAGGCTGCCATCGCTGCCATCGAGATGGTCAGCCTGAATCGCAAACTACAAAAAGGTGGGGTGAAAGGCGGTTCAGCGTGACCGCCGGACCTCATCATGGGTCGGGACGCCGCAAATCGCGTGAGCTGGCCATGCAGATGCTCTATCAAGCGGAGATCGGCAAGCAGACCCCCGACCAGGTGCGCGCCAACTTCTGGAAGGCCGCCGATGAGGTTGAACCGGAGGTCCGAGGCTAGCAATACGTAGAGGTTAATGAAGACATAGACATAA
>CAWJDN010000115.1:0-7180 GCA_963840985.1 uncultured Acidobacteriaceae bacterium
CAATTGCCTAGATGCAAGCTGGCGCGGTCCGACAACATCAAGATTCTGACATTGTGCGGCGGCTCGACCATGCGCCCGCAGATCGCCAGTCTGGAACACGGCGCCCACATCGTGGTCGGCACGCCGGGGCGCATCATGGATCATATCGAGCGCGGCACGCTGAACCTGGATGCTGACGGCGACGAATCAAGTGTACATTTATAGCACGAGAATGAACGAATAAATATGCAAAAAAAAAAAAACTAACCCCCCCCCTACTACTTATTGCTATCAACATTAATTTAATCATCATTAATTTGATCATCATTATATTTAATTTAATTTTTTAATTATACCTTATTTTTAATTTTATAGTTTATAATATTATTTTAAATAAACTTTGTTATTTGAATTTTATATTCAAATCTCATAATATATATAAAATTTTTATTGTATATTATTTTTAATCATAATTTAGTAATATAAAAAATAATCTAAAGTATTTTTAATTTTAATATAAACGTTTATATTAAAATTAAAAATCAAATTATAAATATATTTTTTACAAACTTTAAATTTTGAATTAAAATCTAGTTTTTTACAATAAAAAGTTTATTTTTTTATAATAAAATTAGAATTAAAGTTTATTAGTATTAATATGATTTTATTAGTATTAATATGATTTTATTATTAGTATTAATATGATTTTATTAGTATTAATATGATTTTATTAGTATTAATAAACAAAAAATCAAAAATTTTTAATTTTCCATATAGTGTAAGTTTACACAATATAATTTTATTATAACAAAAAAATTATATTTTTTAACAAACTCAATTTATATAAAATTAACTTATAATTTTATAATTAAATTTTTTTACTACAATCAAATTTCAAAACAGTTTTTCATATATAAATTGAGTTTTAGAGGCGACTGGAGCATTTTGGACGAACCCGTCCAATACGACAACCAGCCCGGCTCCGAGAAGCCGCTCTACGAGCACCTGCAGCGCAGCTTCTCATACACCCTGGCCCGTCTTGGCCCCCATGGGCTGCCGCTCATCGGCCGCGCCGACTGGAATGACTGCCTGAACCTGAATTGCTTCTCCGATACTCCGGGCCAGAGCTTCCAGACCACCACCAACAAGGACGGCAAGGTGGCCGAATCGGTCTTCATCGCCGGCTTGTTCGTTCACGCCGGCCAAGAACTGGCGGCAATCGCCAAGCACCGCGGACTCGACGCCGAGGCCACAAAGTATCTGGCCGAGGTCGAGAAGATGGATCAGGTCGTCCGCAAGCACGGCTGGGACGGCGAGTGGTTCCTGAGAGCCTACGACGACTTCGGCGCCAAGATCGGCTCCAAGGAGTGCGAGGAAGGCAAAATATTCATCGAGACCAACGGCTACTGCGTGCTGGCCGGCATCGGCCTCAAAGATGGTTTAGCCGCCAAGGCGCTCGAGTCAACCCGCAAGCATCTGGCTACCAAGCACGGCATCGTCCTGCAGCAGCCGGCTTACTCGAAGTACTACCTCAATCTCGGCGAAATCTCCTCCTACCCGCCGGGATACAAGGAGAACGCCGGCATCTTCTGCCACAACAATCCCTGGGTCATCATCGGCGAGACGCGGCTGGGCCACGGCGACGAGGCGCACGACTATTACAGCCGCATCAATCCCTCAGCGCGCGAGGAGATCAGCGATCTGCACCGCTGCGAGCCTTATGTCTACGCGCAGATGATCGCCGGCAAGGACGCGCCCACCTTCGGCGAGGCCAAGAACTCCTGGCTCACCGGCACGGCGGCGTGGAACTACTACGCCATCGTGCAGTGGATCCTGGGTGTGCGCACTACCCTCGACGGCCTGGAGATCGCTCCAGTGATTCCCAAGAGCTGGCCGGGCTTCTCCGCGACGCGCGTCTTCCGCGGAGTGACGTACAAGATCACCATCGAGCGGAAGGGCGACGGCAACAAGATCGCACTAACTGTGGATGGTGCGCCAATCAAGGGTAATATCGTGCCTCCGCCCGCGGACGGACGAAAGGAAGTTGTGGTCAAGGGGATTCTTTCCTAGGGAGTGACTGCCGCGCCCAGCATTCGAACAAGGAGGTAGCAGCCTTGTACCTGGCAAGCGATCAGCGTTACGACGCGATGAAATACCGCCGCTGCGGCAAGAGCGGCGTGCGCCTGCCGGCTATCTCCCTGGGCCTATGGCATAACTTCGGCGGCGTGGATACGTTCGAAAATGCTCGCGCCATGTTGCGCAGGGCCTTCGATCTGGGCATTACCCACTTCGATCTGGCCAACAACTACGGCCCGCCGCCGGGCAGCGCGGAGTCGAACTTCGGTGAGATTCTGCGTCTCGACCTCAAGCCCCATCGCGACGAATTTATTATCAGCACCAAGGCCGGCTACGATATGTGGCCCGGCCCTTACGGAGATTGGGGGTCGCGCAAGTACCTGCTCGCCAGCCTTGACCAGAGCCTGAAGCGCATGGGGCTGGAGTACGTCGATATCTTCTACTCCCATCGCCCCGACCCCGAGACACCGGTCGAGGAGACGATGTCCGCGTTGGATCAGGCGGTGCGCAGCGGCAAGGCGCTCTACGCCGGTATTTCCAACTACAACGCAAGCCAAGCCGCTGCGGCTATCAAAATTCTGCGCGAACTCGGTACGCCTTGCCTCATTCATCAGCCCAAGTATTCAATGTTTGTGCGCACGCCGGAGGACGGCCTGCTGAATGTGCTGGGCAATGAGGGCGTGGGCGCCATCGCTTTCTGTCCGCTGGCGCAGGGTTTGCTGACCGGCCGTTACCTGCAAGGCATCCCCAGCGGCTCGCGCGCATCCCGTTCAGTTTTTCTCAAGAAGGGCGACATCACCGAAGATCGCCTCGCCCAGGTGCGCGACCTGAACGTTCTGGCCGCCGAGCGCGGGCAGTCTCTGGCGCAGATGGCACTGGCCTGGGTACTGCGCGACGTTCGCATGACTTCAGCGCTGATTGGGGCCAGCCGCGTGGAGCAGATCGAAGAGAATATTGCCGCGCTCGCTAATCTTGAGTTCTCCGCCGGGGAGCTTGCTCATATCGACGCGATTCTGAGCCGACCTGCCTGAGCGTATAAGCCAGGGCGCCCGGGCCTGCCCTATGCAAGCGGCAGGCCGAGCGGTTGGTTTGCGAGTGGATTTAATTAATCGTCAACTCTGCGTTCAGCGGGGTGTCTTCGCTGGAGTCGCCGACGCGAATAACAAATTTTCCGGGATCGATGGTCCACTTGTGAGCCGTTGCGTCCCAGTAGCTGAAGGCGCGGGCATCGAGGTTGATGGTCACGCGCTTTGTTTCGCCGGGAGCGAGGCGCACCTTCTCAAAGCCCTTCAGTTCGCGTTCCGGACGCTTGACAGTCGAAGAAGGATCGGAGACGTAGAGCTGAGCTACTTCTGCTCCAGCCGCGCTGCCGGTGTTGGTTACGTCGAAGCTGACTGAAACAGTCGAGCTTGAGGCAGCCGTCGCCGGCGCTTGCAGGTTGGCGAAGCTGAAGGTGGTGTAGCTCATCCCGAAGCCGAAGGGGAAGAGCGGGTGCTTGCCGGTGGTGGTCCAGTAGCGGTAACCCACCATCAGGCCGTCATCGTACTTCACGTGAGGAATAACGTAATCTACCGGCGGCTTGCCCTCTTCAATCACGTGCAGCGAGGTATCCGCGCCCTTGATGGGATAGTAGTATGCGTAGGAGGGATTCTCCTCCCAACTGCGATCGAAGCTGACCGGCAGCTTGCCCTCGGGATTGTGCTTGCCGAAGAGCACTTCGGCAACGGCCGTGCCACCCTCCTGGCCGGGAAACCATGTGTGCAACAGCGCGGGAACCTTGCTGAGCCAGCCGCGCGTGTCCAGAGAGCCGCCAGCGGTGAGGGTGACAATGGTGCGCGGGTTGATCGCAGCGATGTCCTCGATCAGCACGTCCTGTCCCCAGGGAAGCGCAAAGGTGCGGTCATGGCCCTCGCCCTCGTTCCGCGGATTGAAACCGGCGGCGATGACTACGACATCGGCCTTGGCGGCCATCTCACGGGCCTCGGTGGAGATCAGCTCAGGCAGATAGGCAATGCCCAGGCCAAAGCGGGGCGTTGCGCCGCGAGGCTGAAGCTCGGCGACCACTGTAGCGGTCTCTCCGGCAGCCATCTCAACGATGGCCGATTGTGGAACCTGGCCTTCGGCGCGTTCTTGATGGAGTATCTCTTTGCCGTTCACCTGCACCTTGAATCCATTTCCGCCCCAGCCCGACGCGCCGGCCAGAATCATATACTTGCCGGCTTTCTCCGCCTTGTAGTGAGCGGTGTAACGGATGCCGTGCGGCGTTGTGGCCTCAGGCTCCCAGCCGCTCTCGCGCCAACCGGTGATGCCCCGCTCGGTACTGCTCTTCGGCGTTCCGGTGAAGTTCCGGTTGGGATAATCTTCGACCTGGACGGAGCCCTCCCAGCGGGTTCTGTGAAATAACTCGTTCTCATCGGGCAGGCCGCGGGCATAAAGCACATGCACATCGGGTCCGGCGAGATTGGCGATGCCGGTGAGGATGCTGATCGGCTCAAAGGCTTGTGCCTCGGAGGAACCTCCGCCGCCGATCACCGCCGGATAAGCGTCGGGGCCGATGACGGCGATGGTCTTGATCTTGTTCACATCGAGCGGCAGAAGGTGGCCGTCGTTCTTGAGTAAGGTCAGGCTTTCTCGCGCGCCGTCCAGGGCGATGGCGCGATCGGCCACTGAATACGTCGAGTCAGCCGGATCGTACTGCGGACGGTCCAGGAAGCCGTAGCGCAGCACGGTTCTCAGCAGCCGCAGCACCTTGTCGTCGATTGTGGATTCCTTCACCGTGCCGGCTTTGACCGCGTCCAGCAGAACATTGGCGGTCATGAAGCGCGCGTTGGGCATCTCCAGGTCCAGGCCGTTGTTGGCCGCCGCCACGCCGTCATAGGTGGAGTCCCAATCCGACATGAGAATACTCTGGAAGCCCCAATCACCCTTGAGCACCTTCAGATTCAGAAACTCGTTTTGAGTGGCATGGACGCCGTTGACCAGGTTGTAGGAGTTCATCACCGCGTCCACATGGGCCTGGGTGACGGCAGCTTCGAAGGCAGGCAGATAGATCTCGCGCATGGTTCGCTCGTCCACCTCCACGCTCACGTTGTGCCGGTTGTACTCCTGATTGTTCAGCGCGTAGTGCTTAACGGTGGCGATCACCCCCTGGGATTGGACGCCCTCGATATAAGGAACTACCATGGAGGCGTTCAGGAAGGGATCTTCGGAGAGATATTCGAAGTTGCGGCCGCCCAGCGGCGAGCGGGAAATGTTGACGCCGGGGCCAAGCAGGAAATGCACACTGCGGGCGCGGGCATCGCGGCCCAGGCCCTCGCCCAGTTTGCGCGCGAACTCTTTATCCCAGGTGGCGGCCAAAGCAACGCCGCCCGCATAAGCGGTTGTCGGTCCCCAGGTGCGCACACCCACGGAGGCGTCGGACATTTTGAATCGCGGCAGGTCGATTGCCGGGACAGCCTGTGTGAACATGCTGTCGACGCCGCCCAGCAGCTTGACCTTCTCTTCCAAAGTGAGTTTGGCCAGCAGCGCTTGGGCCTTGGCCTCAATCTGCGGCGAGTCCGGCGCGGGCGCCTGTGCTAAAGCGGTTAGCGTGCAGCCCAAAGGCATAGCGATCAGACAAGCGATGGCGACAAGAATAAAAGGTTGAGTAGTGGAATTTCTTGAGTTTTTCATGAAAGATACCTCGTTGGGCATTCGGATGCAGACCCCTGTATATTCTATAGGGCGCAACAGCCTGGGTTCTGTCGTCTTTACGAGTCTTCAACTCCGCTTCAAGCGGGCGTGCCGGGAAGTGGGCGGACAGGTCGACTCGCGAATCACCAATTCCGGCATAATTGGAATCGTATCTGAGAATGTTGCCTGGCCGCGAATCCGTTGCAACAGGGTGCGCGCGGCCGCCACGCCCATTTGTTGCAGCGGCTGGCGAATGGTAGTCAGGCTGGGGTTGTTGTACGACGCGCCCTGGATATCGTCGAAGCCCACCACGGAGATGTCCTCCGGCACCCGCAAACCATGGTCCATAAAGGCCCGGATTGCCCCGATGGCAGCCAAATCGTTATAGCAGACCAGGGCGGTGAAACGGGCGCCACTATCCAGCAACTGGCTCGCCGGACCATATCCCAACTCCGGTGTGGAGACACGCAACTGCAACTGCACGGTCAACCTGGGCGCAACTTCCAGCTTCATCTCCTGGGCCACAGCCATCAAACATTCCCAGCGGTTATCAGCGTCGGAACTGTGGCTTCCGCCGCGCATGAAAGCAATCTTGCGGTGTCCCAACTTGTAAAGATGCTTAAGCGTCAACTCCGCCGCCCGCCGTTGGTCCAGCACGACATTGGTGACGCCCTCGATCTTGCGATGCCCGGCCACCGCCACCACCGGCAGTTTCATGCTGTGCTTAAGCAATGTGTCGACCAGGATGAAACCTTCCACAGAGCGGTCCATCAGCATGTTTGAGTATTCCTCAATCAGGTCGGGTTTGCGCCGATGGCTGGCGATGAGGTAGAAGTACCCTTCCTCCAGAAGGAACTCCTCAGCGCCGGCCAGCACCTGGGTGGCATAGCTGTCGCTCAATTCCGGTATCAGCACGCCCACCGAATAAGACTGCAGTTTGCGCAGCGACCGCGCGTAATAGCTGGGCCGGTAGTCGAATCTTGCTGCCGCCTCCCTCACTCGTTCCCGGGTTTGCTGCGGGATGGAGCGTACGCCGGGAGCATTGTTGAGCACCAGCGAGATGGTGGCTGGCGACAGGTTCAGATACTCGCCCAGCGTGCGCAGGCCAATGGGTTGTCCCGGCTGCGATTCGGGAGCAGATCTTGCTCGTTTGGCCATACTATCCTGTTGTAACACTCTTCGCCGCGCATGGGGAGTGATTTCAATCTCTCTGACTATTTTTCCCGCCGCGCATGCCGACAAGAGTGTACGCCGATAAGATCAATAGGTGCAAGATGCTGGTTGCCCGCGCGGGGAAAGCGTTTCAACCCCGCGGGCATCCGACTATGGCACGGAGCAGGGAGGATAGCGCGGGTTTGCGCATCTGCGGCAACCGATTTATGGTTGACTCACTGCAACTTTCGAGGTGTTTATGTATTTGAGAGTCCTTGCCACTGCTTGTGCCGTTGCCTTC
>CAWJDN010000116.1:0-35776 GCA_963840985.1 uncultured Acidobacteriaceae bacterium
GCCGTTCCAGGTCGTTCCAGGCGCGGAAATCGTTGCCCAGGGCTTTGGCCTGTACATGGTGTGCAGGCGGTAGTGCCTGGTTTGGCGGGGGCCGACCGGCGTGAACGCGTTGTCGGCGTAGAGCGCCTCGACCGTTCCATTCACGCTTAGTTGGCGGTGGGACGCAGGGCGGCGTTCAAGATTCCACCATTCTCATTGATTGTGACCGTCCCGTTTGTCGTGGATCCGACGGCCAGCGGCGCGTTATCCGGACTGCCCTGGCCGATGGTGTGGGTGCTGTAGCGGTCAGGTAAGCGAGAGCGTGGTGCGCGCCCCGGCATCCCAGGTGCCCGTGAGGTTGTTGGTAAGATACTTCAGGCCGAAGTAACCGGGCAGCGGGGTGCCGATGGCGCCGCTGCCTTCAATCGTGGAGGCGCCGGCCGCGCCCATGTTCGATCTTTTGCCGCAACCTCACTCAGCAAAATGGTCCGATCCACCCCAAGAATCCACCGGATCGCGACGCGCACCGTTTCGGTCCTGGACTTTACTCCAAGGACGCGCCTTGCTTCATCGGCAAGTTTCCGATTCACGCGCACTCGTGTTATCTTTTCTGCCATAATGCCTTCATGATTCAATTAATCGGCGTAATCGCAGGATTGAATACCAAGAATCCTCCGGGTGCCCGCGGTCCGGGGTCCCCGCGGACAGGTCTTCGTCCGTGGGGTGGAGATCCCTCGCAGTTGGGGACCGGGGATACCACGAACCCCATGCGAGCGAATAGCGAGCGGCTGGCCGCACCGCAGGTGCCCTGCAGATAATTTCCCCTCTTCGTCGCACAATGATTCCAGAAGTCTTTCTGCAAACACCGTCCCGGCACATCCTTTTCGCGCCGCCTGTCAGCCGAAAGCTGCCAATAGAGGCCGAAACGTCCCGTAACTCCTTATCCTGGAGTATTTTGCAGGGAACTTCATTGTTTTCAATATTTTGCAGCGCAACCCTCCTTGTAACCTCAAGAAAACAAGGATTTTGCGTCCAAAGTACGGGTGGGGGTACCCCATGCTCCAGCTTTGCCGTCCCACCCTCCGGAGAGCTTGTCGGCGCGCTCTTTGGTAACCAGGAAGTCGCGGCGCTGCCGTTTGCTTCTTGAACGGCCGCCAGACCGCCCATGATTAGAAGATAGGGAAGAATCATTGCTCCATTAAGCAGGTTGTCGATGGCTACCATTAATATTAGCGCGGCCATCGCGAGCCGAATATTTGGTTCGTTGGGAGCGTAACCTCTCGCGGGTGGCCAGATTGCTCGCATGACTGGCAGAAACAGAATCGTCCCGAACGATATCAGGCCAACTAGTCCATACATGCCAAAGATGAGCAGCCACAGGCTCCAAGGCCGGATACCGCCTTGCTGCCACCAGTTCCATTGTCCAAATCCGAGCAGAGGCTTCTGGAGCGCAACGTTGATCTGACTCTCATCACGAGCAAACCTCCAGAGGAGCGAGTGGCGGCCAATGCTAGTCAGGGCGATGGAGAGAGACCGGGTTATTCCATTCCGCTGCTCCAGCGCACGCAGGGATACGAGATTCGTAATGCGAAAAAGCGCGAATGTCAGAATACCCAAAACCAAGATACCAACGAATACCCGCAGAACAGAGCGCCGCTTAAACAGCACCATAGGCAGCAGGAACAGAAGTAAAAGTATGCTCCCGGCAGACTGGCAGAACAGCGTGACAGCAGCCAAACCGGCTGCGACCCATCCGATGGGCAAGCCGAGAATGCGACCCATCGGGCGATGCAGAAAGAGGAAAACAGCAAGCAGGGTAGCCGCTGCCATCCAAATGCCCAGTTGATTTCCGTCTTCCAGAAAACCAATGGGACGGAAGCCGACATAACGCACCGCTCCCACCCAGCGGTAGGGCTGATAACCATAGAAAAAAGCATAGAGTTGTGGTCCGGCGCAGATCTCAAATAGACAGAACGGCACATAACAAATGCCTGCAATAACGCACGCTTTAGCGGCGAGGAGCAGCGAGTCGTCGATTGAAAAGTGGATGCGGCCCAAAAGCCAGGGAACACCCCAGGCAATGGTCTGATAGGTTGCGCCCAAGATACCCTCAAACAGTGTCTTCCAATGCGTGGCCGCCGACAGAAGAGGAACGCAGCACCAGACAATCATGGGAAGATCGCAGATGCCCGGCCTGAATCTCTTCAAGTCCGCGGTATGAAAAAGCAGCATTCCCACCAGTGCAGCCAGTCCGGTGGCCGTGGCCTTGGTGAGGAAATAGTCAGCCGGGAGACAGACGCCGAGAATCCAGTAGGGAAACTCGACAGGCGTCACCTGGTAGTTCGCGCCCGGAAGAAACGCCCAGCCGCCGAGGAAATTGGCTAGAATTGCAATACGGACCGGATAGCGGCGGAAGAGATACGCGCCAACAGGGATCCAAACGAGAAAAATGACGAACGGGGAGATATGCATAGTGTTCTGTATGTTCCTCCCTGGCGGAAGACGAGGAATCGTCTGTCGCCTTTTCAGTAACGATGAATTCAGGAATAACGGCCGTTACGTTGAACGGCTGGCAGTAACACAGAACCCGAATGTGGATCAATACGCCCGGCAGAACCCAATGGACTGGATGGGCAAAGTAGACAGGCACAGCCTGCGACGATGAATGCAATTGCAGCTCGCGGGATTTTTCCTCCCATTAAAAGGAACTCCATGAACAAGGGCTTTCCACAGTGTAAACTGCCGGCGGCTGCGACTATCGAAGTCTGGATGATCGATCTGGACAGGCCGTTGAATACAGAAGCGAATCTCGACGGTATTTTGTCGATCGAAGAGCGGAATCGCGCGGAACGCTATCTTTACTCTAAAGACGCATCTCGGTTCAGGTTTTGCCGGGCCATGCTACGGCTCGGGTTGGCATGGTATCTGGAGACAACTCCGCAGAAGATCGCACTAGCAACTAATCGCCACGGCAAGCCATGTATTGTCGAATCTTCCGCACTGAATTTCAATGTATCTCATTCCGGAGGGCTGGGAGTAATCGCCTTTACAACAGCTGGAGAAGTCGGTGTCGACGTGGAGGCAATTCGATGCGATGTCGGAGCAGTCGAGATCGCTTCCGCGCATTTCACGCGGACCGAAGCGGCGATGATTGCTGAGGCGGCTACACCCCAGGAACAGGCCAGCGCGTTTCTGCGTCTCTGGACGCGTAAAGAGGCCTTATTGAAAGCAGCCGGTTGCGGATTGCTGGGCGGGTTGGATGGAGTCGACGTCTCCCACGGGCCATTGGATCAAGTTAGGTTGTGCTGCGTGACGGGCGACATAGCCGAGTCGTTCTGGCGCGTGCAGGATCTGGATCGGATCGACGGCTTTGCCGGAGCTGTTGCCGCGCCGACGGGAAATTGGTCGGTTTTGCAGCGGCCAGTTCGATACGAAGACGCAATCCATGGCACGCTGGGGAGGATTTTCGGGGTGGAGTGAGTTTTCGGTACGGCCAATTTCTTATGATTGAAGAGTGGACCGCAAGATGGCTGCATCTCCCGAATTGCGAGTCCGAGTGAAACAGTGCTGCTGTTTTTGAGCATTGATTTACAGGAATAAATGAAACAATTTATAGAAGAATTACTCACCATCACAGATTGTCAAGAGCTGGGTATGAAAATCTATAAAGGATTTATAATCTGTGCATTACGGCCATAACATTGGGTTAGGTAACCGAAGAAAACATTACTTAAGCTACTGCAAGTTGGCACTAAAGACAAGTTGCAATTTATTGCAAAATAATATACGTTCCCTAATATAAGTATGGGGCCATGATGGAAATATGTCTGTGACAGCCATCACTGGTATGAGTTAGCGGGTCTTGGAGAAAGGGTCACCCCGCGTAGTTGAGCATTCAAGGGAGATTGCCAATTTCTTGCAACCTTCGTTTTGAATCTCGCATCCAATACCCAAGTCAGATAAGGAGCGCTGTATCTACCCGAACCTCAAACTCCGAATGTTTACGACCGGGATGCGCCAGAATCGTCTGGCTAAGCTGGTGGGAATCGATGAAGCCAATCTGAGCCGAATCGTCAACGGGGTTCGTGTGCCCAAGCAGAAAATGCGACAGGAGATCGCTACGGTATTGGGGTGCGATGCAGAGTGGCTATTTGAACGGACCATGAAGGAAGCCGACAAGATTGTGGCAAACATGGGGATCGGAAATGACCTTCTTCGCAACTGATTGATCAATTGGCGGCGCTGGTTTTTTTACGTTGAGCCATGAGCAGATCTGCTCTGGCTACCTGTCCTTTCATTTTGGATACAACTGGTCTAGTAATTCAACACTCAGATGGGAGTAATATGGGCGAAGCCTGCTTTAACACCGAAACTAAGATTGGGGAGATGCCACATGGGGAGAATCCCAGTCAAGCCTGGTACGCGGTACAAACCGGTTATCGCTGTGAGCAGCGCGTGGCCTCGTGTCTGACCATGAAAGGATTCAGGACGTATCTTCCATTGCTGCGTGAGATCCATCAATGGACGGATCGCCGGAAGCTCGTTGAGGTCCCGGCGTTCAGCGGCTACCTGTTTCTGCACTATGAGCCCAGTTTGCGCAACCGGGTAAACGTGCTTGAGACAAGCGGCATCGTTCGCTTCCTGGGTGGAAACCATGCGCCATGCCCGATCTCCGATGTCGAAATCGAGGCTGTCCGCCGAACGCTCGGCAGCAGGTTGCCTTGCGACCGCTGCGACGCGCTGACGCCGGGTACTCTGGTCCAGGTTACGCGAGGCCCTCTGGCAGGCATACAGGGGCGTCTGGCGCGGATCAAGAACAACCTTCGTCTGATCGTCACTATCTCAGTATTCTCTCAAGCCATTTCGGCTGAACTGAGTCTGAGCGACGTGGAAGCCGTCCATGATCGATTGCGAACAAACCACGCCGAACAAAGCAACTGAAGCTGCCCAACGAGAGCGCGGTGCGCTGACCATTTCCCCAAATATGCTCATGTAATTGTTGAAGATTTGCAGTCATCACGTAGCGTGGCGCCTTCACCGGGAATACGCAGCTCGAACGCCTCGTTTTTGTCTGCGACAGTCATGAGCGCTATGTTACATTGTTTCCCTGCTGACCGAGGGTTTGACGCTTTTTACATCAAGTAGAGAAGAGCCCTGTAACTGAACGATACATTATGGAGCAATCACTATGAAAAAATCGAAAGATCCTTGTGTCGCCATCCTGGGTGTGGCTGTTGACAACTTGACGATGGAAGAAGTTCTAGACGCCGTGGATGCCAGCATCGCAGAGGGAGGGTTCCATCAAATTGCGACGGCAAACGTAGATTTCCTTATGAAGTCAATCCATGACGAAGAACTCTACGAGACGCTTGCCAACTGCGATCTCGTTCTGGCTGACGGTATGCCGCTGGTATGGGCATCCCGCCTCCTCGGAACAGGATTGAAGGAGCGCGTAGCCGGATCCGATCTGGTGCCACAACTGGCAAGATTATCCGCCCAGCGCGGTTATCGAATCTTCCTGCTGGGAGCGGGTGAAGAGAGTTCTTCCGGTGCGGCGGCCTGGATGGAGAAGAATTATACCGGCGTCTGCATTGCTGGCCGGTACTGCCCGAAATATCAGCCATTGGAAGAAATGGATCACGAGGAGATACTGTCAAGGATCGAAATGGCCAAGCCAGACATCCTTCTTGTTGCCTTTGGAAATCCCAAGCAGGAAAAATGGCTGGCCATGCACCGGCAGCGGCTTGAAGTGCCTGTCTGCATCGGAGTAGGCGGTACGTTTGATTTTCTGAGCGGCAGAATTTCCCGCGCACCTGGATGGATGCAACGTAGCGGCATGGAATGGTTCTACCGTGCGATGCAAGAACCATCGCGGCTGGCAAAGAGGTATTTCAGCAATGCGCTAGGTCTCCTTCGCTATCTCCCGGTGCAACTGGCGGCCATGGCAATGCAGGGGAAGCGTCGCCAGCATACGCAGATCACGAAAGAAATTGTTGGTCCCGCAATAGTACTGCACATTGACGGCGATTTCACTGGCAAACTGCTGTCGCGATTTGAATCCGATGTTCGCAGTGCGGTTCTTTCCGGTTCTCACGTCGTGCTCGATATGAGCAATACCGCATACATCGGTGCGGACGCGCTGGCCTCGCTTATTTACATAATGAATATGGCCCGCCGCTGGAAGCGTGAATTGTGGCTGGCGGGGCTGGATCGGTTGTTGATCAAAGTTGTGGAAGCATCCAGACTACGACTCTTCTTTCGCATGGCCTCAAAAGTTGCCGAGGCCTTGCGGCGCATCCAGCCGGAGTTGATCCCAGTTCCGCAATTCGGGGAGGACAGGGCGTTCCGTCAAATTGGCGGCAAGCTAATTCCAATTCACACCCAGGAGGTGCCCGACGTTTACCGACAGGTGCCAATTACTTAGCCGGAGACTTACCGTAGAGCTGAATTCCGGTTTGCTGCAAAACGGCCGAGAATGGATGGATTGATCTGGAACCGGCTCCCACTGATGCCACGTAAAGCCGGACCACGGTGCTTTGCTCGGATATTCACGACTCCCAATCGCGGTTAATGGGGTGGAAGTCCAGGTACCGGCTTGCTGGCAAAGGGAGCCTATTACAGTTAACCGATTCGGAGATTAATCGCATGATCTTATCGCAAGTGCTCGACCTAGTTGGGATCGCGCTGGCGCTGGCAACGCTGCCATTGCTGGCGGAACTCCTGGTGCTCACCGTTGCATCTCTTCTGCCTTTCACGAGAGAGGTAAAACAAGCCGGCGCAACGGAGGACTTTCCGATCACTGTTTTGGTTCCGGCTTACAACGAGGAGGCACTGGTCGGGCGCTGCATTCGCAGCATGTCTTTTTCGGCAGACGCGGGTGTGGACCTGATGGTGATCGCACATAACTGCACGGATGCGACGGCATCAGAGGCCGAGGCTGCCGGGGCGAGGGTTCTGGTGCTGAACGATCCGGATCAGAAAGGCAAGGGCCGTGCGCTAAGTTATGGCTTCGCCGCGGCTATGGCTGGAGCTTCACGGGCAGTGCTGGTCATCGACGCTGACTCGGTCGTCAACCCTGGCCTGATTGCGGCAGTGCGGCAGAGGTTTCAGACGGGCGCGCAAGCGGTGCAATGCCGTTATGAAGTCTTCAACTCCGAGGAGAACTACCGCACCAGGCTGATGACGCTTGCCTTTCAAGGATTCAATGTGATTCGTCCGCGTGGGCGTGGGCGCTTGGGTCTTTCGGCGGGAATCCTAGGCAATGGCTTTGCTCTTCATCGGGATGTGCTGACGCGGATTCCATACGGAGCCTATTCCATTGTCGAAGACCTGGAATATCATCTCGCACTGGTTCGAGCAGGAATTCGCGTGGAGTTTGTCGACACGGCCACGGTCAGCGGCGAGATGCCGCATTCGGATCTGGGTGCGCAAACCCAGCGCGCTCGATGGGAAGGCGGCAGGCGGCGGATGCTGAGACAGTGGGCTCCCAGGCTGATGGGAGATGTGCTGCGCGGCCGGGCGCGGCTGATCGAACCGCTCCTCGATCTGCTGGCCGCGCCGATCGCCTCCGAGGCATGCTTGTTGCTGGTTGCTGCCTGCCTGCCGGTTGCATGGCTCAGACTGTATGCCTTGGGAGGGTTTCTTGTACTCGCTTTGCATGTAACGACGGCCGCCGTTGGCGGTTCCGGCTTGCGGGGAACCCTAAGAGTTCTGGCAACGGTTCCTGCCTATATCTTCTGGAAACTGTGGATACTTCCTGATGTATGGCGCGCATCCCGCGCAGATTCCTTATGGGTGCGCACGGCTCGCGATACTCCGGGAGACGGCCAATGAATTGTCATGAGATGCGCAACATGCCATCGAGTTAATGCCTTGTCCTCGCGGTGGCACACACCATCCGTTCTCGAACCGTAACGATTCGCAATTGCGAAGGAGTTCACCATGAATCTATTGAATCAACGTTCCACACTCGCTCTATGCGGTTTTGTTTTTCTTGCCTTGGGCATGGCCCATTCGCTGCCCGACGAAGCCAAGAAAGCAGACGGCCAGACTTTGTCCGACGATGCACACCAAGCCGAACGGCAGACTAGCGACATGAACTCATTGCGCAAGTTTGAGCCGTCCGTGGATGAGGAATACACGCTGGGTGCTGGGGATGAAATATCCATTCAATATCCCGGCCGGCCCGATTTGTCCAGCAAGGATGTCATTGGCCCAGACGGGCGCGTGACGCTGCCGCTGGTGGGACCGATCAAACTTGCCGGTCTGACTCGCGAGGATGCAGGGGCGAAGATCGTCGATGCGCTGTCGCCATACTATACAAAGCTGACAGCGACCGTCCGGGTAGAAAAATATAGCTCGAATTATGTAACTTTGCTGGGAGATGTGAAGAATCCTGGTATGGTGAGTTTTGATCAACCGCCAACCCTCCTGGGTTTGCTCTCCAGAGGCGGCATGGAGCCGCGCCCTGACGGCACCTTCCCTGAGCAATGCATCATCTACCGTGGAGATCAGGTTTATTGGGTAAAACTGCACGATTTGATTGCGTCGAGCAGCCCGATGGCTGATCTTCGGATACGACGCAACGATGTGGTCTTTGTACCGGCCGTGGCGTCAAAAGCCGTTACGGTCATTGGGCGCGTACAGCATCCGGGTCAGATTACCCTTAAGCGCGATTCGACGGTCGTTACGGTTCTAGGAGAGGCAGGCGGGTTGAGCGATGCGGCCGGCAAGAATCCAGAGATTCTGGTCGTTCACCGAACTTCCGGAGAAAAGAACCAATTTGTTCACTTCAAGGATCTACTCAAGCCAGAGAGCGGCAATGAAGTTCCGCTCTATGCCGGCGACATAGTCTTCGTGCCCCAAAGCGGATGGAACAAAACGAGCGTTGTGATCCAGAATGTGACGCCATTTATGACCATGGCGACGTTTGCGGCAATCGCCCTTATGTAATCCAGAATGTGACGCCATTTATGACCATGGCGACGTTAGCGGCAATCGCCATTAATTGACCCGGCGTTCACTGATTTGGAAAGGCTAGCTATGATCAATTCAACGTCTGACAATTCGTTTTCCGGAAACTCCAAGAGCGTGCCATCGGCGCCGTTGCGCAGGACCGGAAGTTCTTCTGAAGGGGCGCGTCCGGCTATCGATGTGGTTGGCAGTCTTCGCCGCCACTGGTATGTTGCCGTGACAGTGTTTCTTGTCCTTGCAGGCTGCGGTGCATTTGCCGTTTGGAAGAAAGCCAAACCTGAATACGAGTCTCACAGTGTAGTCTACCTGTCGCCGAAATTTCCCAAGCTGCTGGCCAACGACTCTGAGGTTGAGCTTCCTTACGACTCTTATGTCCAGGATCAAATCCAAACGGTGACGCGGCACGACATCATCGCGGATTCCATCTCGAAGCTTCCCTACGCCGTGCGATACGGAATGGGCTTACCGTCTTCCTATGTGGGCCCTGCGTTACCTTATGAGATTGAGGTCCTGCAAAAGAAGCTTGAAATAAAGAGAATCGGATCAACTTATGAAATGACGATTGGGCTGCATGGCGAAACGCCGAAAGATCTTGCCGAGATCGTGAACACGATCACCGACACCTATGTGGAGCGTATGAAGAGCGAGGAGTTTTACGGGCTGGACGATCGCTTGAATACCCTTCGGCAGGAGAAGGTCCGGCTCCAGAAACAGATGGACGACGAAATGTCGGAGCAGGCGCAGCTCATGCAGCAAATTGGCGTGGCCACGCTTTCAACCAAAGAGGGTGGGTCAAATATCTATGACTCGTCGCTGCAGAAACTGAGCGACGAGCAAGTTACCGCGCGCATGCAGCGCCAGGCGGCCGAAGCGCAGCTGGCCACCGTAGTGAAAGGAGGTGGCACTGTGGGATCAACCGTGATGGACTCCGCTGCGGACGAAGCAGTCGCCACGGACTCAGGGCTATCTGGAGTGAGAACTTCGCTGAACAGCCGAAGAAACGCGCTGCTGGAAGAAATGAGCGGACTGAAGCCGGATCATCCGGTCTACCAGAAAGACAAGGAAGAGTTGGATTCGATCGATGGGCTGATGGGCGATCTGAAACGCAAAGCTGGCGATCACTTGCAGGACAAGCTGCGTGTGGAGGTAGCGCGCACACGCATGATTGAACTCCAATTAACCGAGGAAATGGCGCATAGGACGCACTCGGCAGCCTCGGCAGCCCCCAAATTCCAAAAAGCCACGGCGCTTGGGCCGGAGATTGACAGCCTGCAAAAAGCATATAGCGCAATCGATGACCGCATCCGCGACCTGGAGCTTGAAAGCAGTTCGCCCGGGGCAATCCATGTATCCTCAAGAGCGATTACCGCGCTCAACCCGGAACCGAGTAAACTGCGAATCTATTTGCTTGCTTTGATACTGTTGAGTCTTACCTGCGCCATTGCCGCTCCGGTTGGGATTGACCTGCTGGACGGCAGAATATTCACCGCTCAGGATGTCGAGCACGTAATAGGTTTCCATCCGCTAGGCGTGCTGCTTGACACACGCGAGTTCCGTCGAGAGATTGCGAGCGAATACTATTTGCGTTTGGCCGCAGGCATCGATCATGCTGTAAGAAACACGGGGGCGCGAATCTTTCTGTTTACATCTCCTTCGCATGGCAGCGGAACCAGCACTGTTGTGAGAGAGCTGAGCGATAAACTGCGCAGCCTTGATCTGAGGACACATACGATCATAGCATCTGCATCCGAAGGACTGGATATTTTTCCCGGAGATATTTTATGGCGGTCTAAACTGCTTCTGCAAAAGCGGAACAAATCCGAAGATGTTCGCGCCCTTACTACGCCGATTGCAGCGGTTCACGGCCGCATGGAATACGGCATGGGACAAGATGCGATGGCCCTCAGACCAGTAGTTCGGAGTATGCATCATGCGAGCGAAGAGTGCGATGTCATCCTGATCGATGCAAGTCCACTTCCGATATCCGCGCATACCGAGTACCTGGCGAGGGTTTGCGATGTAACTGTTCTTGTGGTGAAGTCCAGCGTGACGACCAAGCAGGAATTGGATCGCGCCGCTCGGCTGCTGGAGCGTCTGGACGTAGCCGGCGTAGCGGTGGTTCTGAACAAGATTAGTCAGGAGCGAACGGATCGCGCCCTGAAAAAGGAACTCCATGGGTATGAGCAGTCGTTCAGGCAACGTCGTTCAGCATCCATAAAAGACCCGGCGCGGCGGGAAAGAGCAAGCGCCTGACGGCAGGTACTTCCGGTTTACCACCAGCGATATCGAGAGGAAGACAATACCTCGGCGACGAGTCCGCGGTCAAGCTATGCGTACCCTTGAAATAATCCTCGTTTCCCCGATCGCTGGCGCAGCGATTTGCCAGCTCATAGGTCGCTGGCCGCGAACTGCCCGTCTGTTGGCGGCCTTCGCCCTGCTGGCCGCAATAGCGCACGCGACTATCGAGGGCGCACACTGGCAGATGATTCCAGCATACGCAGCTATTGGGATTTTATGTCTCGTTGCCTGGAAACCAGGCGGAGATCAGATGCGACTTCAGAGAATCGCAGCCTGGCCAGCAATGCTACTCGCATCTATGAGTGTCTTGTTATCGCTTCTGCTGCCGATGTTTCACTTACCCGAACCTACAGGTCCTTATCCGGTCGGTACGTCGTTCCTTTACTTCAGAGACCCGGCACGCATTGAGGATGCAGCACCCGCTGGTGGGTCTGCGCGAGAACTGCTGGTCCAGCTTTGGTATCCGGCGCAGCCATCGCTTCACCGCTTCGCCCGTTACCGCGAACCGCGAGAGACCAACGCTCTCAGTTCCTACCAGAGCGTGATACTTACGAATTCGCGGCGGGATGCGCCAATTGCAATTGCCGGCGCGCCGTTTCCGGTTATCCTCTTCAATCATGCCTGGCAGGGCAGGCGGACCAATGACACCTTCTTGATCGAGGAACTGGCAAGTCACGGCTATATCGTTGCCGGCATTGATCACACCTACAACGCAAGCCAGGTCGCATTCCCGGACGGGCGCGTTGTGCATGGGGTTGCTTCGAACGAGATCGATGCCCCGGAGACCAGCACGGCAGAGCGCGTGCGGGCAATCTGGGACAAGGAGTTAGTGAAGTGGGTTGCGGACCAGCGATTTGTTCTTGATCGCCTCGCGCAGATGAACCGTTCAGCTGGGACGCAGTGGTTTGGACGTATAGATACCAACAATGCTGGAGCCCTGGGACACTCGTTTGGAGGAGCGGCAGCCACGGCGGTTTGCGCCGCAGACCCGCGGGTACATGCATCGGTAAACATGGACGGATGGTTCTTCGGCGCAATCCGCGCGCGAGGCCCTAACCAGCCGTTACTGGTCATCACTACAGCTACCGCCCAGGGAGGCGAAACAACCGATCCAAACGCGAAAGTGGGAGCAGCCCTTGACGCGGCGGATTTTGCCGATGTGAAGACTTCGCTTCGCAATTTCGGAGGCTACCTGCTGTCAGTGAAGGGAGCTGAGCATGAGGACTTCACGGACCAGCCTCTCATCTCACCCCTGCGTATGTTGTCGCATCGCGGCGCGCTTCCCGCGCGTCGGATTCATGAGATTGTGCGAACGTATGTGCTGGCATTCTTCGATAAGACGCTTCGCCGGGAAGATCCCGCGGTTTTCCATTCGCGTTCTGGTCCGTATACCGAAGCTTCTCTCGAAGCATGGCAGGTAAATGATAGTGAGATTCCGCCATCGATTCGTTCTGAAGGGCGACGTGAATCTATACAGCTTACCTCCATTTCCCCGCTCATGCTGAGTCCGGCAGCATATTGATTAGATTGTTCCTCTGTATCAATAGCATCCTCCATCGGCCATAACGAAACTGAGAGCGAAAAACACACTTTTCTAACCGATTCACAATACCTTTTTAGGTAAGGGAAGGTTCCATGCTCGCATCCTCTGATCGCGTCATCCAGTGTGCAACCGGTCTATTCGCGGATAACCTCAACCGATTGCCTTACGAATTTGCTCATACTCTTGCCGGAAATCCACTCTTCGAGCTTTCCCGGCTTGTGGATCTGGCGGAAAGAGTAGCGACTCGCTGCACTCCCCATCTGGCCGGGGGGGACGTGTATTTCAATGATGGGCTAATTGAGCCGGGCGAGAAGCCGGTGCGTCCTGATTTGCCTCCAGCGGCTGCTTCCGATTTGATTCGCAAGATCGATACCGCGCAGGCATGGATCATCCTGAAGCATGTGGAGCGCGAGCCGGGCTATCGCGAAGTGCTGGAAAGCTGCATTCACGACATTCTTCAACTCTCAGGACCGGAGCTTCTGCGTCAGATCAAATGGTTCGAAGCGATTCTTTTCATCACTTCGCCGAATCGCATAACAGAGTATCACCTGGACCGCGAGGTTTCATGGATTCTTCAGCTTCAGGGCGACAAGGAAATTCACCTCTTTGACCGTGCTGACAAGCAGATCGTCCCCGACGAGGAACTCGAGGTCTACTGGACTGCCGACAATCGTGCAGCGCGCTATAAGCCGGAGTACGAATCCAGGGCAATCATTTATCAAATGCACCCCGGAAGCGGCGTGCATATTCCCATCAATTCCCCGCACTGGCTACGCAACAAAAACAATATTTCCGTCACGCTGAATGTCAATTTTCAATTTCACGACCGGCACTGGGCGAACTTGTACAGGGCAAACTATTATCTCCGCCGCGCGGGCATCGCACCGCATCCGCCCGGCGCGCATCCCGTATCCGACCGCCTCAAGAGTACGGTCTTTACCGTCATGCAAAGGGCAAAGCAGGCGGTGAAAGGCCGGCCGCATATCCCCCCGGAAGCGCGGGAGCAAAACCGAAGGATCGCCCAACTGGCAGGGCGCTTCTGAAGCTGGCAGGTAATTCAACCAAGCATTCAGGGATGCAATTCTGCCAGAGTTGTGGAGATTGTTTGTAGCAGGGGACCATGGGGATAAAAGTGCCCTCCGGGAAGGATATGTATTGCGAAGCGGCGGCGTGTATGACGCTTCCAGGCGAACAATTGATTCCAGCTTACACTTTTATCCTTGGCTCCGGCGAAGACAGTAATCGGGCAGTCCAGCGGTTCGTACTCCCGGAAGCTATAACTCTCCACCACCGCGATATCGGCACGCAGAATAGGCAGAAAGACTTCCATGAGCGCGTTATTTTCCAGAAACTCCTGCGGGATTCCATTATAGCGGCAAGTCAACTGCTCAACAAAGTCACGGTCCGGGAGCGAGTGCAGAAGGTTGGTACCGTCAGGCGTATCCGGCGCGCGACGGCCGGAAAGAAATATCCAGTCTGGCATGGGATGCCTCTCGCGCTGCAGTATGCGCGTCCACTCGAAGGCGAGCAATGCACCCATGCTGTGTCCGAAGATTGCGAAGGGCATGTCCAGCCAGGGCCGCAGTTCCCGGTCCAGGGCATCCACCAGCGGTTCTATCTGGGTGAACAGGACCTCGGAGAGACGCGTTTCCCGTCCGGGCAGCAGAACTGGGCATACCTGTACAAACGTAGGCAGTTCAGCGGTCCAGGGATGATATGCGGTGGCGCCGCCTCCCGCATGCGGCAGGCAGAACAGGCGCACACGCGGATTCCCGGCAGTTGGGGATGATTGGAGCCATTGCGTACTTCTATTCAAAGAGGAACTCCTCCGGATTCGATTCTAACTGAAATACGCACAACCTTTGAACCAGCGGATAAGTGATGAGAAATCGCCCCTAGTATGCTGGTGTGTACTTGGAATTAGTGTGAATCAATGCGAAAGTCTGAGCCGTAATTGGAGATAGTATTTACGTCTTCTGTCTGGACGCTTTTATTGGAAGTAAGAATACACATTGTCCCTTAAATTCAAGTGTGGGAGGTCATCGGAACAACTATGGCGACATCAGAGTTTTGGCGAACAGTTACGACGAACATCTCTTCCTCGCAGCAATGGACGGAAAGTCCTGCTGCAGGATCCTCGCGCAGTTCGCGCGGCATGACTACACTGTGGATGGTTATGGATGGGGCCACGATCCTAATCTCCGCAATTCTAGTCACGTTACTTGTGAAGCATATTGGACCGGTCGAAGGAGCAAGGCAAATATGGAATAGCGCGCTAACTCAAAATCATGCGTTGTGGTTCTTGATATCAGTGCTTTGTGGATTTACAGTATCGCTCCTGATCACAAGCCGGCGATTGAATCTATATTCGCCTGCCCACTTGAGCAACATATTGCATGAGCAGAGACTCAGTGTGCAGGCCTGCTTTACATCCGGACTGCTACTGACCGGCGCACTGTTTTTGCTTCACGCCGAAGACATTCCCCGCGGCATCGTGGTGATCACCCTCGGGATGGTCACCATCGGGCTTAGTTTGCGCCGGCTTTCATATCGCCTGCTGCTCTACCATAATTTCGAACGCGGCATAGGCACTCGCAATGTACTCATAGTTGGCACCGGAGCAGAGGCTCATGCGCTCCGCAATCACTTGGAGAGTATTCGCCATCTTGGTTTCACATTCAAAGGCTTCATTGCTTTCCCTGGCTCCTGCCCCCACTTTGCCGACACGTCCAACGATGTGGTAGGAACGCTCGATACGCTTTTCCAGTATACCCGTAAGCATTTTGTGGATGAGGTATTCTTCACTGCATCGTGTGAGCAACGCGGCGTGGTGAAGGGCATTTTGGAGCAGGCACGCGCCCATAGAATAGATATGCGTGTGGTTCCCGATATGTACGATGGACTGGCCTGGAATAGCCCCGTCGAGTACATCGGCCTGTTTCCCACCATTCCACTTCAGTACCGGCACATACCCGAAGCAGCTCTAGTGCTTAAACGGCTAGTCGATATCCTGCTCTCCAGCACTATATTGCTCGCCCTTTCGCCGCTATTGCTGGCTATCGCCTTCGCCGTCAAGATGGATTCGCCTGGTCCGGTCTTCTATCTATCGGAACGCATCGGGAAGAAGGGCCGTGTCTTCGGCTGCATCAAGTTCCGTACCATGGTGAGCGATGCGGAGAAGCGCCTCGCCGACATCATGCATATGAACGAACGCGACGGTGTGCTGTTCAAGATCACCAACGACCCCCGCATCACCAGACTGGGCCGCTTTCTGCGCAAGTATTCCCTCGACGAACTGCCCCAGTTCCTCAATGTGCTGCATGGCGACATGAGCATCGTGGGTCCTCGTCCTCCGCTAGCCAGCGAAGTGCAGGAGTACAAGCTTAGCCACCTGCGCCGTCTCGATGTAAATCCCGGCATCACTGGCCTGTGGCAGGTGCAGTCACGTCAAGACCCTTCCTTTGACAGCTATATTTCGCAGGATGTGACCTATATCGAGAACTGGAGCGTATGGCTGGATATCAAGATCATTCTGCGCACCATCGGCGTGGTTCTTGCTGGAACCGGCTCTTGAGTACTTCTCCAGTCCCTGCCGCAACTGGTGGCTATTGCGGAACCATAATCAAATTAATACGAGAGTGACAATTTCTTGCAACCTACGTTTGAATCTGGCATCCAATTGATAAATGAAGCAGCTATCTTCACTCACGCTGCTGGGATTAACATGAGCGAAGCCTGCCCGACGTGGCAACTATATCGAGCTCGTCAAATATTAGATCACTTCCGCCGGAATCAGTCTAACCTACCGCGGAGGTTTCCGCACACTGTGCCGTTATAGCGCAAACGTCAACATCACCATCCGTTGCGCCAGAGGCATGTTTCACTGTCATTTCCCCGGTCTTCCACAATTGACTCCATCAGAGTACGGGCGGAGGAGGTTCCATGGCTACAGCGATTCATCCAGCAGCAGCGTCGTCAGTCTTCCCCAGCGATGCCGAGACCGGCAACCTGTTTGCCGCCAACTTCGACCACCGGCCATTTCAGTTTCGCCATACACTCGATTCGATGGATATCTTTCAGATGCCGGCGCTGCTGAAGCTGGCTGAACGCTGTATGCGTAAACGCCAGCATAAGAGCCACTACGAAACCGGCAAACCCGTGGTGAACGGCTACTTCGGCAGCAAGCCCGCGGATATGACTTTGGTTCAGGCGCTGGAGCAGATAGGGGAAGGCGGAAACTGGATCATTCTAAAGCGCATTCACGAAGAACCGGAGTACCGCGCTGCTCTGGAGCTATTCATCTCGGAGCTATCGATGCTTTCGGGTATAGATTTGCGCCGCCGCTATCGCGATCCGATTCTGACGATCTTCATCACGTCGCCCAATCGCATTACACCCTATCATCTGGATGGTGAAGCCAATTTTCTGGCGCAGGTGCAGGGCAGCAAGTCTGTGTTTCTTTACAATGCGCACGATCCGCGCATTCTGACTCCAGAGGAAAAGGAGAGTTACTGGACCGGGCATTTGTTGGCGCCCAGATGGCACGACGAATTATCTGAGGGGCATTGGCGATACGATATATCCTCAGGTCTTGGCGTATTCAATCCGGCCACTTTCCCGCACTGGGTAAAAAACTCTAACAATGTTTCAGTATCCGTAAGCATTAATTTCAAGCGCGTGCGAAACGACGAGATTGGGGCATACCGGGCGAATTATTTTGCGCGCAAGATCGGCTTGCACCCTACCATGCCTGGGCGAAAGCCCGCCATTGATCGCCTGAAGAATCTGACCTTTGGCAAACTGTACGAAGGAGCCCACGCGACGCGAAGTGTGCTTCGGTCGCGCTTCGGAATTTAAGAAGCCACCCCACTGAAATCCAAACCGCTTGACTTCGAGCGTTCACATTAACGATCCCCAACGCGGACGAAATACACATTTAGGCTTGAGGTGCGGAAATGTCAACCATGAAAAACGGAAGCCGCCACGCCGACAATAACTTCGACACGCTGCGTCTGTTTTTTGCAGTACTGGTGATCTTTTCGCACAGTTTTGCGCTGGGTCGCGGCTCTGATAATGGCGAACCTCTCTTTCTGCTGACTCGTGGGCAGATTACGCTTGGCAATTTAAGCGTGTGGGCCTTCTTTGTTATCAGCGGTTTTCTTATTGCGCAGAGCTGGATGCGCTCTCCGAATCCGCTTAAGTTTCTCAAGCGGCGCGTCGCGCGCATTTACCCAGGGTTCATCGTTGCGGCATTGCTTTCAGCATTGGTCCTGGTTCCCATTGCGGCGAATCCGGCCACGCGCCATCCGGTCGCAATAGGCAGCTTCCTATTGCAAACGCTGAGATTGCAGGTCTTCGACGCTCCTCCGATTTTTATCCATAACGCATGGCCCAATACACTGAACGGTTCTCTGTGGTCGGTGCCCTTTGAGTTCTGGTGCTATATCGGAATCCTGTTGCTGGGAGTGGCCGGAATGCTTCGGCGCCGCTGGTTGGTGGCAGCGCTCTTCGCGGCGGTGATTGCATGGCATCTCTATTTGTCCATTACAGGATGGGTTCCAGGAGGCAAGCTTCTGGGAATTATATTTGGCTTCCCGCTATTCTGGGCTGTCGTTCTCCCATTCTTTCTTGCGGGGTCTCTATTTCATCTCTTTGGTGGAGTGGCGCTGCTTCGCAAGCGTCTTATGATTGCAGCTCTTGTGATTCTGATCGCATCGAACTTCATCCCGCATGCATTTATAGTAACGCTTCCGGTTTGCGGCGCATATCTTCTCCTGGGTCTCGCCTATCTTCCCTTGCTGCGTCCGCTGAACCTGGGGCGATTCGGAGATTTTTCCTATGGCACCTATCTGTATGCCTTTCCGATTCAGCAGTTGATTGTGAGCTATGGAGGGGGAACAATGGCGCCGGTTAAGCTATTTCTGCTGTCTGCTCCGCTATCCGTGGGAGTAGGAGCTCTTTCCTGGTTTCTTGTAGAGAGGCATTTCTTATCCCGGAGTGCGTCGTTAAAGCCTGCGGCTTCTCTCGCTCATTACGCAGCCATCAGTTTGGCTTCAATATGGAACGCGAGAAAGAACTTGTTCAGTACTGGGCCGGGGATTTCAACTGAGCGGGCAGCGATAAGAGACAGGCCGGCGGAAGCGGCTTCGCAAACTACGGAGTGATATGCAAAATCAGATGCAGGCTGCCAGTGGAGAATCCCATATTCTCCGATTTCCGGACCGGGATTGACGCTCACGCGCATTCCTACATTGCCTACCGCTGCTTCAATGCGATTTACACAAACGAAATACATACCAATATTCCGAGATCAATTTGTCAACTGACCTGACATTACTGACGATGGAGTTCTCCGAAGTGGAAGCGGTGGGAGAAGACCGCGCCAGAGCGGATTCACTGGCCAGGAAAGTGCTGGAATCGAAGGCCATGCGGGCCACGTTTTGGACCGTGATGGACTACGGTTGTTCGATGGCGCTGCGCGTCGTCAACAGTCTCGTCCTGACCCGTCTGCTGATACCGGAATCTTTCGGCCTGATGACGCTGGTTACGACGCTCATCGTGGGAATCAGCCTGCTTTCCGATTTAGGCTTGGGGCCTAGCGTCATTCAAAGTCCGCGCGGGGACGAACCTGCGTTTCTGAATACAATCTGGACCTTGCAGGTGCTTCGCGGCCTGGGCATCTTCGCTGTCTCCCTGATGCTTGCCTGGCCGATGTCGCTGATCTATCATGAGCCGCGGCTTATGGCGCTGCTGCCCGCGCTGGGTTTCAATATTGTCATCAGTTCCTTCAACAGCACCAATCTGCTTTCGATGTCGCGGCATATGGGCGTGCGCAGATTGTTCCTGCTCGACATCACCACGCAACTATTCACGCTGCTGGTTACTGCCGGTTGTGCATTGCTGTACCGGTCGGTGTGGGCGCTGGTCATAGGAGCGATTCTGAGCACGGCCTACCGGCTTTTGTTCAGCTTTTATCGCCGTCTGATCCCCGGCATTCGAAATTCCTTCTGCTGGGACCGCGAGAGCCTTCATGGACTGGTTCACTTTGGCAAATGGATTTTGCTCTCCACGGCATTCTACTTCTTCGCATCGCAGGCGGATAGGCTGATTCTGGGAAGACTGGTCAGTTTTAGCATGTTGGGGATTTACGGCATCGCGTACTCAGTCTCGGATATTCCGCGGGCGGTTATCAACGCATTCACGCAAAAAGTTGGCTATCCATTCATCGCCAAGCTGGTTCATTTGCCGATTTCCGAATTCCACAGAGTGTTCTTGCGATATCGGTTTCGCACTTTGCTCGTAGGCGCGGCTATGTTGTGCCTCATGGTGCATCTCGGCGGCTTTCTTGTAACAAGAATGTATGACCGCCGATACCACGCCGCGTCGTGGATGGTTCCGATTCTGGCCCTTGGCTTGTGGCACACGCTGATGTATGCAACCACCATGCCGGCGCTGTTCTCTCTTGGCAAGTCGCAGTACTCGGCCTTCGGTAACGCACTATACTGCGTCGCGGTAGTTACGGCCATACCAATTGCCTTTCATTTCTTTGGTATCTTCGGCGCTGTGATTGCCGTGGCTGCAGGAGATTTACCGCTGTATTTCGTGACCGTAACGGGAGCCAGCCGCGAGGGCATATCAACGTGGAGACAGGACCTGCTGACAACCGGAATATTTGTAGCTCTTCTGAGCCTGGGTCTCGCGTTGCGAATATCCATCGTTGGCTGACACAGCTCATGCGCGCGGAATTGCCTCATCCACATTTAGCCCTACTTACCTCTGGACCACTTTTTAATTCGGAGTTTCGACATGTCCACCACTACTGAAACAATGCAGAGCAGATGGGAGATGGCTCCTGTGACAACGGGGAGGCCGTCCGAACGAGGGGCTTCTCCTGCCCGGAAGCCTTTGTGGCAAATCTTCGATGATGTCGCGGCGCGGCACTCCGGCCGCACTGCGGTGACCTTCGGCGACCAGCAGCTTTCATACCGCGAGCTTAACGCTCAGGCCAGCCAACTAGCGCACCGCCTGCGCAAACTGGGCGTAGGCAAGGATACGCTGGTGGGCGTATATCTGGAGCGCTCGGCCCAGGCGATCGTAGCTCTACTGGCCGTTCTCAAAGCTGGGGGCGCGTATCTGCCTCTTGATCCGGCATATCCGAGCGAACGCGTGGCCACAATTCTCGACGATGCCCGGCCAACCGTTCTATTGACAGAGGAGCATCTTTTCGACCGGCTCCCGCCGCATGGTGCTCATACGGTTTGCCTCGACCGCGAGTGTGAGGCGAACTTCTTTTTACAGGACGCCGCATTCGAGCCGGACGCGAGCCAGGAGAACCTGGCGTATGTTATCTACACTTCGGGATCGACAGGAAAACCAAAGGGCGTGATGGTAACGCATGGCAATGTTGCACGCCTGCTCAGCGCAACAACGGATTGGTTCCACTTTGACGAGAACGATGTTTGGACGCTCTTCCATTCCCTGGCTTTCGACTTCTCGGTCTGGGAAGTTTGGGGCTGCCTGCTGCACGGTGGAAGACTTGTGATTGTTCCTTTCTCTGTCTCGCGCTCGCCGGAGGATTTCCATGAGCTATTAGCGAAGGAGAGGGTAACGGTTCTGAACCAGACGCCGTCCGCGTTTTATCAACTCATCACGGTCGACCAGGCGCGCCGTTCGCCGGAACTGGTCCTGCGGCTGGTTATCTTTGGCGGCGAGGCATTGAACTTCAAGACGCTGCGGCCATGGTTCGCAGCGCATGGCGACAATCAGCCGCGACTGATCAATATGTACGGCATAACAGAGACCACCGTGCATGTAACCTATCGGGAAGTTACCGCCGCCGATGCCGCCGATGGCGCGCGCAGTCTGATTGGCGTCCCGATTCCGGATATGAAGCTCTACCTGCTGGAGGACGGCAAGCGGCCAGTGCCGGCCGGAGAGGTGGGCGAGATATGTGTGGGTGGAGAGGGCGTGGCGCGCGGATATTTGAATCGTCCCGATCTCAACGCCGAGTGTTTTGTTCCTGATCCATTTTCCGGGATTGCCGGCGCGCGGATGTACAGATCCGGCGACCTGGCACGCCTGCTGCCAGATGGCGAAGTGGAATATCTTGGCCGCGGCGACGCTCAAGTAAAGATTCAAGGCTTTCGTATCGAACTTGGCGAGATTGAAGCTGCCATCGCGGGTCACGAACGGATACACGAGGCGCGGGTGGTCGCGCATACAGATGAGGCGGGAACGAAGCGATTGGTGGCGTACTACGTCGCACTGGAGGGCGCGGCACTTCCCGCACGAGAGTTGAGCGGGTATCTGAGCGCTAAACTGCCGCCTTGGATGATGCCTTCTGTCTATCTGCCCATTCCGGCATTTCCGCTGACTCCCCACGGCAAGGTGGATTACGCCGCGTTACCAGCACCGATGGCAGGATCGGCCCGCACCGGAGTTGCAGCCGGAGGCACGGATCTGGAACAGGAAGTAGCCGACGCGTGGCGGCAAGTGCTGGGCGCGGATCACGTCGGCCTGGACGACAACTTCTTCGACATTGGCGGAAACTCGCTGTTGCTGGTATCGGTACACACCAGACTGCAAGAGCGATTTAACAGAAAGATTCCCGTCGCGGAACTCTTTGCCTATACAACGGTGCGCGCACTCTCGGAAAGGCTGGGCGGATCTGTCCCGGATTCTAGATCATGGAGCGCGGCACAGAATCAGGCTGAGAAGCAGCGCGCGGCATTTGAGCGCGTTCGTGCAGCGAGAAAGGCGGTTTCATGAGTCATCCGGAAAATGAGAATCGTCTGGAAGGCATTGCGATCATCGGAATGTCTGGCAAGTTCCCCGGCGCGCCTGACCTGAATACATTCTGGGCAAACATCGCTGCAGGCAAAGATACGATCAAACACTTTTCCCGCGCGGAATTGGAAGCGAAAGACCGCGCGTCGCTGGAATTCGGTCCCGACTACGTGGCCGCTCACGGCGTTCTGGAAGACGCCGAGTTATTCGATGCCGGCTTTTTCGGAATTCCACCGCGCGAAGCCGATTATCTTGATCCGCAGCACCGGCTGTTTTTGGAAACGTGCCGGAATGCGCTCGAAGACGGTGGCTACGATGCGGCTCAATTTGCCGGTCAGATCGGCGTGTTTGGCGGGTGCAGCCTGAACACCTACCTGCTGGCAAATCTGAGCGCTAGCCGTGAGTTCATTGACGAACTTACTGGCAACTACCAGGTCGGCGAGCTCCAGGCAACGCTGGGCAACGACAAGGATTTTCTCTGCTCGCGGGTGGCGTACAAGTTGAACCTGCGTGGTCCGAGCGTTACAGTACAGGGCGCATGCGCAACATCGCTGGTCGCGATCTGCCAGGCGAGCCAGAGCCTGCTTACCTATCAATGCGATATGGCGCTGGCCGGAGGCGTCTCGGTTACCTTTCCGCAGCATCGCGGCCACGTCTATCAGGAAGGCAGCATGGGGTCGCGCGACGGACATTGCCGTCCCTTCGACGCCGACGCGACCGGCACTGTTTTTGGGCATGGCGTTGGAGTGGTGCTAATCAAGCGGCTGGAAGACGCGCTTGCCGACGGCGACCGGATCGACGCCGTGATTCGCGGCTTTGCGGTAACTAATGACGGCGCGGCGAAGGTCAGTTACATGGCTCCTGGCGTGGATGGCCAGGCTGCGGCAATCTCTGCTGCCCAGGCCATGGCGGGAATCAACGCGGACGCTATCACCTATGTGGAAGCGCACGGCACCGCAACACCGCTCGGAGATCCGGTTGAGGTCACCGCGCTGACTCGCGCCTTCCGTCAAAGCACGGGACGCAACGGCTTCTGCGCTTTGGGCAGCACCAAGGCGAATATCGGCCATCTGGACGCCGCCGCCGGAGTCAGTGGGCTGATCAAGACGGTGCTTGCCATGAAGCACAAGACGATTCCGCCGCTGGCCAACTTCCGCCAGCCGAATCCCCGCATTGACTTCGCAATCACGCCTTTTTATGTCAGCAGCGTAGCCACACCCTGGCAGCCCAAGGGACCGCGCATGGCCGGCGTGAGCGCGTTTGGTGTGGGAGGCGTGAATGCGCATCTGGTACTCGAAGAAGGGCCTGTATGCACTTCGGAAATCTCCGCGCGCCCGGCGCAGCTACTCTGCGTTTCCGCGCGGTCAAAAGCTGCGCTTGATGCGTCGCTGGGCAATCTCGGCCGCCATCTGCGGGAGCATCCCGAACTGAATCTGGCGGACGCCTCCTATACACTCCAGACCGGACGGCACGGCTTCGATCATCGCGCCTCGGTAGTATGCTCCAGCGTGGACGACGGCGCCCGCATTCTTACAGAGCCCGCGAACCGGCAGATTCACAGGCCTACTGGCATCCTCACGCGGCCCCAACCGGTCTTCCTCTTCACCGGGCAGGGCGCGCAGTTTCCAGGAATGGGCCGCGCACTTTATCAGGCGGAGCCTGTCTATCGGCAACAGATCGATGAATGTGCGGAGACGCTGCGCCCCTTGCTGGGTCTAGACCTGCGCACACTGCTCTTTCCGACGGATCAAGACAGCGATGCAAGCGCCGAAGCGCTGATGGAAACGCGACTGGCGCAGCCGGCGCTGTTCATCACAGAACTGGCAATGGCCAGACTATGGATGGTATGGGGCATCGAGCCGAAGGCTATGACGGGACACAGCCTTGGGGAATTTGTTGCGGCCGTTGTGGCCGGTGTGATGAGCCGCGAAGATGGCCTTAAGCTGGTGGCGGCACGCGGCCGGCTGATGCAGCAGATGGAGCGCGGGGCGATGCTCTCGGTGCGGGCCGGCGAAGAACAGATATCGGCTCTGATGAATGAACGGCTTTCGATGGCTGCACTGAATGGTCCATCTCTGTGCGTAGCGTCCGGGCAGATAGATGACATCGGGGAATTGGAAAAGCGGTTGCAAGAGGAGCATGTCGAATTCAAGCGCCTGCGAACTTCTCACGCCTTCCATTCCGCGATGATGGATCCGATGCTTGACGCCTTCGAGGATGAGGTTCGCCGGATAGCCCTTCACGCGCCCTTGATTCCCTATGTCTCAGGAGTGACGGGAACGTGGATCAAGCCTGAGGACGCTATCAGTCCCCGTTATTGGAGAGAGCATTGCCGCAAGCCAGTGCGCTTTGCGGCGGCGGCGGCGCTGTTGCTCGATCTGCCCAAAGCTGTGCTGCTTGAAGTAGGGCCTGGGCAATCGCTGACGATCCTGGCGCGCCAGCAACGCGGCAATCGCGCGACGCCGATTGTGGCGTCGATGCCAGAGCGCGCCGCCGACGCCGCCGATTCTGGAACCATGCTGGAGGCTCTGGGCCGGCTGTGGGCTGCCGGCATTCAGCCGGAATGGAAGCACTTCTGGAGTCAGGAGCGCAGGCAGCGCGTCTCGCTGCCCACTTATCCGTTTGAGCGCAAGAAGCACTGGATAGACCCACCGGAGCACACACCGGCAAGCAACGATCTCCGGCAAGCAATCGCTCTGCCGCAAGAGACTGAAGTGCAAATAGAGGGAGAAGCCAAGATGAGCATGAATGCAAATGGAATCGCTCTTGAACGCCGGCACAGGCTCCAGCCTGTTGTGGCAAGCCTCTTTGAAGAGTTGAGCGGAATAGCCACCGGGCCGGAGAACTTTGATGTTTCATTCATGGAACTGGGATTCGACTCGCTCTTCCTGACCCAGGCGACGCAGGCCGTGCAGCGCCGCTTCGGTGTGAAGGTGACCTTCCGGCAGATCGTTGAACAGTTCTCCAGCATTAGCGCGCTCGCTGATCGTCTGGATTCGATTCTTCCCGCGGATGCCTTTCCCCCCGAGCAGCTACAGCCGCAAACGCAGCCTTCCCTGGCTGTGACTGTGGCTCCGCCCGCTCCAGTCGCCGCGGCAGGCTCATTGCTTGATGAGCTGATTAGGTCGCAGATGCACGCCATGTCGCAGCTTTTCGAACAGCAACTGGCGGCGGTTCGCGGCAATATTATTCAAGGAGCGGCGTCTGCTGCAATGCCGCAATCGGCTTCTGGGCAAACGACTGGCCATGCGCTGGTTGCAGCCAAACAAGTGACTGCGAGCGTAACCGCGCCTGCCGGAGTATTGAAAGCGCACGGGCCGTTCAAGCCTGTGCAACCAGGCACAAAAGACGGGCTCACCGAGCCGCAGCGCCAGTACATCCAATCGCTCATAGCTAAGTACACTCGCCGCACAGGAAAGTCGAAGGAGTATACACAGACGCACCGCCCTCATCTTACTGACCCGCGTGCCGTTGCCGGATTTCGCTCGCTGTGGAAAGAGATGGTCTATCCGCTGGTGACCGACCACTCCAAAGGCTCACGCATCTGGGACATCGACGGCAATGAGTACATCGACATCGTCAATGGATTCGGCGCGATCATGTTTGGCCATGGTCCAGAGTTCGTGAATGAAGCGGTGCGCAAGCAAATCGACGCTGGAGTAGAAATTGGCCCGCAGAGTTCGCTGGCCGGAGAAGTAGCGGAGCTGATCTGCGAACTGACGGGCATGGAGCGCGCCGCTTTCTGCAACACCGGCTCCGAGGCAGTGATGGCGGCGTTGCGCGTGGCCCGTACGGTGACCGCGCGTGACAAGATTGTATACTTCACAGGCGACTACCATGGCACTTTCGACGAGGTTCTGCTGCGCGCTACGCCGCATGGCGCCGCGCCCATTGCTCCCGGCATCATGACAGGCAGCGCGAACAACGCAGTGGTTCTGGAGTACGGCGCGGAGGCGTCTTTGGAGTTCATCCGCGCACATGGCAATGAGATTGCCGCGGTGATGGTCGAACCCATCCAGAGCCGCCACCCGGAGGTGCAGCCGCGGGAATTTCTGCACGAATTGCGCAAAATCACGGCGCAGTGCGGAACCGCGCTGATATTCGATGAAGTGGTCACCGGCTTCCGCGTGGCTTTGGGCGGCGCGCAGGAATACTACGGGATTCGCGCCGATCTGGCTACCTACGGAAAGGTGATCGGCGGTGGCTATCCAATCGGCGTTCTCGCGGGCAAAGCAGAGTACCTTGACACGCTGGATGGCGGCGCATGGCAATATGGAGACGATTCATCTCCAGAGGTTGGAATGACATTCTTTGCCGGAACGTTTATCCGCCATCCTCTGGCGCTGGCGGCGGCGAAGGCAGTTCTGCATTACCTGAAGGAGGCCGGACCGGTGCTGCAGAAAGCACTGAGCCAAAAAGTCGCACTGGCCGCGCGCGCCGTGGAAAAGAGCTTCCGCGATGCCGGAATGGATGTGGGTGTGCATCCATGCGGCGCGTGGTTTTCCTTTAGCCTGCCCGCGGAAGCACGCTTTGGCAGCCTGCTTTATTACCACATGCGCGAGAAGGGAATTCACATTCTGGAGAGCTACCCTTGCTTCTTTACCACTGCGCATACCGACGAGGATTTTGCGTTCGTGGTCGAAGGCTTTCGCCAATCGATCCAGGAGATGCGCCGTGGCGGCATGCTGCCGGCGGCACCTGCGGCAGCTTCCGCGCCGGACGATTCAATGCTCGCCGTAGCGTTGTCGGAACGGCATCCGGCCGCGCGTTGTGAGAATCCAGACAGGGTGCCGCTGACCGAGTCGCAGCGTGAGATATGGCTGGCGGCCACTCGCGGAGACGACGCAAACTGCGCCTTCAATGAATCGCTGACACTTCGCCTGCATGGGGCTGCAAAAGAAGATGAGGTTCGCTATGCGCTCGAAGCGGCAATCGCTAGGCACGATGCACTTCGTTCTACGGTCGATCCCGATGAGGAATGCATGCGGATTGGGCCTTCCTTCACGGGGCAGATTCCATTCGTTGACCTGAGCGCGCTTTCTGCGGACGAACGCGAGGCAATCATAGACGAGAGAATTGCGGAAGAAGGACGCACACCCTTCGATCTATCCAATGGTCCGCTGGTGCGCGCCATGCTCTACCGCACAGCTCCGGAGGAACTGGCGCTGCTCATTACCGGCCATCATCTCGTGTTGGATGGATGGTCCGCGAATCAGCTTCTGGAGGATATGGGAAAAATCCACAGTGCGGCAAAGACAAAGTCGAAGCCGGCACTTGCGCCACTGATGCCCTTCAGCAGCTATGCGCTGAAAGAGCAGGAGGAGATGCAGGCGGGAGCTTATGCCGAGAATGAGCACTACTGGGTGGAGATTTTCGCGGGGCGGACGCCGGTGCTTGACCTGCCTACCGACCGGCCTCGCCCAGTGATGAAGAGCTACAGCGGCTGTACTCTGCACTCGTCTCTGGGCAGGGAGCTGACCGCTGAGTTGAAGAAGGCAAGCTCCCGGCTGGGTTGCACACTGTATGTCACGCTGCTCTCTGGTTTTCAAATTCTGCTGCACCGGCTCACGCGGCAGTCCGAGTTAGTGGTCGGCATCTCCGCCGCGGGCCAGACTCTGTTTGACGGTGCGGGCCTGGTTGGGCATTGCGTGCACTTTTTGCCGATGTTGAGTGTACTTCCGAAAGACTGCGCGGTCAAAGAACATTTAACGGCCACGCGAGGGAGGCTTCTCGACGCCTACGACCACCAGGAATTCACTTATGGCACATTGTTGCGTAAGCTGCCGATTCAGCGCGATTCCAACCGCTTGCCGCTCATAGAAGTTCAGTTCAATTTGGAAAAACTGGGAACGAATATTCATTTTGACGGACTGCGGACGGAGATGCGCTCCAATCCGAAGGCATTTGTGAACACCGACCTTTTTCTGAATGTCATCGAATCAGGCGACGATCTTCTCCTGAATTGCGATTACAACACGGATCTGATCGACCAAAGCACACTGGAACGGTGGCTGTCCTCGTATGCGACGATTCTGCGTGAAATGGCTGCGGACCCAAACCGCGAAGTGGAAGAGCTGGAGATAATGGAGGAGAACGAGCGCAAGTTGGTGCTGGACGAGTGGAATCGCACTTCGGTGGACTTTGGCCTGTTCGAGCCGGTCTATCGGAGTATCGAGCGGCGGGCTGCCCAGACGCCCAAACGCATTGCGGTAATCTGCGACGGGATCGAATGGACGTATCAGCAGCTCAACGAGTACAGCAACCGGATGGCGCGACACCTGCGTCGCCAGGGAATCCGGGAGGGATCGCTGGCGGGCGTATGCCTGGAGCGCTCTCATCAGATGCTGGGTGCGGTGCTGGGCGTACTCAAGGCGGGTGCGGCATATCTGCCGCTTGATCCAGGCCATCCGGCCAGCCGTCTGGAACTGGTGTTGGCGGACGCGAAGGCATCGATACTGCTGACCCAGGAACATTTGGCATCGCGGCTGCAAACCAGCGCGCGAGTCATCTGCGTAGACAGTGAGCAATCGCTGTGGGCGCGGGAGAGCGGCGCGAACCTGGATGCAACAAATCCGGCCGATTCCTTGGCCTATGTAATCTATACGTCAGGATCCACGGGAAAGCCCAAGGGCGTGGCCATCGAGCACGGCGCGCTGAGCAACTTGCTGCGCAGTATGGAGCGAGAACCGGGCCTGAGCGCCACAGACACGCTGGTATCGGTCACGACGCTTTCGTTCGATATTGCCGCGCTGGAACTTTTTCTTCCTTTGCTTGCAGGCGGACATCTTGTGATCGCCACCGGTGAGCAGGTGAAGGATGGATTTCGTCTGCTGAATCTGCTGGAGCAGTCGCACGCCACTGTGATGCAGGCTACGCCGTCCGGTTGGAGAATCCTGCTGGAAGCAGGGTGGAAGGGCCAGCCGCAATTGAAAGTGCTGTGCGGCGGCGAGGCTTTGCCCCGCGATCTGGCTGATTCGCTTCTGGCTTGCAGTGAGCAGGTGTGGAACGTCTACGGGCCGACCGAAACAACTATCTGGTCTTCTGCCATGCGGCTCGAAAAACAGGCCGGTCCAGTGCCGATTGGACCACCCATCGCCAACACTCAGTTCTACGTGCTTGACGAGCGTCTGCACCCGGTTCCTATAGGGGTGACTGGTGAACTGTTCATCGGAGGCGTCGGTTTGGCGCGCGGCTATTGGAATAGACCCGAACTGACCGCGGAGAAGTTTCTCCCAAATCCCTTTGGTGCGGGGCGGATCTATCGCACTGGAGATCAGGCGCGTTGGCTGCGGGACGGTCACGTCGAGTTGCTGGGCCGGACCGATTTCCAGGTGAAGGTGCGCGGCTTCCGGATTGAACTGAGCGAAATTGAGAGTGCACTGGCCAGCCATCCTGCGGTGCGCGATGCCGTAGTAGTAGACGTCGATGTGGCGTCCGGAGACAAGCGGCTGGCAGCCTGGGTAGACTCGTCGCAGGCCAAGCCGCCCGCGGATCTGGACGCGCAACTGCGCACCCTACTGACCGCAAAGCTACCCGAGTATATGCACCCGGCCATCATAACCGTACTGCCCGCGTTGCCCCGGACAGCCAATGGCAAGATCGATCGCAAGTCTCTGCCGAAACCCGAATTTGCCAGAAAGAAACAGAAGCAGAGATTCACCCCTCCGGCTACTCCACAGCAAGAGAAGCTGGCGGCTATCTGGGCAGATGTTCTCAAGCTCGAACGAGTCGGCATCACCGACAGCATCTTCGAACTGGGAGCCGATTCATTGTTGATTTTCCGCATCTCCGTTCGTGCTGGCAGGGAAGGTCTGCCCATCCAACCAGCGCAGATTTTTCAACATCGCACCATCGCGAATTTGACAAGTGCTCTAGGATACGCCGGAACGGCGGGTTCAGATCAGGCTTCAGCCAGCCCATCCATTTCCGCTGTTTCCCGTGAAAATTTTCGGAGAACAAAGGCATGATAGAAAGCACAATAGAAAAAATCATTTCCCCTTCTGAGGTTGAATGCACTACGGCGACATCAGAGCCGGATATCTTCGTGATGCCGGCGACGCCATGCCAATTTCGCTTCTGGTTGCTTGACAGCATGCACCACGGCAATCATGCGCTGAATATGCCACTGGCATGGAATTGCCGGGGTAAACTCGACACGGACGTGGCGGCAGCCGCTCTAGCAGAGCTCGTGCGCCGCCATGAGTCGCTGCGCACAACATTCGAAATGGTGAATGGAAAGCTGTGCCAGGTGATTCATCCAGCCATTGAAGCAGCAGCCATGCCCTTGCCTGTCGAGGATTTGCGGCATCTGCCGAAGGAAGAGCGCCAGCAGCAGGCTAGCGCAATCATCCTGCAGCATGCGCGTATCCAGATGGATATGAAAGAAGGGCCGCTGTTCTTCGCCAGGGCAATCCAGATGGGAGCTGACGAGCATATTCTTCTTCTCACCATCCATCACAGTGTCTGCGACGGATGGTCGAATGGCGTGATCATTCGGGATTTCGCCGCAATCTACGACGGCTTGATGCGCCGCGTTCCCGCAGGACTGCCGGAATTGCCGATTCAGTACGGCGATTACGCGGTCTGGCTCGACGAGTGGAGAAGAGGGAAGGAATCAGCGCAGTACATGAAATACTGGCGCGAAACTTTGGGAGGGAACTTCACGCCGCTTCGTATTCGCCGAGATTTTGCCGGCGATAGAGGCGAAGAACTGGGCGATATTGAAACTCTTCTGCTGCCTGGGGAATTGACGCAGGAGGCGCGTGATTTTTGCGCAGCTCATGGAATAACGCTCTATATGCTGCTGCTGGCCGTATATGCCATGACGCTGCATCAGTTAACCGGTCAGGGAGATATTCTTATCGGCACGCCCTGCGCCAACCGGCGCCAGGAGACGGTAGACCTGATCGGTCCGTTTTCCAATCCGCAGGTAATCCGGGTGAGATTTGAGAAGGGAGAGAGCCTGGGCAAGGTCGTGGAACGTGTGCGCGACTGGACACTGGGCGCAATGGCGCATCAGATATTACCCTTCGAAGATCTGAACGATGACGAGTTCTTCTCTCGCGCCGAGAACCAGATTTCTCTGCAAGTGTATTTCATCTACCAAAAGGCCTTCATGCAAGCCCAGCATACGCCGTTTTTGGAGATAGTACCGCTACGTTCCGTCAGTCCGGGTACAACCTTCGATCTGCTGCTCAGCATCGTGGAACGGGCCGAGGGCCCGCGTTTGCAGTTGGAGTTCAATCCCCGGCACTTCAGCGTATCGACCATCCAGCAAATTCTTAAGCGTTATCTTCTGGTCCTCAAAACTACTCTGTCAGATCTGGAAAGTCCAGTGGGAGAAGCGATGGAGCTGGAAGGCCGCGAACAGCAGCTGCAGGCGGCTTCACTCGCTGGTCCGGACAACACAACAAAAAGAACATGCGGGCAGAGTAGAGATTCCGAATTGAACACCGATTCGCCGGAGTTCCAGATAGCGGAGATTTGGAAGTCAGCGATGGGGCTGAAAAGCCTGAGTCATAATGATAGCTTCTTCGATCTCGGCGGACGGTCGCTGGCTGCAATGCGAATCGTCTCCCGTATCAACAAAACCTACTCTCTCGATTTTGGTCTGGCTACGTTGTTCTCCGCTCCCACGGTAGCACGGATGGCGGAGTTGGTAAAGAAGCGGCTTTCGGCCAACGTCAGTTCTTCGATCGTGGCCATGCAGCCGCATGGATCGGCAGAGCCTCTGTTTATCATTCACGGCGCGGGAGGCAATATAATCCGCTTTTATCAGCTCGCCATGCTTGTAGGAACAGAGCATCCAATCTATGGCATTCAAGCTCAGTCGCTATTGGCCGGCAAACCGGCGCTGCTTCGCGTGGAAGATCAGGCGGCGTTTTACCTGGCCGAAATTCGGGAGATCCAGCCAAAGGGTCCGTACTACTTTTTGGGATATTCCTATGGCGGCACGATTGCCCTGGAAATCGCGCATCAGTTGCGCTCTCTGGGAGAGCGGGTAGAACTGCTTGGCATGCTCGATAGCCGTCAGCGCAATTGCATCGTTGTGGCGCGTCAGAATGATTCCTTGTTGGTGCAGATGGATCGCCGCATTGCGCGCTTTGTTGGAAATCTTTCCGATCTCTCGCTGGGAGAAAAAATCGATTATCTTTGGCGGAAGCTATATACGCGAACCCTGCGCCGGATTTACTCACTTGCCGTCGCGTTTGGCTATCGTTCCGTGCCTTCCTTCATGAAAAGCACCGACGACATTACCTGGGTTGCGGCAATGAACTACCAGCCGCGGCCTTGGCCCGGACAGGTGACGCTCTTCCGCACCGCCGTCCAACCGGATCCACGGTTGCCGATGGATCTAGGATGGACACCGCTTGCGCAAGGCGGCATCGAGATGTACGAACTGCCCGGCGATCACGATCTGGTATTCCGGGAACCGGACATTCAGGTTTTGGCCGCGCAACTGAGGGCATGCCTGGAGAAATCCGTAGCGGCCGGGATTCGTGAGAGCGAAACGGTCGAGACCGAGGACATCGCACGATGACGATTCGTCATGTATACATGGTGCTCTCATCGCGCTCTCTGAGTTATGCAAGAGATGCGCTGGAGAGTTTGTTCGCCAATTCCGTCGAAGACCTTCATCTGCGTCTAATTACCGACTCCGTGCAGGACAAGGAAGAGTTGTCCGAGACTCTGCGTGCGCTCGATTCAAGGGCGCATCAATGGGCGGTGTTTTACGAGCAGGATCTGGCTGACAGGGAGGAAGCGCTCTTCGCCGGGTACGATAACTTGCGCGCATTCCGTCGCGGTCATCCCTGCTGGCGCAAAATTACCGATCCACTGCTGGTGAGCGATCCTGGTCAGGAATTGGTTCTGCTCGATCCTGACCTATACTTTCCCAATCGCTTTCAGTTTGAAGCAACGCCTGAGAACGGTTTGCTGCTCATGTGGCAGCAGCCGAACTGCCTCTTTCCGCCTGATGTGGTCAAGACGGCAATCGGCAATGGAATCCGGCTTGCGAATCACGTGGACATTGGAGTGGCGCACTGGCGCGCTTCCGCCGATCTCGATTGGCTTGACTGTCTGATCGGCAAGTTGGGCGGCAGCAGGCTGCCGCGCATCATGCATGTCGAGGCGATTGTTTGGGCGGCTCTGGCCATGCGAGTGGGCGGAGGACACCTCGACCCCTTGTACTGGAAATGCTGGCGCAGGTCGCCGGCAAAACGAGTGATGACGAAACTTGGAGTGAGCGGCCAGCGCATTTTGAAATCGGAATCATGGCCCAATTTGAAATGCTTTCACGCCGGAGGCGAGGCAAAGTGGTGGCTGCATAAGGCTCGTGAATCGGGTCTGCTGGATGGCCATGCTACGCTCAACCAGCCAGGTTGTGTTCTTCCATTTGAGGAACTGACGCCGGCGCAGTACGCGCGGGAACTGGCGTTCAAACGAATGCTGCAAGCCATGGGCTATTACCAAATCTTCCGTACAGCGTGAGCGTCTATGAGAATCTGCATTGTTGCCGAAAACGTCTCGACACGATTCGGCGGCGAGGCCATCCTTCCGGTGCACTACTTTCGCCTGCTGCGATCTCGCGGCATTGAGTGCTGGATGGTTGTCCACGCGCGAACGCAAAGTGATGCGATGGAACTGTTTCCGAACGAGATGGACCGTATTCTGTTTGTTCCAGATCTGCTGATTCAGAAGCTGCTTTTCTTTCTGAGCCGTTATCTTCCCAGGCGGCTGTCTGAAGCCACACTAGGCCTTCTCAGCCAGCTCATCACGCAATACTGTCAACGCACGATCGTGCGCAGGCTGATCCGCGATCATCAAATCGATGTCATTCATCAGCCCATTCCGGTCGCTCCGCGCTTTCCTTCTATGCTCTTCGGCCTGAACGCCCCGGTGGTGATAGGTCCACTGAATGGCGGAATGGATTATCCTCCGGCCTTTCGCCGCTCCGAATCGTGGATTAGCCGCATAACGCTTGCCATTGCCCGCCTGCTTGCAAATGCCGTTAACACGCTGCTGCCGGGTAAGAAGCACGCAAGTATCGTGCTGGTTGCCAATGAACGTACGCGCCGTTCTCTGCCCTCGGGAATTCGCGGCAAAGTTATTGAGCTTGTGGAGAATGGGATCGACGTTGGCATTTGGCAAAGTACGCAGGGTACTACCGTGAACGCGATTCCACACTTTGTCTTTATTGGGCGCCTGGTGGATTGGAAGGCAGTGGATGTTGCGATTCGGGCGCTCCAATCCGTTTCATCCGCCGAACTCGATATCATTGGCGACGGCCCTATGCGGGATGCATGGCGATCTCTTGCCGCGGAACTGGGGTTGAAGGATCGTGTTCACTTTAGAGGCTGGCTGACGCAGAGCGAATGTGCCAATCGTCTACTGAATTCCGTCGCGCTGGTTTTGCCCAGTTTGTTTGAATGCGGCGGCGCCGTTGTGCTGGAAGCCATGGCCATGAGCAAGCCGGTGATCGCCACCAGCTGGGGCGGTCCGGCAGACTACCTGGATGTCTCCTGCGGGGTGCTTGTGGAGCCGGAGAGCTATGCGGACCTGGTAGCTGGATTTGCCGAAGCGATGCGGAGTCTGCTAGACTCACCCAGCCTTGCCCAGTCCATGGGCGCTGCGGGACGTGAGCGGGCGGTTCGCGATTTCGACTGGCAGCACAAAGTAGATAAAATGATCGGCATTTATCGTTCTGTTGCGGAAAACCTGGACCTTCCCCACAGGTTGAAAACAACCAGCATCTCCAACGCCACAGCATCCGAAACTAACTGAAGGCAGCATATATGGGTGTGAATCTCAAGAGCGGTAAGTCACAAGCGGAGGTAGAACGATGGCTGCAAATGTAGAACTGCGAACGGATTATGTGCTTCGTTCGGAAGTCTTGACGGACAAGACCCCGGATGCGATTCCACCGCGTCTTCTCTATCTTTTAAGCTGCTATCCGGGTATCTCGCATACCTTCTTCCTGAACGAAATTCAAGAACTGAGAAAGCATGGCTTCACTGTCGAGGCCGCATCCATCAACCAGCCTGACCGTTCACGCTCGTTGATGCCCGAGGCCGAGATTGAAGAAATGGAAAGGACCTTCTACATCAAGTCCGCGGGCGCCAAACGGGCAGCGTTGGTTGCGGCCAGAACGCTTCTGTTGAGACCGATGGTGTTTGTCCGCGGGTTGCGGGCTGCTCT
>CAWJDN010000117.1:0-7526 GCA_963840985.1 uncultured Acidobacteriaceae bacterium
CAAGCGCGAGCCGGGGCAGAATCCGCTGTACGTTTACGGTTACGGCTCCTATGGATATTCGCTGCCGCTGGGCTTCAGCTCCAACCGGCTGAGTTTGCTGGATCGCGGCGTGGTGATGGCCTATGCGCACATTCGCGGCGGCGGCGACCTGGGCAAGCCCTGGCACGACACCGGCAAAATGCTCGTCAAGCGCAACACTTTCACCGACTTCATCGCGACCGTCGAACATCTGATCGCGGCCCGCTACGGCGACCCGGCGCGCGTGGCCATAGAGGGCGGGTCGGCAGGCGGCCTGCTAATGGGCGCGGTGGTGAACCTCAAACCGGAGCTCTTCCGCGCCGTACTCTCTCACGTGCCCTTTGTGGACGTGATGAACACCATGCTCGACGCTACACTGCCGCTTACTGTTCCGGAGTATGAGGAGTGGGGAAACCCTAATGAATCTGCTTACTTTCTTTATATGCTGAGTTACTCGCCCTATGACAATCTCAAAGCGGCGAATTACCCGGCCATGCTGGTGAAGACCTCGCTCCACGACAGCCAGGTCATGTTCTGGGAGCCGGCCAAGTATGTGGCCAAGCTGCGTACGCTCAAGACGGACAGCAATCCACTGCTGCTGGTCACGAATATGCAAGCCGGCCACGGCGGCGCAAGCGGCCGCTACGATTACCTGAAGGAGATTGCGCTCGACTACGCTTTTCTGCTGCGCGAGTTGGCGCTGGTTTGATCAGCTCTGCGAGCGAAGTGGCCGGGTATGTTCTTTGTGGCCGGAAAATTGTCCCATCCCGGCCTTGCCGTAGGCATCCCAGGTGGCCCATTACCGGTAAATACCTTATTTTCCACCGCCCCGTAAAAAATCTTCATGGAATCCTTATACAGAGACTCTATAATTCAATCGAAAGTCCTATACCTTCATCGTTGCGCTCCAATTCATCTTTGCACCCAAAAGGAGAACCATGTCCACTGACTACCGCAATTTTCTAGCTCTCACGTATGCGGAGCTGGAAGAGCTCAATCTGCAAGCCAAGGCCGACCGCGCCAATCGCGTTGCGGCCAACGAGATCCGTGAAAAGCGGTTGAAGTACCTGACCGACGAGAAGCGGATTAAAGCTGTAACCGTGCTATTCAGCGACCTCGAAGGCCGTCTGCACCTGCTCGACTACGACAAGAAGTTTATTCTCGGCGCACACGAGAACCTAACCTTCGACGGCTCCTCCATCCGCGGCTTTACCGCCCAGAAGGAGAGCGATCTGAGGCTGGGCATCGATTGGAGCGCCTTCTACTGGGTGCCCGCCGATGTCTTCGGCAACGGCAAGGTGCTGGTCTTCGGCAACGTCATTGACAAGGACGGCACTCCCTACTCCGGCGATCTGCGCGGCGTGCTCAAGGGCTATGCCGAGGAGCAGTTCAAAAAGAACGGCTATACCCTCAACTCGGCCAGCGAGATCGAAGGCTTCGTCTTCGCGGGCAGGGACGCCGAGCGCACTTACCACAAGACCGGCAAGTTCGAGTTCATCAGCGATGGCGGATACTACCATGCGCTGCCGCTCGATCCGCTGCGCCAGTTCATCGATACCTCGGCGGAAGTGCAGCGCGCCATGGGATTCCAGAACGAAAAGGATCACCCCGAAGTCGCGCCCAGCCAATACGAGATCAACTACAGCTACGCTGAGGCAGTGGCCGCGGCTGACCAGATTCAGCTCTACAAGTTGCTCACCCGCCAAATCGCCAACAACATGGGCCTCACGGCCTGCTACCTGCCCAAACCGGTTGTCGGCATCAACGGAAGCGGCATGCATACCAACGTCTCGGTCTCCAAGGGCAAGACCAACCTCTTCTGGAACGAGAAGGGCGAAGAGCAGTTGGATACCTTTGGCTGGAACTTCCTGGACCGCATTCTGACCAGCGCGCTGGACCTGTGCCTGATCTTCAACTCCAGCGTTAACGCCTACCGGCGGCTGGACCCACACTTCGAGGCCCCCAACCAGATTCGCGCCTCGGCAGTTGATCGCGGCGCAATGATCCGCGTGCCCATCGGCAACCACCGCTCCATGCGCACCGAAGTTCGCGCGGTTGCCCCAGACGCCAACCCCTATCTCTCGCTCTACGGCATCTTCAAGACCGGCCTGGACGGCGAAATCTCCAAGGACAAGAACCTGCGCGCCGGCGGACGCTACCTGCCCGACAATATCCAGAAGGCCATCGCCGATTTCGAGTCCTCGGAGTGGATCAAGAAGATTCTGGGCGAAGACGTGCGCGGCCGCTATGCCGAGCTGAAACAGGCCGCGGCCAACCGCTGCCCGCGCGAACTGGGCACCATCGTCAAGGGCTGCGAGGTGCAATTCCACCACGAAGTCTACAATCAGTCGCTGTGGAACTTGTTCTAGAGCGACCGTTGCAGGTTTTTCAATCTGCATGAATGTACGAAAACAACAAGGCGAAGCCGCAATAGCTTCGCCTTTGTTGTGTTTGGGCTGTCTGAGAGTTACTTCGCCAGCGGCACGCGCAGATCGCCTCCGGTCATCTCCTTGGGAAGGCCCATGTCGAGAATGGCGAGCAGCGTAGGCGATATGTCGCGTAGCGAGCCGTCCGGGCGCAGGCGGTAGTGTTTGGCTTCCTCGGCCACATAGATCAGCGGCACAGGGTTGGTGGTGTGCGCGGTGTGCGGGCCGCCGGTCACCAGGTCCACCATCTGCTCGGCGTTGCCGTGATCGGCGGTAATCAGCCAACTGCCGTTCTTTTCCCGGATGGCTTTGTAGATGCGGCCCAGTTGTGCGTCGATGGCCTCGATGGCGCGGATGGTCGGCTCCAGCTTGCCGGAGTGGCCCACCATGTCCGCGTTGGCGAAATTTGCCACAATTAAATCAAAGGTTCCGTCGTTGATGGCCTTCACGATGGCGTCGCCGATGGCCTCAGCCTTCATCTCCGGCGCCAGATCATAGGTGGCCACCTTCAGCGAAGGAATCAGTACGCGATCCTCGCCGGGGAAGGGCGTCTCCACGCCGCCGTTGAAAAAGTACGTGACGTGGGCAAACTTCTCCGTCTCAGCCACGCGCAAGTTGCGCAGGTGATGCTGCGCCAGCACGTTGGCCAGAATGTTATCCAGCGATTCGGGCGGGATAATGACCGGCAGCTCGTAGAGCTTGTCGTACTGCGTCATGCACAGGTAGGTGAGGTTTTTCGGAATTTCGCTGCGGGGAATTGTGGCGTCGAGCGCCTCCCAGCCATCCAGGTCGCGTCCGCCCTGCTTGTTCAATCCGCTCTCGCGCGTCAACACGCGGGTAATTTCGCGAGCGCGATCGGCGCGGAAGTTGAAGTTGATGCACACGTCCTCGTCGCGAATCTGTGCCACCGGCCGGCCCGCGCTATCCACCACGACAAAGGGAATCAGAAACTCGTCGGTGATTCCGTTGTTGTAATTCTCTTTGATGCGCGCGACAGCATCAGGATACGCGCCGCCCTCGGCCTTGCCATTGACCATGGCGTCGAAGGCCTTGCGCTCGCGCTCCCAGCGTTTGTCGCGGTCCATGGCGTAGTAGCGGCCGTTGATGGTGGCCACCTTGCCCACGCCGTACTCGCGCATCTTCTGCTCCAGTTGAGCAATATAGCCCGCGCCGGAGTCGGGTGGCGTGTCGCGGCCGTCCATGAAGGCGTGGACAAAGACTCGCTCCAGGCCGTACTCGCGCGCGGTGCGCAGCAGGGCGTAGAGGTGCTCCTGGTGAGAGTGAACGCCGCCGTCGGAGACCAGGCCGAAGAGATGCAGTTGCCGGCCGCCAACTTGTGCCTGTTTCATGGCCCGCGCAATGGCCGGGTCTTTCTGAAATGTGCCGGCGGCGATCTGCGCGTCGATGCGCGTGATGTCCATCTGCACGATGCGCCCCGCGCCGATGTTCAGGTGGCCAACCTCGCTGTTGCCCATCTGCCCGTCGGGCAGGCCCACAAAGTGGTCCGAGGCCTGAATCAGCGTGTTAGGATACTCGGCGAGCAGCTTGTCGTAGGTGGGCTTACGAGCCAGTGCAATGGCGTTGTTGGCAGTTTCTGCGCGATAGCCCCATCCGTCGAGGATGGTCAGAACCAAAGGACGCTTGAAATTAGGCACGTAAAAAGACCTCAGGGTATCGAAGTTCTCTACTTCAGGATAACCTGCCAGGGTTCATTGATACGTATGCATCACAACAACTCTAAACGCAGAAGGAGGGAGCCGAAGCCCCCTCCCTTCCTGTATGGCAAAGCCGTTTGCCCCACCGCAGGGTGGTTAGTCGTTGTAGTTCAGCCCTTCTAGCCCAAGAAAGACCGCGCCGCCGCCCAGCTCTTCCTCAATGCGCAGCAACTGGTTGTACTTGCAGATGCGGTCGGTGCGGCTCACCGAGCCGGTCTTGATCTGGCCCACGCCTGTGGCGACAGCCAGGTCGGCGATGAAGCTGTCCTCGGTTTCGCCTGAACGATGTGAGATCACCGAGGTGTAGCCGTAGCGGCGGCCAAGCTCGATGGCCTCCAGCGTCTCGGTGATGGTCCCGATTTGGTTGAGCTTGATGAGGATGGAGTTGGCCACGCCCTCTTCAATGCCGCGCTGCAATCGCTTCACGTTGGTGACGAAGATGTCGTCGCCGACTAACTGAATGCGTCCGCCCAACTTGTCGGTGAGGATTCTCCAGCCCGCCCAGTCGTCCTCGGCAAGCCCATCCTCAATCGAGACGATAGGATACTGGCGCACCCAATTGTCGTAGAAGGCCACCATCTCCTCGCTGGTCAACTCGCGCTTATCGCTCTTCTTGAAGACGTACTTTTTCTTTTCTTTGTCAAAGAATTCGCTGGATGCGGGATCGAGCGCGATGGCGATCTGTTCGCCCGGCTTGTAACCGGCCTGCGAGATGGCTTCAAGAATCAATTCGATGGCTTCGCTGTTGGACTTGAGCGAGGGAGCAAAGCCGCCCTCATCGCCGACGGCGGTGTTGTAGCCCTTCTTCTTTAGCACGCTCTTGAGGGTGTGGAAGGTCTCGGCGGCCCAGCGCAGAGCATCCGAGAAGCGCTCCGCGCCTACCGGCATAATCATGAACTCCTGGAAGTCTACGTTGGAGTCGGCGTGGGCTCCGCCGTTCAGCACGTTCAGCATGGGCGTGGGCAGTACCGAGGCGTTCACGCCGCCCAGGTAGCGGTAGAGCGGAACCTCCAGCGTCTGGGCCACAGCTCGCGCTGCGGCCATGGAAACGGCCAGAATGGCGTTGGCGCCCAGCTTGGCCTTATTCGGCGTGCCGTCCAGCGCGATCATGGTCTGGTCCAGCAACCGTTGGTTGGCGGCGTCCATGCCCTCCAGCTCCGGTGCGATGACCGATTCCACGTTGGCCACGGCCTGCAAAACTCCCTTGCCTAGGTAGTGGCTCTTGTCGCCGTCGCGCAACTCCACGGCTTCATGCTCGCCGGTAGAAGCGCCCGAGGGCACGATGGCGCGGCCTAATGCGCCGCTCTCCAAAATTACGTCCGCTTCCACGGTCGGATTGCCGCGCGAGTCCAGTACCTCGCGGGCGCGGATGGCAACAATCTCAGTCATATCGGTCCTCATGATGCGGTGCTGTAGCCGGTCGTTCAGTTGCGGACGGCGATCCACGGCAAGAACTTCTCCAGCGGCGCTTTGAATGGTCTTCAGAAGCTGGGCGCGGCGAGCTTCGCGACCCGGCTGTCCGGGTCCTTGATGTCGCCGAAGGTGATGGCCTGGGCGGGGCAGGTCTGCTGGCAGGCGGTCTTGATCTCGCCGTCGCGCCAGGTCCTCGCCGCGGCGCTTGGCCTCGGCCTTCTTCTCCTGCACGCGCTGGACGCAGAAGTTGCATTTCTCCATCACGCCGCGGGTGCGGACGGTGACGTCCGGGTTCAGGGACAGGGTCTCGCTTCCCTGCAGGGCCGGATAGTCGAACCAGTTGAAGCGGCGGACCTTGTAGGGGCAGTTGTTGGCGCAGTAGCGCGTGCCCACGCAGCGGTTGTAGGTCTGCTTATTGATGCCCTTCGCTGGAATGCGTCGTCGCATCCACCGGGCAGACGGTTCGCAGGGGGCGTGCCCGCACTGCTGGCACATCATGGGCTGGCTGATGGTCTCGAGGCCGTCGGGGCCGTCGTGGTAGTAGCGGTCGATGCGGATCCAGTGCATCTCATGGGCGCGGCGCACCTCGTCGCGGCCCACCACCGGCACGTTGTTCTCCACCTGGCAGGCCACCACGCAGGCCGAACAGCCGTTGCAGGCGGTCAGGTCGATGGCCATGGCCCATTTATGTTTCGGGCCAAACTTCAGCGGCGGGTTAGAGGGTGGTCAGTTCCTCAGGGGCGGTGAGCTCTAGCCCTCGCTCCCTTCATGAGCTCTCGGGCCAAAGTCCAATGCTGCCACTGATATGCGGTCCTTCCATACTGTGGTGCCGTTGGATGAAGGCCAAGGTTCTGCGTGGCGGTTCCGATTTTCTTCTATTTGTAACATCCGCACGCGGGCAGGTCCCTGCTTTTTCTCATCGAAGGGAGCTGGATAAAAGGTCGGCGCCGATTCCCCGGTCGGCCACCTGATCCCGTTCCTGCGGCCGTAGCCGAGGGCGTCCGCGCTGAGCACCCCGGCAGCCTGGCCCGGCTGCACCCTGACCGCTGCAAGCTCGATGGGACGGCCCTCCGGCCGCCAAGCTCAACGAAGCCCCGTCCCTTGAGGCTGAAGCGGCGGCGTCCTGTGGGGCTCACTTCGACTGACCGCATTGCTCCAAGAGAGCCTTGGTCATGGGGTCAGGGAAGTCCCTGGAGCCAGCCGTTGTTGGCGTAGCGGCCGTCGTACACCCCTGCGGCCGGAGAAAGGATCAGCTCGAAATCGGACCGGGCGGATGGGGCCGCGATGCGGGCCAAGCGGGTAACGACTCCGCCATCAAGGCGGCTTGCGTATGTCCTCCGGGCCAAGCTGATCGGGCGGGCGCCGGAAATATCGGCTGAAGTGCTCAACACCGTGCAGGTAGGTGCGGATGGTTGTGTCGGCGAAGTTGCGGCGATGCAACTCCTCAAGCATGAGCTGACGTAGTTGGTTCACAGAGAATCCTCCTTCTCTGCGAACCAAACTACCCCGGCAGCCGCAAAAGCTGGCTCAGCCGCACGCGAATGCGTCCGCCGCCGCAGCGGCTTCGTTCAAGTCGGCTCTTATTCACTGACCGTTCGATCCGCTGCTGAGCCCTGAGAGCTTTGGGGAGCAAACTTCCCGCTGCCTTTGATTGTGAGGTCCTGGCTGGCTCAGTGCATAGCTCAGCGCCCTTTTCAGCACACTCGATTGCAATTTAACTCACTGTTTCCCGGCAAACCCTCTATCGTGCATATACAAAGGCCAGGAGAAAGTAAGAGCTATGCCGTCGCAAGGTAATTCACTTAAGGAATTTACTACCCTTTGTGCCATCCAGGCCCTCTCAAAATCAAACGATGCCAGTCATGGCCCTCATCACAGAACATCTTCCCTATACCGCGACACCGGTATAGGAGGATGTATATGCAACACGGTAGTCTCGAAACGAAGAGCCGAC
>CAWJDN010000118.1:0-12071 GCA_963840985.1 uncultured Acidobacteriaceae bacterium
ATGAGATGCAACTGAAATCCGGAGACACTCAGCTTCTCGATGGACGGGAGTGCCTTGTCCTGGCAATTAAGCCTCGGCGAAAGGCCACCAATATGATTTTAGGAACCTTGTGGGTAGACGCCAAAGATGGTTCCATCGTCCAGATCGTGGGGACTGCAACACAAAGTCCCTCCATCTTCACCGGTCCCGCTCAGGTGATGCGGCAGTACGTCAGCATACAAGGCTTCGCGATGGCCACCCAGGCCAGGGCCGTCTCAGATAGCTTTCTTCTTGGGAGGACAACTGTGACGATCGACTATCGGGACTACCAGATTCAACAGAGTCCGGCCAAATAGCTGAACCCGGTTGCAACCCCGCGCTAATCCCTTTGATTCTCGGCTATACTGGGCATGATGACTCCAATTTTCGGCGACTGGAAACTCGATGCCGCGCTTGGTTCCTGCCTGCTGCTGGGGCTGCGCCACGGCTTCGACTACGATCACCTGGCCGCCATCAGCGACATCACCGCCGTACAGCGCAACTGGCGTAGCGGCCTGCGCCTGGGAATGACCTACGCCCTGGGCCACGCCTTCACGGTGGCCGCGCTGGGTATCGCCGTGCTGGAGTTGCACCTGGGTCTGCCCGAGGGCCTTGACCACTGGGCGGAGCGGCTGATCGGCCTCACCCTCATCGTTCTCGGCATCGGGGTCGTTGCCGGAATTCTGCGCAAAGATGCGCACGGCCACTCCCACAGTCGCGTCGAAAGCCGCCTGGCCATCGCTATCAACGGAGTCTTGTGGATGGGGTGGAAACTTCGCCGCAGCTGGAACCCTGAGGCGCCTCAACCCGATCGATTTCGGTGGATGTACAACGGCAAGTCTGTCTTTGTCATCGGTATTATGCACGGCCTGGGCGCTGAAACCCCCAGCCAGTTGGCTCTGTTTTTCCTCACCGCCAATCTGGGCGGAACCTCGCGCGGCATGATGGGCCTGGCAGCCTTCGCCATCGGCTTGGTAGCCATGAATGCCCTTATGACCGCAACCATGGGCGGAGCCTTCAACGCCAGCGGACACCACCATCCCCTGCTCTACCGCGCCATCGCCTGGACCGGCGCCGCCTACAGCTTTATCATCGGCGTTATCTTCCTCTTCGGAATCTCCGACCACCTGCCTTCGCTGGGATAATGGGACGATTTTTGCCCTATTCTGAGCATTTTCCTGCCTGCCGGGAATGAAACCCGCTTCTACTCCAAGTGACCGTGGTCACGGAGAAAAGCAGGCTGGGGCCGATATAAGAAATATAGACATGGAAATTGGCGCATCGGCACAATCGCTGTGCGTTGCATTCCCTGTATGGAGGATTTTTGCCTGCATTTACCCCACCGCCGCTGCCCAGCAACGACAATCGATGGAAGATCGTCAACGGCACTATGCGAAAAAATGGCTTTGCCCGCCATGCGCTGATTGAGACGCTCCACACCGTCCAGTCAGCCTTCGGCTACCTGGACGACGATTCGATTCGTTTTGTGGCCCTCTCCCTGCGCGTGCCGCTCAGCCAGGCTTACGGGGTGGTGACTTTTTACCACTACTTCAGCCTGAAGCCTCCGGGCAAACATACGGCCACGGTCTGCGCCGGCACCGCCTGCTACATCAAGGGCTCCGACAAACTGATAGTGGCGGCCGAAAAGCAACTGGGCGTTTCCCGTGGACAGACAACTAGCAACGGCCAGATCAGCCTGATGACAGCGCGTTGCGTGGGTGCCTGCAGTCGCGCGCCTGTGGTGTTGTGCGATGGCGAAGTGGTGGGTGAGATGACCTCTGAACAGATGCTCGAGCAACTGGAAAGGTGGGCAGTGGAATGACACTTGAAGAGCTCGAGCAGGTTGCCAAAAGCGTCTGCCAGGAGAATGATAAATTCGATTTTGAAGTAAATGTCTGCATGGATCTGGCCTGTATGAGCCAGGGCGCGGACAAATTGCGGGAGTCTCTCGAGAAGACCGCTGCCTCATCCGGAAAGAATGTGCTGATCCGCCGCACTGGGTGTATGGGCCCCTGCTCTTCCGGGCCTCTGGTTCGCGTTGATCCCGACAATACTCTATACCACCATGTAAATGCCGGCCACGCCGAGGCAATTGTGAAAAGCCTGGGCGGTAAACCTGTGCCCAAGTTGCAGTGCGATTTGAATGAGCACTTCGACAAGCAGGTGCGGGTGGTGCTGGAGAATGCTGGCTACATAGATCCAGATAAGATTGACGATTACATAGCCCGCGACGGTTACAAAGCGCTGCTGACCGCGCTCACCGAGATGACGCCCAGCGGAGTGATTCACCGCATAACCGAAAGCGGTCTTCGGGGACGCGGCGGCGGCGGCTATCCCACCGGACTGAAGTGGGGAACGGTGGCCAAAGCCAGCGGCGAGTTGAAGTACGTGGTCTGCAACGGCGACGAGGGCGATCCCGGCGCGTTTATGGATCGCAGCGTGATGGAAGGTGACCCGCATCGCGTCATCGAGGGCATGGCCATCGCCGCTTACGCCGTAGGCGCCAGCAAAGGCTTCATCTATGTCCGGGCCGAGTACCCGGTGGCCGTCTCCCGTCTGACCACTGCCATCCGAGAGGCTCGCCGCCGCGGATTGCTGGGCAACGGCATCTGCAATACTCCCTTCAACTTCGATGTCGAAATCCGCCTAGGCGCCGGAGCATTTGTCTGCGGCGAGGAGACGGCGTTACTGGCCTCCATCGAAGGCAAGCGCGGCACTCCCAGGCCGCGGCCTCCCTACCCTGCGGTCAGCGGCCTCTTCGGCAAGCCCACGCTCATCAACAACGTCGAGACTTTCGCCAACATCGCGCCTATCGTCCGCAACGGCGGCAAGTGGTTTGCCAACATGGGCTCGGAGAGAAGCAAGGGCACCAAGGTCTTCGCGCTGACCGGCAAGATCGCCAACACCGGCCTGGTGGAAGTGCCCATGGGCATCAAGCTGCGCGAGATTATCGAGGTCATCGGCGGCGGCGTACCGGGCGGGCACAAGTTCAAGGCGGTGCAGACCGGCGGACCATCCGGCGGCTGCATCCCCGCCGAAATGCTCGATCTCGGCGTCAGCTACGATGCACTCATGGCGGTTGGCTCCATCATGGGCTCCGGCGGCATGATCGTCATGGACGATACTTCCTGCATGGTCAACGTGGCCCGCTTCTTCGTCGAGTTTTGCATGACCGAATCCTGCGGCAAGTGCATTCCCTGTCGCGCGGGCACGGCGCAGATGTACACCCTGCTCACCCGCATCTGCTCCGGCTCAGGAACCATGGAAGACCTCGACCTGCTGGTGAGCCTGTGCGAGACCATCAAGGAAACCAGCCTCTGCGGCCTGGGCCAGACGGCACCCAATCCCGTCCTCAGCACGCTCAAGTACTTCAAAAACGAGTACCTCGAACACATCGAGCATAAGCGCTGCCCGGCCGGCGTCTGCAATATGGAAGCGCCCGCGCCCGTTGCCGCTACTAAGGAGGTATTGGCATGAGCGAGAGCATGGGCGTCAAAACACTCACCATCGACGGCCAGGAAGTCAGCGCGCGCTCCGGCCAGACCATCCTGGAAGTGGCGCGGGAAAATGACATTAACATTCCCACCCTCTGCCATCTGGAGGGCTTGGGCTCGGTGGGTGCCTGCCGCCTATGCCTGGTCGAGATCAAGAACAGCAATAAGCTCTTGCCTGCTTGCGTGGCCCACATCCACGAAGGCATGGAGGTATCGACCGACTCGGAGAGGCTGCGCAAGCACCGCCGCATCATCCTTGAGTTATTGTTCGCCGAGCGCAATCACATCTGCTCAGTGTGCGTTTCCAACAGCCATTGCGAGCTGCAGGCGCTGGCGCAGAGCCAGGGAGTGACCCACGTTACCCTGCCCTATCGCAACCCCGCGCTCGCCGTGGATGCCTCGCACGAGCGCTTCTCCGTTGACCATAACCGCTGCATCCTGTGCACACGCTGCGTGCGGGTCTGTGCCGAGATTGAAGGCGCGCACATTTGGGATGTGATGGGCCGCGGCATCGACTCCATCGTCATCACCGATTTGCATCAGGAGTGGGGAAGTTCTGCTTGTACCCGCTGTGGCAAGTGCGTGCAGTGCTGTCCTACCGGAGCCCTCTTCGATAAGAGCAAGATCGGCTCCGATCACCCCAAGTATCCGGATTTTCTGCCCTACCTGAACCTCATGAGGGAAGCGCAATGAGCAAACTAAAAGTGGCAACCGTGTGGCTGGACGGATGTTCCGGCTGTCATATGTCCTTCCTCGACTTGGATGAAAAGATCCTCGAGCTGGCCAAGCTGATCGAAGTGGTCTACAGCCCCATCGTGGACGCCAAGGAATTTCCCGACGAGGTAGACATCGCTTTGGTCGAGGGAGCCGTAGCCTCGGTGGACGACGAAGCGAAGATCAAGAAGGTTCGCGCCCACTCCAAAATGCTGATCGCCATGGGCGACTGCGCCATCACCGGCAATGTGCCATCGATGCGCAATCCCTTCGGTCCGGAAGCAATTCTGAACAGGGCGTACATTGAGAACGCCAGTGCGCAACAGCAGATTCCCTGCGTCGTGGTGCCCAAGCTGCTCAAGATTGTGCGCCCCATCCACGAGGTTGTGGCAGTAGACGTTTTTTTGCCTGGCTGCCCGCCCTCGGCTGAGACCTTTCATACGGCGCTGACTGCGCTGGTAACCGGTGCGCCGCTGGATATTTCAGCCCTCACCCGCTTTGGAGCTTGAGTCCCTAGGAGTCCGAGTCATGACCCAGACCATCACCATCGATCCCGTAACCCGCCTCGAAGGCCACGGCAAGATCACTATCCAGCTCAACGATCTGGGCGAAGTGGCGGACGCTCACTTTCATGTCACCCAGGTGCGCGGATTTGAGAAGTTCTCCGAAGGCCGGCCGTTTTACGAGATGCCCAGCCTGACGGCGCGCATATGCGGCATCTGCCCTGTCTCCCACCTGCTGGCCTCTGCCAAGGCCTGCGAAGCCATCATGGCGGTCCGCATTCCGCATACCGCCGCGCAGCTGCGTCGCCTGTTGAATATGGCCCAGATGGTGCAGTCGCACGCCCTCAGCTTCTTCCATCTCTCGTCTCCTGATCTGCTGCTGGGCATGGAGTCCGACCCCGTAGCGCGCAACATCTTCGGCGTGGCCGCCGCCCGGCCCGATCTGGGCTTGGCCGGCATCGGTTTACGCCGCTTCGGCCAGCACATCATCGAACTGCTCGCCACCAAGCGTATCCATACCGGATGGGTTGTTCCCGGCGGCGTCACTGAGCCGCTCTCCTCGGCTCACCGCGACGAGATGCTCTCCATGATTCCCCAGGCCTACGCCAACCTCAAACTGGCGCTGACCACCTACAAACAGATCGCCGGCTCCTTCAAGCCGGAGATTAAGGTCTTCGCCAATTTCCCCTCCAACTACCTGGGCCTGATAAACGAGGACGAGTCCATTGAGTTCACTGACGGCACGCTGCGGCTCATCGATCCCAAGGGCGCTGTTATCGAGGACGGCATGACAGCCAGCCGCTTCACCGAGCAGTTCGGCGAGGCCGTTGAAAACTACAGCTACACCAAGTTCGTCTACTACAAGCCGCTCGGATATCCCAAGGGCAGCTATCGTGTAGGTCCGCTGGCGCGGCTTAACATCGTAAAGTCTATGGGCACACCGCAAGCCGACAAAGAACTGGCTGAGTTCAAGCAGTTGGCTGCAGGGCCGGTTGAAAGCTCCTTCTTCTATCACCACGCACGCCTCGTCGAGGCTCTCTACGGTCTTGAGAAGATCGAGCAGATTCTCGCAGATCCGCTCATTCTCGACAAGCATGTGCGCGCCACGGCAGGTGTCAACCGCCTCGAGGGTGCTGGCCAGATCGAGGCCCCGCGCGGCACGCTCAATCATCATTACAAGGTCGACGAGAATGGCAAGATGACATGGGCCAGCCTGGTTGTCGCCACCGGCCACAACAACAACGCCATGAACAAGGGCGTCCTTCAGTCGGCCAAGGCCTACGTCAAGGACGGCAAGTTTACCCCCGGCGCTCTCAACCGCATCGAGGCCGTGATTCGCACCTTCGATCCCTGCCTGAGCTGCTCCACGCACGCCTTCGGCCAGATGCCGCTGATTCTCACGCTCGTCAACTCCGACGGCGAAGTTGTGGATCGGCTCGTCCGATAAAGTGTGTTCTTCAAGAAGCCCGCTAGGCTTCACGCGAATTTGGTCGGAGGTAATATGACAAAGTCTTCGTGCAAGCTATTGCTTTTCATTCTCCCTTGTTTACTGATGATTGCTTCATGCCATTTGTTCTCGCCAGATATTTCCGGGGAATGGGAACGGAAGGACGGTATTGAAAGTGGCGGCGTACTCACACCATTTGAAGATAAACTTCTATTCTCTCCCTCAGATAGAAATGGACCAACGCAAGGGAAATGCTTTGGCCCTATCCCAGTAGCGAATAATTTGCGCCCTATCTACAGCGCCTCCTATCTTGTCTCCCGCGACTATATTTCGTTTAAGACCGGTATTCGCGATTACGACCTCGGCGGGGTTTATCTGTGGAAATACAAACAGTCTGGCGACTGGATGACCGTACAATTTGTTTACACTCCTGACGACAAAGGACCCGGGTACAGCGCAACATATCATCGCATCAAGTCCTTCAAACAATACAAATTGGAGCACCCAAACGAGTTTACGAAGTAGCCGGGTGCTCCACCTTCGGCGCGTCTTTGTTTTTGCGGCTAAGGTCGGGTTTTCATTAGGTGAATTCATGAGTTCCACTCCAGCCCGATGCCTCATCCTCGCTTGCGGCAACACACTGCGCGGAGATGACGGTGTGGGGCTTTGGCTTGCCGAGTGGGCTGAGCAACGCTTCTCCGCACAACCCGGCGTGCGCGTTATCGCCGACCATCAATGGACTCCGGAACTGGCCGAGGATGTCGCCCGCGCTCAATCCGTCCTGTTTATCGATTGCTCTATCGAAACCGAAGCCGGTTCGCTCCATCTAACGCCCGTTGAACCATCCCCCGGTGGCCCGGAACACAACACCCATCACCTCGGCGCATCCGAACTCCTCGCGCTGGGTCGCGAGCTTTATAATTCTCTGCCCCGCGAGGCGCTGCAACTGACCATCGGCGCCGGCGCTATCGATTTAGGAGAAGCCTTCAGCCCCGCCGTGACCGCCGCGCTTCCCGAAGCTTGCCGCCTGATCAAAGAGTCGGTGCTGAGATTGCTCAGCGACTCTGAGCAACCGGAACCGGCTCTTTAGACCTCCAAAAGTCAACGACGGCAGCACCGAAGTGCCGCCGCCGTCGTAATTGCCATTGAGTTGTGTAATGACCTTAGAACGCGGCGATTGTCTGCCGCAAGCTATACGAACTGAGCGTCTTGATGTAGTTGCCGCGATCAAACGCCGAAGTGTCGGGAACGGAGCGGCGGCTGAGGCATCCGCGCGTCTCCCACAGCGAGGTATACTCGCGCTTTTCCAGCCAGTAGCGCATATCGTCCAGCACTTTCTTGATGTGATCGATGCCGTAAATATGCAAGGCCGACGCCATCTCCACTACGCCCGCCCCGGCCATGATACTTTTCAGCACGTCCTCTGCGGAGTGAACGCCGCCGGTAATGGCGATGTCCAGGTCCACGTGGCCGTAGAGGATCGCCGCCGCGTGCAGCCGCGGCAGCAACTCCGAGGGCTTTGAGAAGTGCAGCGTGGGCCTTACTTCCAGGGTCTCGATATCGAATTCCGGCTGATAGAGGCGGTTGAAGATCACCACGCCGCGCGCTCCCGCCGTTTCCAGTTGAGCAACCAGGTGCGGCAGGCTGGTGAACGACTGCGACAACTTCACCGACACCGGCACCTTGACCGCGGCGGTAACCGCGGACACAAGTTTTAGCAGTTGCCCCTCCATATCCGCGGAGGTCTGGCTCTTGTCCGTGGCCAGCGCGTAGGTGTTCAACTCAATGGCGTCTGCGCCAGCCTGTTCCATGGCCTTGGCATAGCGCACCCAGCCACCGGGTGTGGCGCCGTTCAGGCTGCCCAGGATGGGAATCTTCACCGCTTCTTTGCATTTCCGCAGGTGCTCCAGGTAGACATCCTGCGTCATGCGATAGTCCTTCAGGTCGGGCAGATAACCGAGCGACTCCGCGAAAGAATCCGTGCCGCGCGACAGATCGTCATCCAGGGTCTTCGATTCGAGGGCCAACTGCTCCTCGAAGAGCGAGTGGAGAATAATGGCCGCTGCGCCGCAATCTTCCATGCGGCGAACGTTGTCAATGCTCTCCGACAGCGGCGTGGATGAAACCACGACGGGCCCCTTCAGTTTCATACCAAGATACTTTGTGGAAAAATCGATCATTCCGCACCTCCGGCGCTCTCAGCCGCCAGCTTTTGTTCGGACTTATCTTCAGGTTTCTCAGCGGGAATAATGTTCGGTGTCTCCCCGCGGCCCGGCATCGCCGCACGAGCCGAGTATACCCGCCACTGGCGCTCGACGTCATCCTGCGCTTCTTTAAGCAGAAGCGCCGCCAGCTCCGGATTGCTGCGTGCCAACATAGTGTAACGCGCCTCGCGGTAGCTGTACTCCTTGAGCCGGATCGCCGGTGCCTTGGAGTCGAGCTGGAAGGGATTCTTGCCCTCATCGCGCAACGCCGGATTGTAGCGCATCAGCGGCCAATAACCCGATTGCACCGCTAGTTTTTGTTGCTCCAGGCCATGCACCAGGTCGTAGCCGTGAGCAATGCAACTGGAGTAGGCGATGATGATCGAAGGCCCGTCATGCGCCTCGGCCTCCTGGAAAGCCTTCACCACATGTGTGTCGTTGCCGCCCAGCGCCACCTGCGCCACGTAAACCGAGCCGTAGCTGACGGCTTCCATAGCCAGGTCCTTCCGACTGGTCATCTTGCCGCTGGCTGCAAACTTGGCCACCGCTCCGCGCGGCGTCGCCTTGGACGCCTGCCCGCCGGTATTTGAGTAAACCTCGGTGTCCAAAACCAGTACGTTCACGTTCTTACCGGAGCCGAGCACATGGTCCAGCCCTCCGAAGCCGATGTCGAAGGCCCATCCGTCGCCGCCCAGAATCCACACACTCTTGCGCACCAGCGAGTCGGCAATGGCCAGCAGATTGCGCGCGTCCGAGCTCTTGTTGGCGGCCAGTTTGTCGCGCAAAGCCTTCACACGTTCACGCTGCTGGTTCACCTCGGTCTCGGTATTCTGCGTGGCCCCCAGCAAAGCCTTCGCCAGTTCGTCGCCAATGGCCCCAGCAAGCCGCGTCACCAGCATCTCGGCAAACTCCTTTTGCTGGTCGAGCGCGATTCTCATGCCGAAACCAAACTCGGCATTATCTTCAAACAGCGAGTTGGACCACGCTGGCCCCCGGCCCTGCGCGTTCGAGGCGTATGGCGTGGTGGGCAGATTGCCGCCGTAAATCGACGAGCAGCCAGTTGCATTGGCGATATACAGCCGGTCGCCGAACAACTGCGTCAGCAGCTTGATATAGGGCGTCTCTCCGCAGCCCGCGCAGGCGCCTGAAAACTCAAATAGCGGCTGCAGCAGTTGCAGATCTTTTACTTGGCCGTGCGACAGTTTGGAGCGATCCACCTCGGGAATCCCGAGGAAAAACTCCCAGTTCGTCCGCTCGGCCTCGCGCAGCGGCGCCTGCGGCGACATGTTGATGGCCTTGTGGCTGGCGTCGCTCTTGCTCTTCACCGGACAAACTTCCACGCACACCGCGCAGCCGGTGCAATCTTCCGGAGCAACCTGCAGCGTATAGCGGTCCTGCTCCATTCCCTTCCACTTCGGCTTGGCCCACTGCAAGGTTGCAGGCGCTTTTTTGGCCGCATCCTCCGAGTAGACTTTCGCTCGAATCACCGCATGCGGGCAAACCATCACGCACTTGCCACACTGGATGCACAACTCCTTATCCCAGACCGGAATGAACTGCGCAATATTTCGCTTCTCCCACTGCGCTGTTGCGCTGGGGAATGTGCCTCCGGCCGGAATCGCGCTCACCGGAATCTGATCGCCATGCCCCCCGGCAATCTCTCCCAGCACTTCGCGCACAAACTTCGGCGCATGGGGCGAGATGGACGGAATCAGATCGAAGCTGGACGAAACCGCCGCTGGCAATTTCACTTTTTCCAAATGCGCCAGCGCTGCGTCCACGGCGGCAAAGTTCTTGGCAACCACCGCCTCGCCGCGCTTGCCATAGGTCTTCTTGATGGCCTTCTTGATATGCTCGATGGCCTCGTCGCGCGGCAACACGCCGCTGATGGCGAAGAAGCAGGTCTGCATTATGGTGTTGATGCGCGTGCCCATCTCGCCTTGCGCGCCACTTCGTAGCCGTCGATCACATAAAACTCGATCTTTTTGCGCAGCATCTCTTCCTGCGTGGACTTGGGCAGCTTGTCCCACACTTCGGCCGCCGAATACGGCGAGTTGAGCAGGAAGACCGCGCCCGGCATCGCCGCCTCCAGCACATCCATCTTCTCCAAAAAGCTGAAGTTATGGCAGGCCACAAAGCTGGCGCGCGTAATCAGATACGTAGACCGGATCGGCTTTGGCCCAAAGCGCAGGTGCGAGGTCGTCATCGAACCCGACTTCTTCGAGTCGTATACAAAATAACCCTGCGCAAAGTTCGGCGTTTGGTCGCCGATAATCTTGATCGAGTTCTTGTTCGCGCCCACCGTGCCGTCGGAGCCCAGCCCGTAAAACAGCGCCCGCACCGTCTTCGCGTCTTCCGTCGAGAAGGCCGCATCGTACGTCAGGCTGCTGTGGCTCACGTCGTCGTCGATGCCGATAGTGAAATGGTTCTTCGGCGCGGCCTTAGCCAGTTCGTCGAAAATGCCTTTGACCATCGCCGGAGTAAATTCCTTCGACGACAATCCATAACGTCCGCCAACCACTGTGGGCATCTTGGCAAATGGCAGCTTGGCTGCGTTCTCCGCCAGCACCGTCACCACGTCCATGTAAAGCGGCTCGCCGCTGGCGCCCGGGTCCTTGCAGCGGTCGAGAACGGCAATCGACTTCACCGTCTTGGGCAGCGCGGCCAGAAAAGCGCTCGCGTCAAAGGGCTTGTAGAGGCGCACCTTCAGCACACCCAGCTTCTCGCCCTTCTGATTGAGCGCATCCACGGCCTCTTCGGCAGCTTCGGCCCCGGAACCCATAATTACAATCACCCGCTCAGCGTCAGCAGCGCCGTAATAATCGAACAGATGGTAAGCGCGGCCCGTCTCTTTGGCAAAGCGGTCCATCACCGACTGCACGATCCCCGGAACCGCCGCGTGGAATGGCGTGCAAGCCTCGCGCGCCTGGAAAAACACATCGGGATTCTGCGCCGTGCCGCGAATGAACGGCCGATCCGGGCAGAGTGCATTCTGCCGGAACTGGATGATGTACTTGTCGTCCAGCAGCGCGCGAATCGTCTCGTCGCTGATGGGATAGATCTTGCCCACCTCGTGCGATGTGCGGAAGCCGTCAAAGAAATGCATGAAAGGAATCCGCGATTCCAGAGTCGCAATCTGCGCCACCAGTGCCATGTCGGCGACTTCCTGCACGGAATTCGAGGCCAGCATCGCCCATCCCGTCGACCGGCAGGCCATCACGTCGGAGTGGTCGCCAAAAATCGACAGCGCGTGCGTGGCCAGCGTCCGCGCCGTCACGTGCATCGTTGCCGGGGTCAGTTCGCCGGCAATCTTGTACATATTGGGAATCATCAGCAGCAGCCCCTGCGAGGCTGTAAAGGTGGTCCCAAAGGCTCCTGCCTGCAACGCGCCGTGCAGCGCGCCCGCAGCTCCGCCTTCGCTCTGCAGTTCTTCCACAATGGGCAACGCGCCCCAGATGTTTTTCTTCCCCTCCGAGCGCCACTGATCGGCCCACTCAGCCATCGGCGACGACGGCGTAATAGGGTATATGGCGACCACTTCGGTGAGCCGGTAGGCAACCGAGGCGGCCGCCTCGTTCCCATCCAGAATAACCATTTCCTTTTCACTCATTTACTTAGCCTCATAACGGGTTGGGCGGAAAATAAGCCGCGACTTTTAGTCTCTTCGCTGAGAGGCTTAGTGGCTGTGATG
>CAWJDN010000119.1:0-9381 GCA_963840985.1 uncultured Acidobacteriaceae bacterium
GAGCATCTACGCTCCAGGCTACTTCTATTCGCCGTATTTCTACGGCTGGGCGTATAACCCCTGGGCTTCGCCGATCATGTTTGGCTGGGGATTTCCCGGTAGTCCATGGTACGGATACTACGGCTACTACTTCTCTCCGTATGATTCTTACCCCTCGGCCTCCTACTGGCTGACCGACTACATGATCTCCTCGGATTTGCAGGCCGACTACAATGCCCACATCGAGGGCGGCGAAAACGACGGCGCGGCTCCGGCCGTGGCTGGCCCGCCGCTGCTGACGCCCGAGGTGAAGCAGCAGATCGCCGACGAGGTGCGGATCGAGCTTGCGCTGGAAAACAACGAGGCTAACCTCGCATCGAAGCAGCAGGATTTGGACCCCGGCTCCAGCGGGCTTGATCGCCTGTTCTCCGATGCCGCCAAAGGCAAGCCGCACGTCTTCGTGGTGGGATCACCGCTGGACGTGGTGGATAATACGCAAACCGAGTGCTCCCTGAGCGACGGCGATGTGCTGTTGTTGAAGACGGCGCCACCCGCCGACGTTGAGGCGGCCGATCTGGTTGTGCTGGCCAGCAAGAGCGGGCAAGAATGCCAGATGCAAGCCACGGTTTCGGTTCCGCTGGCCGACTTGCAGGAGATGCAGAACCATATGCGGGAGATGATCGACCAGGGACTGCAGGAGTTGCAAAACAAACAAGGCAAGGAAGGGTTGCCGGCAATCCCGTCTACCGTTCCGCAACAGCCGGCGCAGGCGCCCTATGCCGCCATCGCGCCTCCGCCTGATCCCAACGCCACCACGGAGATTGAGCAGCAAGCCCAGCAGGCCGACCAGGCGGAAACGGATGTGACTGCCGAGGCCACACAACCGGGTAGCGGCCAGTAAGAGCCGCATTCCTCTCTATGGCCCATCGCTCATGCGGTGGGCCAGCTTTTTTCTGGGCTTCACGTCCTCTTTTCGCAGCAAGGTGAGAGATCCCAAGCCTGCCCTGTTCACCGCTGCCGCCAGTGAGTCGATGCTCTAAACTCAAATCTGGAACCCTCGACGATGAAGCTGTTTGGCGGCAAAGACGACGCTCCGGAGGCTCCCTCCACCGCGCCTGAATCCGGCTCGGCCGAGACCCCCAAATCCGGCCTCTTCAGGCGCATGAAGCAGGCTGTTGCGCGCACTCGCGAGTCGCTCTCTGCCCGCATCGAGACGGTTGTGGCGCTGACCCGCACGGTGGATGAGCAAACCCTGGAAAACCTTGAATCCGTGCTGCTTACCAGCGACCTGGGGGTGCAAACCACCACCGCCATCCTGGCCGCACTGCGCGATCGTGCCCGCCGCCATGCTATCGAAGGTGGCGAGGAATTGCGCGCGCTGCTCAAGGCCCAGATTCGCGCCATCCTCGAGGCTCCGCAACGGGTTCTTCCAGCTCCCGAAGCGCCGCCGACGGTCACTTTTTTAGTCGGCGTCAACGGCACGGGAAAGACGACTTCAGCAGGCAAGCTGGCCGCGTGGTATCGCGCCCAGAATCGCACCGTACTCTTGTGTGCTGCCGACACCTTTCGCGCTGCGGCCATCGAACAGCTTGAAATCTGGGCTGCCCGCAGTGGCGTGGAGATGATCAAGACCAAGCAGGGTGGCGACCCGGCTGCGGTTCTTTACGACGCAATGGCTGCAGCCAAGGCACACAAAATCGACGAGTTGATTGTGGACACCGCTGGACGCCTGCACACCAAAACCGGACTAATGGACGAGCTGGACAAGATGCGCCGGACGGCGGCCAAACTGATTCCCGGCGCGCCGCACGAGGTGCTGCTGGTGATGGACGCGACCACCGGCCAGAACGGCCTCAATCAGGCGCGGCAATTCACGCAGTCGGCGGGCGCTACCGGCATCGTGCTCACCAAGCTCGATGGCACGGCCAAGGGCGGCATCTGCGTGGCCATCGCTCAGGAACTCAATCTGCCGGTGCGCTTCGTCGGCGTCGGCGAACAGATGACCGACCTGCTGGAATTTTCTCCGGCGGAGTTTGTCGATTCGCTGCTGGGGTGACATCGCGCAACAATGCAAGCCGACATATCGGGACTTATCCTGCAGTGTTAACATCCGGCTTGCTTACCATCTAGGATTCTAGGCTACACTTCTCTCATGCACCATGAGCAAGCACTAATCGCTGCGTTTGTGAAGCGCAGCAAACGCGACCGTTACCGAGAAATCCTATCCAACCCACGCCTGCGCCACAAGTTCACTAGCCAACTCGCGCACTTCAAAGACTTCGATCCCAAGTTTCGACTATCCATTCCCAGCAACAAACTCTTCATCGATAACATTGCTATCGAGTTGCAGGAGCGACACTCTCCCAACATCGTCTTCGCCATTTCCGAAGACTATGCACTTGACCAAAAAGAACTTCCACGTATGGAAGCTCTCAAGCAAATCGTCGGACACGGCATGGGCACCGTACTATACTGCATTCCAGGACGGCTTGCCTTCGTTGAGACAGAGGATGAACGATTCATACTCGAACGTCACGATCCGCTGGAAAGACGCGAATACATCCGGTTTGTCGTCGGCCATAAAGATGAAGACAGTCATGTAGAGCGGGGAATTTTTCAAGCAGCCGCATTGGCACTGGAATGGCAACAGATTACGGGCTCTGATGCTGACGAACTGAACGAGGTGCGAGCATGGTTCTCTGAAAATCTGAAAAAACCAGCATCCTTCGGACGTGATACGCTTCGCCTCGGTATCTGTTGGTTCAAAACTGGAGCCACCGAGCACATCTCCCGCATCTGGGAAATGGTTAACATCCTCGAACGTAATGGAATATACGTAAAGAAGATTAAGACGGACAAACCCGGCTACATGATATACGAAGACGAATGGCAACTCGTAGCCGAACCTTTTCGTAAAGGCACAATGTCGAGAAGATAGGGGAAGCGCAGTAGGCTGGATTGGTAACGGCAAACGCACATATCGTTATATACTGCGTTAGCAGAACGCGCCTCATGTACACTAAAGTGTTCTCGATTGCCACGCGCATGAATCAACAAATGGAACAAGACCGGCATTGGATGCAGCGAGCGCTGGAGCTGGCGCGGCGCGGCATCGCCGTCACTTCGCCCAACCCCACAGTGGGCTGCGTGATTCTGGACCGCGCCGGGCAACTGGCCGGCGAGGGCTGGCACGAGTACGACCTGATCGACCACGCCGAAGTTGTCGCCCTCAAAGCCGCACAGCAGTACGCGGGCGAAAGGCTCAAAGGCGGCACGGCTTACATCACGCTGGAGCCCTGCAATCACACCGGACGCACCGGGCCTTGTACTAAGGCGCTGATTGCCGCCGGAATCAAACGCGTTGTCGCCGCCACTATCGATCCCAATCCCGCCGTCGCCGGACACGGAATGGAAGCTCTGCGCGCGGCAGGAATCGAAGTGGCTCTCGGAGTCTGCCAGCCCGAAGCACGCCGCCTCAATGAAGGCTTTGCGCGCTGGAGCCAGCATCATCGGCCATTCGTCCTGATGAAGGTGGCCATGACGCTGGACGGTTGCATCGCTCCGCCACCGGGCACGCAGACCCTGCGCGAACCGTACTGGATTACCAGCGAGCAAGCCCGCGCCGCCGTGCAGCCGCTGCGCTGGCAGGCCGACGCCGCACTGACTGGCATCGAAACCGTGATCATCGACAACCCGCAGCTCACGGATCGAAGTGGGTTGCGCCGCCGCCGTCCGCTGCTGCGCGTGGTGCTCGACTCGGCCCTGCGCATGCCGCTCGACTCTAAAATGGTGGCCGCGGCCCACAATGATCTGGTCATCTTCACCATCTCCACCGACGAGGCTCGCGCAAAGACCCTTCGCCAGCGCGGCGTGCGCGTCGAGGTGCTGCCCACCGATGCCGGCCGCGTTCCGCTGGACAAGGTGCTGGACAAGCTCGGCGAGGAAGGCATTCTCAAGCTGCTCACCGAGTCCGGCACGCGGCTGAACACAGCTCTGCTCTCCGGCGGCTTAGTGGACCGCATCCACCTCTTCGTTTCACCGCAGATCATGGGCTCCGACGCCGTTCCCGCCTTTAAGGAATTGGCCAGCGCCATCCGCATGGCAGATGTTGAGGTCGAGCGCTACGGCAACGATCTGGGGTTGTGCTCGCTGCTGAGAGATCCGTGGCCGGAAAATCAGTGATCAGTGGTCAGACAATCCTATGTGAGTGGCTTCTTACTTTTGATGTATTTCTGGATGATTCGTACTGACGTAACATGATTCTGGCTTGCGGATGCACTCATCTGGAGCATTCTGTAGCTCTTCGCCGAGCATGGGTTCTAAAGCTCTCTTGGCTTCAAGCTGATCGAGCGTCCGCGCGATCGTCATCGTGGCCGGATCGACTTCATACACTTTGAATGTTCCGAAACTGTCGCAATTGCTGTGACTGACGACTTCGGCTGCGACCCAAAGATGGTGCGTCTGACCAACCCAGCCGATTCCGGCCACATTGGGAGATTCTTCCCATCCGCATCGAAATGGATGCCCAAACTCTTGATAGATTTTCTCGGTAAGGTCTCTGCTCTGTAGCTGGTCATCAAAAATATCTATAACGAAAAGATGATAATCTCCGTTTGCTCCCCCATTGCTTGTTGTTACAAAAAACGCTTTGGAATCTGGCGCCCATAATAGTTCGGAAGCTACTCCCGGCCCAATGTCTATATGAAGCTTACCTAGCTTACCTTCCACATCTAGAACCACACATTCGTCATTGTCCTTGCATCCAGCATCTCGCCACCTCGCAAGAACACGTGAACTACCATCTGGGGAAGAGACAATGATTGGTGTAGGAGAGCCAGACACTTGTTCCCACAAGGGAGAGGCTATTCGGCTGTAAAAACCATGCTTTGCCTGTTGGGCAAAACCGTTCAGGGATAAAGACACAAACAATACAAGTTGGATTGCTTTTCGAAACATGGCAGCATCGTATCACTATTTCCGGCCCCTTCGATGAGCGATATTACTGCCCCCTGTTCCCTTAGAATATAACCATGTTTACCGGCATCATCGAACAGACGGGCACGCTGGTTAGCCTCGAGAACCGGGGCGGTGTGCGGCGCATCACGGTTGAGGCTCCGGGGCTGGCAGGACGGCTGCGCGAGGGCGATTCGCTTGGTGTCTCCGGCGTCTGCTTGACCGCGCTGGACGTGCACCCCACGCTCTTTCACGCCGATCTGGCGCAGGAGACGCTGGACTGCACCTCGCTGGGCGCGCTCAGCGCCGGCGCAAAGGTCAATCTGGAGCTGCCCACCGCCGCCGGTAGCCCGCTAGGCGGCCACATCGTGCAAGGCCACGTGGACGGCTGCGGGACGATGACGGCTTTAGACCCGGTGATTCCGGAGTCTAGTCCAAACTTCGACAAACAGACTACCGACTGGACGCTCAAGGTGCGCGTTCCGGAAAATGTGCGACCGTGGATGGTGCACAAAGGCTCGGTGGCCGTGGAGGGCATTAGCCTGACGATTGCCGATTTCGACGGCGAGACGATCACCATCGCGATTTTGCCACTGACCTATTGGCGGACGAATCTGCACACGCTGGCCATGGGCGCTCCGGTCAACGTAGAGGCCGATGTGCTGGTGAAGCTGGCTCATGCGCAAATGGCCGCTCAGAAGAAGCCCGAGCAGGAGTTGACCGAGGCCTGGCTAGTAGCCAACGGCTACTGACCTGCTCCTGGGCCGGATATACACTTGGGCTGGATTTTTGGGGCTGCGTCGCGTTAGATAGAAAATACGCGGACACACACCAACTGGCGGAGTCTCTCAGGCGCCGCCAGCCGGAGCGGAGAAACAGCAGTTTATTTAAACTGGGCGATAATGTCCCAGGCCCAGTAGCAAATCACGATCACGGTCACGGCTGCAAGCACCCAGCTCATGACGCGAATAGCCGGCTGAATCTTGTTGACCTTGGCGGCAATAGCCTCGTTCTCGGCCGCCTCTCTAGCGAAGGTTTCATCCAGCGCGACCACATCCGTTTCGTTGCCTTGCAGTCTGGCGCGATACATGACAAGGGCGCCGGTAATCACCGCCACCGCTGCCCAGCAAACCATCATCACAGTAGCAAATTGCGTCATAAACCACCTCGGAAAAACTCTCAGCCCCGGAGCTGGCGGTCCCGTAATAGAATTCGGGGCTCGTCGAGCAGAGGAGCCGTCCCGGTGAACATCATACCGCTGAATGGACGGTGCACACCAACAAAATAAGGGGTTATTCTGGAAATCGTTGACTTTACAGGGCCGGACCAGCCGCCTCTTATGCGACTTTCTTCTCCGCAATAGCATCCAATGATATGAAACATTGTATAAAACCGCTCAGGGGCCTTGTATCCTCGCTGGCGGAGCAGTACAGTTACGTAAGCAGCAAGCAAATCGTTTACAGGGAGATTCCATGGCCACAGCTACCTCAGCACCCACACAGGAAACCGTTAAGCAAGCGCCTCTCACCCTTACCCCCCAGGCCATTGCCAAGGTGCGCGAGATCATGGCCACCCAGGACCCCCTGCCCGCCGGGCTTCGTATCGGCGTCCAGGGCGGCGGCTGCTCGGGATTTCAGTACTCCATGGCCTTTGAAACCCAGGCCGGCATGATGGACAAGGTCTTCAGCTTCGAAGACCTCAAGGTCTTTGTGGACGCCACCTCGCTGATGTACCTCAACGGCTGTAAGGTGGATTTCGTCGAGACCGTCGAGGCCGCCGGCTTCAAATTCGAAAACCCCAATGTGAAGTCTACCTGTGGCTGCGGCTCGTCGTTCAGCACATAACGGCTGGAATCTCGCGCCGTAATTCATTTTGGCTCGCTCAAGCACAAGGCCCGTCCCTTTCGTGGGGGCGGGCTTTAGTGCGTGTGGGCTTTACTTGAACTATTGCTAGGGTTGCGAAGGGATACCAGGAGGCTGCGCCGGATACTGATTGGGAGGTTGTGCCGGATTCTGCACGGGGGTCTGTGTGGGATTCTGCTGTAATCCTGCATTGTTGCCAGCGTTGCCGCCTTGCATCATCTGCTCGGCAATCGGGTCGTAAACAAACTCCCACTCGTTGTAATGGTTTTTCGTCTTGTAGACCATGATCGACTGTTTGGGGCTGTTGGGAGAGAAGCCGATAATGCCCATTCCGCCGAAGGTCTGACCGGACTGGCCGGTAGTTGAACTGGCAGCCGAAGTATTGTTCGTGTCCGTAGGAGTAGCGCTGGAATCTGTCGGGGGCGTCGGCGGCGTCAGGCTGCTACTTCCCGACAGTCCGCTTCCGCTTGCACTGGGCCCGACGCCGGCAACCGTCGAGCGTCCAATCGACTGCCCGAAGAATCCCATGGCCGTGGGTGCCTTGTTCTGGCCAAAGCGGACCGGCTTCCAATCCTCTTTGCGGGTGGTCGGGTCGGTATACTTTTTGCGCAGGAAACGTATGTTGTTGGTGGGCTTGACCAAGGCATCGACGTTGGGCGGATAGGCGTTGAATTTTTTGTAGTACATCTTGACCCCGCGGATGTACTGCTTGCCGCGATGCATGGTTTCCAGCTCGCGGTCGCGCTGAATATCCTTGATTACCCTGGGCAGGGCCACTGTCAGCGCGATGGATAACAACGCCAGCAGGAAGATGACGGCAATCAAGGTGTAGCCCTCCTCGGACTTGGAGGGGCGGGAGCGGCGAATTGGGACGGGCTTCGTCATTTTACTGTTCGCTGTTAGTTGTCTGCTGTCAGCTGCTTTTTAGTTCGCCTGGAAATACAGGACCTGCGTATTGTTGTAGCCCAGGTCGGTGACCTGGACGCTGCCCGGCATGATGGCGCCCACCCTGTAGCGATGGTCGATAATCTCGCCGGAACGAGCGACAAAAATGTCTTCCCCACGGCTGAAAAAAGCCTTCAAAGACTTATCACCGGCCTGGGTGTAGCCGAAATACTTCAGATCGATGGCCGGCGGCTTGGGCTTTTCGGGCACTGGAGGAGCCGCGTTCACGACTGGCCCTCCGGGCCGTGCGCCGGCTACCGGAGGTTCAATATGCACGGGCGCTGACTGTGCGGAGAAGATGTTCCTGCCTGTGCCCAGGTACTCCACCTGCTCGTTCAGCGCCAGTTTTTCGAGGTGCAAAGCCGGATCGATGTCGTCGTTGGTGAGCTTGATAGCCTCCGGTCCGCTGGACGCTGACGGATTTGCCGCCGTCGCGCGGCTGTTCACCGGGGCAGGCTGGTTGACCGCGGGCCGCGTTGTTGCTGCTGCCGCCGGCACAGGACGCGCGGGCGTTAGGGCGCTGGCAAAAAAATTATCATATATCTCGTAACCACCCACGCAGACGATCACCATGACGAGGGCGGTGAGGATGTAGACCTGACGCTTATTTTCCGCTCCCAGGGGGATGGCCATGGCTATTCACCCTCCTTTTCAGCTTTGGCGGGCGCGGCGGAGCCATCGCCGGATTGCGTAGTGGGCGCTAGTCCGCTGGGCACGTCGGCCGGTCGCAGCCAGGTGGAGACCCGTAGCCGCAGATTCACCAGGCCGCCCTGCTGGCCAGTCAGCTGCATTCCACGAATGACAAAGAAAGTCTGGTTACGCTCCAGGCTGTTCACAAAACGCATGATCTGCGGATACTCGCCGGTAATGCTCGCGTCCATCACAATCTCCGTGAGATCGGAGCCGGCAACGCCTTGCGAGTACTGCACGCGAGCGAGCCGAACCGAGCCTTTCAGTGCCAGCTCGCCGATGCGCGTGGCGATGGAGGAGTAATTGCGCGGAATGCGTTTAGTGTAGAAGGCGCTCATCTGGACGCGGGAGTCATCGATGCGCTTATCCAGGCCGCGCAAGGGGGCGATTTCTTTTTCGAGGAGCCTCAACTGCATCTGTTTGGCCGCCAATGCGCCGGTGGAGCTGCGATCGGTGGCGGACCAGTCCAGGCCGAAGCGGATAGAGAGAAAAACGACCGCCGCCAGCAGCACGGCAAAGCCGGCATAGTGCCAGGTGAGCGGAGAGGCCAGGCGCTCGCGCCACACGAATGGGATGCGGCTGCTGATCATCGTGAGCCTCCTGGCTTGTTACGCCCAGGGCCGGTCGAGGGCGGCCGGACAAGCTTTTGTCCAGGAGCCACCGTGGCCTTGGGCGCGTGAGGCAGCGACGGCGCGTTATGGCCGTCGCGCTCTCCGTTGGCCGAGGGCTTCTCATGTTCCTGCTTTGGTTGCGCTCTGCGATCCAGGGCCATGGCCGGGTTGTATTCGGCCAGCAGCTCGAAGTTGACGCGATTGGAGGCGCTGAGCGGCTCCAACCGCTCGTTCGGCCCGCCACCGGACTCCGTGCTTTCGCTCACGATGCTGGGCAGCAGAAAGTGTTTGGAGTGCTCCAGGTTCTCAACCAGATCGACGGAGCGGTCGCGGGGGCCAAT
>CAWJDN010000120.1:0-6487 GCA_963840985.1 uncultured Acidobacteriaceae bacterium
GTCGAGGAAATACGCGGCGTCGCCGTTTCCGCGCAAATCCTGAAGACATCGGAAGCGCGCGGCTGGGTTGAAGCGGTCGGCGCACGAGATGCTCCGGGCAAACCTGAATTGTTCGCCACCAACCCCTTCGCACTGAAGTGGACGCTCTCTCACACCAGCACCGAAGATCAGGACGTGGTAGTGATCAGCGTGCGCATGATGGGTGTGGGCGGACCAGAGTACCTGAGCGCCGAGGAGCAGAGCTTCAGCGAGCACGAGCAGATGATCTTCACCAAGGCCATCTCTGTAGCGGAGAGCTTTGGCAAAAAAGTTTCTCTGCTTATGATTCCCGCCGGAGATGTCTTCACCGCGCTGGCGCAAAGCGCCAACTCGCTGGAGGTGGATTCTGTAGTCGCCGGAGTCTCCAGCTCCATGACCGCCGAAGAGCAGGCTTTTCATCTGGGACAGGCCTGGGAGGCGCTGTCGGAGCCCAAGCGCCAGTTCAATTTCTATGTTGTCGATACCAACGGCGAAGCCAAGGTGTTTTATATCGGGCCGCATACGCCCAAGCTAAGTCCCGATGACGTGCAATTGGTGCATCGTTTATGGGTGAATATGCGCCGCGATCCCTCCATGCAGGAATTGCACCACGGCGACATCATTACGTATGCGCTGACTCATCTGGCCGGACAGTATGCCCGCGAGAAGGAAGATATTCTGCGCGATCTGCGCAACTATCGCGCCGCTGAAACTCCCGTAGGTGTGCGTCTTGGCAGCCAGAATTCTTCAGCGCCATCCACGACATCTGATGCGCCCGGACGTCCGTTGCCTCCGCAGAGACCGACGCGCTATCTATAGAGCCGCTATCTGTAGCAATCTAGATAAAATCCCCTGGCGCCCATCGCACCACCTGAACACTGGCATCGACCAGCGCCGCTAACTGTTCCGGCGTCCCCTTTAATTGTGGAATGGTTCCAAAATGCAGCGGAAGAACGATTTTCGGCTCCAATAAGCGTACCGCCATCGCTGCCTCCACTGGACCCATGGTGAAATGGCCTCCGATGGGAAGCATGGCAACTTCGGGCCGGTATAGCTCGCGAATCAGCTTCATATCCCCGAAGACCGCCGTATCACCGGCGTGGTAGAGGACCGGACCGTCTGCGATGGTCAATACAAATCCTGCCGCGACTCCTACATAGTGTGTTCCCTTCTCATCCTGCACGCTGGAGGAGTGCTTGGCCTCCACCATAGTGGCCGCCACATCGTCCAGTTGTACGGTGCCTCCTAGTGCCATTCCGATGGTATGGGCTACTCCCTTCTCCGCCATATAGGCCGCCAACTCATACATGGCAACCACTGTGGAATTATGTTTGGCAGCCACTGGCACGGCATCGGAGATATGGTCTGAGTGTCCATGGGTCAGCAGGATGTAGTGGATCTTCGCTGGCAGGACAAAATCTTTGGGGTACTTCGGGTTCTGCGCGATGAATGGGTCGATCAGGATGTTGGTGCCCTTGGCGGTTTGAACCAGCACGGTCGCATGTCCAAGCCAGGTGATGCGCGCGCCCTGCAAACTCATCTCCCTATTGCCGGGACGCTGAATTCTATTAGCCATTGCAACTGTTCCTCCGTGGATTTCCAATCTACCATGATGACAATCCCCTTGTCTCCATTTCGGTCGTAGCATAAAATCCGAGCCGTGGAGGAAAGTATGATTCTTTGGAAACGCGCCTTATTGCTGGGTTTCCTCAGTTGGTTGATACCGTTTGCCGTCTCATTTTTTGTATTTCCGATGAAGAAATCCAACGCACCACTCTTCAGCACGCTGATGTATCTGATTGTTCTGTTTACGGCAGGAATATTGCTCGCTCTCTATTTTCGAAGCCGTCCATTGCAGGTTCGCGAGGCCGCTCTCGTGGGAGTGTTATGGTTCGTCATGAACCTGATCTTCGATTATCCGATGTTTGCTTATGGCCCCATGAAGATGACCGCGCTGGGCTATTACTCAGAGATAGGACTGGTGTATCTAACGTTTCCCGTTTTCGCGTTTTTGTCTGTGCAGCTGGCAAAGCCATAACTTTCTAGCGCGTAATGATGACCTCAGAGACGCTGTCCTTGGCCAGAAATTGGCGGTAACCAGACCACCCGGCGAAAAGCCTCTCGATGCTGCGGTTGCTAAAGGCTCGCTGAATGGGAAACTGCTGGGTCAACTGTATCTCGACTTCTTCACCGGGGGTAACATGGTATCGGCAACGCGCTGTCTCCTCGCCATGAGTCCTGGTGTGGAAAAAGGCCAGCACCACTCCGTCCGGATTCGTGACCTCAAACAAGCGAGTCACCACCGGTACCACGAAGGCTTCGGGCAGATAGTCGAGGGCGGTCCACAGCAGCACTATGTCAAACGTCCGCCCTGCAAAGTCTAGCGAATGCTCCAGATAGCCCTCGACGTTCCAGACCGGCATGCCGTCCTCGCCAATGGTTTGCCAGTTCCCGGTGCAGGCATCGCGAACCAAATCGGTCAGAAAGACGCTGTGTCCCAGGCCGGTCAGATATTGAACGTTGGCCGGAGAGGTATAGCCTGTGTCCATGATTTGAAGAGTGGACTTAGTATTCAGCCGCTTGCGCAATGCCGCCCATCCTCCCGAGTGGCGCAGCACTTTGGGCCCGTAAATACCTGTGAGGGAAGCGGAAGGGACGCTCACCTCTTTCTTTTCAAACCAGCGGCTAAGCAACTTCAAATCCTCTTGCTGCCCGGCAATCGGCGCGCGGCCGGACCGGCGCACGGCTTCCTGTTAAGAGATGCCACCGGCATACGGTGCTTTTATGGCCTCATGGCCCTTGGAAACGGCCTGCGTAAGGTCCACCTTGCCGCGAAAGACCGCATTGTCCTCTACCGCCAGGCGGAGGGCGCGAATATCACCTTCTACCTGGCTGCCGGCGCGCAACTCGACGCGGCCGCTGGCCACCAGGTTGCCCTGCACCTGGCCCATAACCAGAATATCTTTGGCGGTGAGATCGGCGGCAACGTTGGCATTGGGACCGATGGTCAACCGGCTCTCCGAGAGGTTCACAGTCCCCTCTACACGCCCATCCACAATCAAGTCTTCACTGCCCTTCACTTCGCCGCAAATCACGACGGTTTTACCGATGTGTGCGGGAGAATTATCAGCTGTCATGGTGTGGTTCCTTCCCGGACCTTATCTTCAAGAAAACTCAGAGAATGCGCAACTCGACGCTCGCCAGAACCGGCCGCTGCCCCCAACAGGGGATTTTGGCCGAAAACCGTCTGCTTCAGTCTCTTCGAGAGTTCCAGCCTAATAATTGGCCCTGAACGCACTATACGCAACCTGGCCCCATGGCTTCAATCACAGCATCGAAAAAACTATCCAGCGTCTAACAATTAAGAGGTTCAATCACCATCCACGGACGGCCTATGCCCGCTAAACTAGAGCTAATGCGCAAAATTTTGCCGTTTTTTCTGCTATTTTCATGGGCCGGAGCCGCCCTGGGACAGCCTGTTGCCGCCGCCCTTACGCCCACTCAGGCACAGGCGCTGGTCGCGCGAGCTCTGGACACCGAAGTACATTCTGCCCGGGACCTGAGCCACCCCATGCGCTACCGGCTGCGCAAGTCCAGCCCCCGGCTGACCACGACCAAGGATCTTGCCGAGACCCACGACGGTGATGTAGCCCGGCTGATTGCCATCAACGACCAGCCGTTGAGCCAGGCCGACGAGCAACAGGAAAAGGCTCGCCTGGACACGCTTCTGAGCGATCCGAGCCGGCAGCGCCATCGCAAACAAAGCGAGGAATCCGACACCGGAATCGTCCTGAAGCTGCTGCGCATGTTGCCCCAGGCATTTCTCTACGAATATGAGGGCACAGGCCAGGGCTCCGCTGGAACAGTAGAGAAATTCCGCTTCCATCCCAACCCTGCATTCAGCCCGCCCGACATGGAGACACAGGCGCTGACAGCTATGATCCGGCGAAATCTGGATCGACGCCGCACAGGAGCGTGTGACGCGCCTGGAGGGCCACTTACAGCAGGACACCAACTACGGATGGGGCATTCTGGGCAAGCTGGACAAAGGCGGATGGATCGTCCTGGAGCAGGCTAACGTGGGCGCGGGACAATGGCGCATCTCACGCTTCCAAATCAAGATGGAGCTGCGCATTCTGTTCAAGACCAAAATACTTCGACAGCGTGCAGGAGATGACCCAGTATGCGCCGATCCCCGCCAATCTGGACTACCGGCAGGCCATTCAGATGCTGCGCGGGGGAGCTAAGGAGTGACCCCAGAAGCACACTAGAAACTCACTAAAACCGGTACAAACGCAAAGCGGCCTCACCCGCCCAGGGTAAGGCCGCTTTGCTGAGCTCGGAGATTCGCTTTACTTGATCTTGACGTAGATCATAGCAAAGGTGAATAGGGTGAGCGACTCGATAAAGGCCAAGCCGAAGATTAGGAAGAATTGAATGCTGCCCCTGGCTCCGGGGTTGCGAGCAACCGATTCAGCGGCCGAGGCAATTGCCTTGCCTTGGCCGATGCCGCAGAGGCCGGCAGCCAGCGCGATGCCGATGCCGATACCGATTGGAGCTAAGTTGACGACGGCGCCGCCATCGGCAAAGGCCGGAACGGCACAGCAAAGAACGGCAAGAACCATCAGAACATTTTGCAGTTTACGCATGTTTCTCCTGCTTCCTTTGGAATTGGCCGCCAGTAGGTGGTTGAGGCTCACCGTACTGGCCCCCTCACGCTGGCGGCCGTTCGTTTGCCCGGAGCGGAAGCGCTCTCCGGCGAAAACTTTTTACAAAGCAGCTACTAGCTATCAACTAAAAGCTAAAAAGCTGCCGTTTAGTGCTCGTGCGAAACCGCTTGGCCCAGGTAGATCATGGCCAGCAGCATGAACACATATGCCTGGATGATCGAAACGGCAAAGTGCAGGCCCATGAAGATCGATGGAATGACCACCGGGATCAGCGAAAAGAAGACCAGAGTAACCAGATCGCCGGCGAACATATTGGCCCACAGACGGATGGTGAGCGACATCATTCGGGCCAGGTGGGAGATGATCTCGACCGGAAAAAGAAGCGGAGCAATCCACCACGCTGGGCCGACAAACTGCTTCAGATACCCGATTGGCCCATGAGCCCATATACCGTTGAAATTGTAGTATGCGAATGTGGCAACGGCCAGACCAAATGGCACAAACAATGACTGGGTTGGCGACTCGATGCCGGGAACCAGCCCCATTAGGTTGCAGGTGAGAACAAAGAGGAAGATACAGGTCACAAAGGCCTGGAATCGCTCATAGCCGTGGCCGATGATTTCTTCCGCCTGTCCGCCAACGAACTCGTGAATCATCTCGGCGATCTGCTGTGCCGGGTTAGGCTTCTCCACAGCAAGGTTCACCCGCACCAGAATGAAAAAGGCGATGAAACCAAGAACCACCAGCAGTTCCATTGCAAAGGTGTTGTCGATGGGAGCCGCGGGATTGGCGGGATGAACACCCATGGCCTGGAGCAGTGCGTCCACGGGGCCGGCAAAAAGACGGTTAAGCAGTGTTGTAAAAACCAATGATCCATCCATTAAGGCAAAATGTCTTTCTGATTCCTGGGCTGAGTTGAATCCGAGCGGGAAACGATGCTACTCCCGCAACAATCGAATCGCTTCCCATAGAAGCGTCGCTACCGCGAGGCCAAGGCCGCACAGGAGCGCAATCGGAGAGCCATGGAAACACTTCAGGCTACCATAAATGGCCGCCGCGAAGAACATCAGGCGCAACAGAAAGAAGCCTATGACCAAAATGGCTCCCCGCTGAGCCTTCTGCTTCCTCATGCGGGCATTCATCACACGAACCAGCCGCTGCCATTCCAGAATGCTGGCCGCCGAGATCAGCATGCCTGTCAGCAGCATAGCGCCGTCGCGCCAGCCTGAGGCAATCGCGAGCATAAGCGAACCTAACAAGCCCAGAATCAAAGTGTTGCGAATAGCCCGCTTAAGCAAAGCCTGAAGGCTTTCATCCGTAAAACTGGCAATGGGGGGGACGTTATCAGTCATGATTTGATTTTGGGAGTTCCCGTTCCGGTTCCGACTCCGGACTCGGTTTCTGTGTTGGCTGTGGTACTGGCTTTATTACCCATGGTGGTCACCAGCCGGACCACATAAACCAGCCCCGAGATGCCTCCGAAGATACACCCGGCGATGCCGATCCACGCCTGGTGATAGCGGTTGTCGGCCCAGGCTCCTGCCAGCCAGCCGATGAACGCCGAGGAGGGCAGCAGAATCGCAATCTGCATCAGCTTTTCCGCCTGCACCAGCCCCTCAAGCCCGGCAGAAGACTTGCGGCGCGGTTGGTCCTCCGAAATGGGGCGGTTGAAGGGCATGGAAACTCCTTCTCAGGATACAGCGCCATCCGGGTAACGGGTATACTTCCCTTTTGGGCCTTTTCTCATTGAATGGAAGGAATCACAGCAATACCAACCGACGAAGAAACGTAGGCACACA
>CAWJDN010000121.1:0-9904 GCA_963840985.1 uncultured Acidobacteriaceae bacterium
CCATTCTTGGGGTTGCCCATAACACCGCCAACCTCGACATTGGAGGTATTCGGCCGGTTGAACTGCACAACGTAGATACCGGTGTGGTCGCGATACGCCGCCGGGTACTTCTCGTAGCGCACGCCATAGGTGAAGGTCAGCTTCGGAGTCATGGTCCACTGATCCTGTGCGTAGACGCCAAGCTCCGTCCAGCGAAGCGAGTTGGGATCGAAGGTCTGTTGCGCCTTTTGAATGGCGTTGCCCCCACCGTTGTTGGGCAGACCCAACAGGTAGTCGGCCAGCGAGTTGTATGCAGTTACGCCGCACGTTGCCGTCGTGGCCGTCAGCGTCTCGCCGCAGGTCATGCCGCCCTGGAACAGGAAGCCGCCGCGCACATTGCTGACCCCGCCGCCGCTAGTCGGCTGGAAGTGGTTGAGGTCGAAATGGTAGTAGGTGAAGCCGTACTTGGTTTGGTGCCTGCCCTTCACCCAGCTCAGGTTCACGTCGCCGGTAAACTGGTTATCGCGGAACGAAAACGGATTGGCAGTATTGGAGTTGCCGATTGAACTGAAGCTGCTGTTAAAGCTGAACAGGGGCTGGCCCCAATAATCTGAGTCGCCCGGATTGCTACTAAGATTCGTTCCCGGAATTTTCAGTGTGTCCAGTCCGTAGTTGCCGTCGGCGAGGTCGATAAACGACTGCGCTCCTGACCACTGGCGGGTATAACCGAAGTCGGCGTCGGCTACCAAACTGGAGGAGATCACGTGGCTTATGCCCATGCCCACGTTCTGGATCCTGCCGTGTCCCGCGCCTGGCTGGCCGCCATCAAAGGTGCCACCGCCCGCAGGTCCCAGTTCCTGTGGGTCGTTCACCTGGAACGGCTCGATGCTGTATTTCCCGAAGACCTGCGTGTTCTCGTTTGGGATGTAGGTGATCTTCGTGTCGTTACTCGTGCGGTTGTAGGCGTATGTGGCTTCGCCGAGGTAGTCGTTGGCCATCTTGGCGTTGATCAGCGCCGTGCTCGGAGTACCGATCGACGCTGCGATGGTGCTCAAATTCGCAATCATCGTCGATGCGGCCGACGACAGGCGGCCTGTGGGAATGGTGTTGACGTTGGTTCCTGTCTCGCCATACTCAGCGGTGAAGCTCGGGCGGCAGGCATAGTTCAGATAACCGTTCGTGTACGCGATAGTAGGACATGTCGTGGTGTTGATCAGGCTTTGCCAGCCTGCAACTTGCGGCAAGGGATCGTATAGCGTCGTCACCGACGTAGCTTCCGAGAAGTTGCCGCCAATCATGTTGGTATCAGGAACCGTCTGCAGACCACTTATCAACTGACGACGCGTCGCACGCTCCCAGTTATCGAAGAAGAAGAGCTTCTTCTTGCCGGTAAGGATCCTGGGAAGATAGACCGGGCCCCCGACGTTGACGCCATATTCGTCGAAGATGTTCTTGGGAAGCACTCCGGTGGTAGTGGTATAGGGGCGCGCGTTCATGGCCGCATCCTGGTAGTATTCCCAGGCGCTGCCGTGGAAGTCGTGCGTACCGCTCTTGGTGGTGATCTTGATCGAAGCGCCGCCCGCCTGTCCCTGCTCGGCGTTGAAGTCGTTGGTTGTAACGCTGACGTTCTCAATCGAGTCCGGTGGCGGAACGTAAGCGATGAGATAGGTCAGCCAGCCATAGTAGTTGACTGCGCCATCGATGCGCGTCGTGTTGCCGTTCATGTTCAAGCCGTTCACATTGACCGACATGGCTCGTGCCGGATTGGAGGCGGTTGAGTTTTGCTCCTTCACATTGGCCGCGCCAGGGATGATTGTGTACAGTGCCTGAAAACTACGTCCCGCGCTGGAGGTCAGCGGCATTTGCGTGAGCTGCGTCTGGTTGATCTCGTTGTTGACTTCCGCCGTTTCGGTTTGCAGCATCGGCGGAGCCTCGGTCACCGTGATCTGGGTAGAAACCGCCGCTGGTTGCAGCGTGATATCGACACGCACCTGGCGGTTAACCTCTACTTGGATGTCCTTTACCGTGCTCCCGGCAAAGTTTCCCTTGGCCGGAACGGACACGGTATACACTCCCGGCAGCACGTCGAGAAGCAGGTAAGTGCCTTGTCCGTTAGCGGTAGTGATATGGACTGCGTTTGTGCCTTGGTTGGTTATCGTTACAGTTCCTCCGGGAATCACCGCGCCGGTCTTATCCGAGATCGTTCCGGTGATCGAGCCGTAGAGAATCTGTGCATTGACAGTCATGCTTCCGAAACAGACCGCGAGAAGCGCAACCGCCACCAGCAGGACACCAAATGTACCTGCTTTGAACCGATGATTCATATCTGGCCTTCCTGACATGATTTCCTCCGGAAAACAATGTTGAGTGATGAATTGACTTTGTTTCTGCCAAACTCCGCTAGGATATTCGCTGGAGCTGACCCTTGAATCAGCCTTAACCTCTTGATTCCAATAGACCTGGTAATTGTGTTTGGCCGTAAAACCGCCTTGGTAAATATTGGGGGCTATTCCCATGACAGATTTGTTGGCGTCTCGAACTATATTTGCGGCCTAGTGATATTGTCAAGATAATAATTGAATATTATCTTGGTCAAACCCAAGGATATGTTTATTTGAATAAGGGTGAAGACTTGTTTAACAGCGTAAAGATCACACTGGACAGTATATATGTCTGCGTTTTAGCCGTAAGATTCATGTATTGTTAGAGTTCCGAATTATATCCGGAGCGGGGGAGAGAGATTTTGGCATCGTTCAAAAAGTCTTAAGGAAGGCGACCACAACTATGATTTATGGAATACTGAAGGTATTTTGGCGCATATATCCACACCCCGCTTAAGGATGCTGCTTACGCCGTTTCCTCCGCAACCGTCGAGATCAAAGTTTGGATATTTTCGGTGGGCACATAAGGAGGCATTCCTCCGCCACACGAAACAATCAAGCGTGACCGGTCACCGAGACCGTTCAGCATCTCCCTGACCGAGCGCTTCACATCAGCCGGCGATCCTTCGGCCAATACGTCACGTGGAGGAATATTTCCCATCAGCGCAATCCGGTTGTTCGTCCAACTCTTCATCTCCGCCAGAGTATGTTGAATGCCAAAGTTGAGCAGATTGATTCCCGCCGCCTCGAGCAAAGGCGCGCTCGCCTTGCAGGGAGCATCGTTGTGAAAGAACTTCACGGTCACGTCCGCGCTGAATGCGCGCTGTAGATACGGCAGGGCGAAGGTCTCACAATCGCGCCGGCTGACGAATCCAACAATATCGTCGAGCAAAAAGATGCCATCAATCGATGGGAATGCTTCGCGCTGCACAGCGATCCAGTCCACCAAAAAGTCCGTGACGATATTGAGCAGTTGATGCATCAGCTCAGGCTCCGTCTTCAGCGCCTCCAAGAACTCGGACGTTCCCATGAGGAATGAGGCTATATTGAGCGGGCCGCGGGCCACCGCGAAGCGGATCTTGTGGCCGGCCTTTTCGATCTCCGGCTGCAAGTGCTGGAGCCGCTTGATCACAAAGGGCAGCAAGCCGTGTTTGCGCGAATCGGGCCTTTCCAAACGCTCGACCTCGGACGGCGTTTGCAGAACTTTCCTGGCGAAGGGAAATTCGTTCTCCCCCCATATGGAGACAGAGCCAAAGGCCGAGGGTTCCGTGCACATCCCGTATTCGGACCAGAAACCCGGCAGGAAAATCGCCTCCGGGAAGGTGCGAATGGCCTCAAGATTGTCGTTCAGAAAAATGCGTTCGTCGGTGAAGTAATCCAAAATCGTGTGGCCTGCCCAATTCGGGAGCCAGGGACTATCGATGATGAAAGCTGTAGGGAGCGGACGAATCGCTTCTCCGCGAACGACGGAGACGAGCGTTTTCCATTGCTGGTCGGTCATAGCCTGCCTTTACCTCGTGCAACTCTGGACTCTAAGTTCACGATTTTATACTCTCGTCAAACATTAGCCTAATCGTTTGCTGCCGCAGCGCTTTCAAAGCGCCCGCCTCTGTCGATAATCGCAGCAGTGAGAGAATCACGCCCAAGCGGCCTGATTGACATATCGCGCGCTCCGGTTATATGCTTCACTCCACAAATTATATGTAAGGGATTGATGCCAATGCCAGCTTGCGTTCACTCTCGCGCCCCTCACCAACGTCTTAATCTCCTCATGCTCCGTGTTTGGAAGCCGGTCATTCCCTGGCTTCTATTGATAGCTGCTGCGATCTTTCCGTCACGCGGCTTTAGCATTGGCCAGCCGAAGTATGTAGAGACGACCCCGGCTCCCAGCAGCTTCCGACTGGTGCATGAGGGAACTGCGGCGATGCTTTATGTAGATCCGAACGACTATGAAGGAGTGGCGCGCGCGGCTCACGATCTGCAGGCTGACATCTTCCACGTGAGTAGCTGCAAAGCGCTGCTCAACGAGGACGGGAAGTCTCTCACCGGCGATGTGATTCTCATCGGCACAATCGGGAAGAGCAGAATCATCGACCGGCTTATCCGCGAGCGAAAGATCGACGTAAGCCAGATCGCCGGCAAGTGGGAATCGACACTGATTCAGATGGTTTCACATCCCTTGCCGGGCGTGGCTCGCGGCCTGGTGATCGCGGGCAGCGATAAGCGCGGCACAATTTACGGCATCTACGATCTATCCGAGCAGATCGGAGTTTCGCCCTGGTACTGGTGGGCGGATGTTCCCGTGGAACATAAGAATGCGCTGTATGTGAAGGCGGGGCGCTGGGTGCAAGGCGAACCAGCGGTCAAGTATCGCGGCATCTTTCTCAATGACGAGGCTCCCTCGCTGAGTGGCTGGGCCAAGGAAAAGTTCGGCGGACTTAACCACCAGTTTTACGAGAAGGTCTTTGAGTTACTGCTCCGACTGAAGGCCAACTTCCTTTGGCCGGCGATGTGGGACAACGCCTTCAACGAAGACGATCCATTGAACCCAAAACTCGCTGATGAATATGGCATTGTGATGGGCACGTCGCACCATGAGCCGATGCTGCGCGCGCAGCAGGAGTGGAAACGGCACGGCGAGGGCCCCTGGGACTACACGGTCAATGCGAAGACCCTCGATGCATTCTGGGAAGAGGGCATTGAACGGAATAAAAATTATGAAAGCGCGATCACACTCGGCATGCGCGGCGACGGAGATATGCCGATGGCCGAGAAAGACGACATCGCGCTGCTGGAAAAGATCGTGGCGGATCAGAGGGAGATCATCGCCCGTCACCAGACGCCCACGCTTGCCTCCGATCCCCAGGTTTGGGCTCTGTACAAAGAGGTGCAGGGTTACTACGAGAAAGGCATGCGCGTACCGGACGATATAATTCTGCTGTGGTGCGACGATAACTGGGGAAATATACGCAGGCTGCCCACTACGGATGAAAGAAAGCGCAGCGGCGGCGCGGGAATCTACTACCACTTCGACTATGTGGGCGGTCCGCGCTCCTATAAGTGGCTCAATACTAATCCCATTGCCAAAGTTTGGGAGCAGATGAATCTAGCCTCTGCCTATGGGGCCAATCGCATATGGATCGTGAATGTGGGCGATCTGAAACCGATGGAGTTTCCAATCGAGTTCTTTCTCAATCTGGCGCGGGATCCGAACCGATGGGGCAAGGATCACCTTCAGGAATTTACCGAACTCTGGGCCGAGCGCGAATTCGGTTCGGAATACGCGGCGGAAATTGCGGATATTGTCTCCAGGTACACGCAATACAATGGGAGGCGCAAGCCGGAGCTATTGGAGCCGGATACCTTCAGCCAGGTGAATTACCGGGAAGCGGACCGCGTCTATACCGAGTGGAAGTCTCTAACCGAGCGAGCCGAACGAGTCTATCAGCAACTTCCAGAGGACAAGCGCGATGCATATTTCGAGTTAGTGTTATATCCAACCAATGCCTCAGCCATCGTGAACGAGTTATACATTACAGCCGGCAAAAACCACTTATATGCAGCGCAGGGCAGAGTTAGCGCAAACGACCTTGCCGCCGAGGCGCGGGATCTTTTTGCGAAGGACGCTGCGCTTTCCGATGAGTACAACCACAGGCTCGCGCACGGCAAATGGGACCATATGATGGACCAGACCCACATCGGGTACACCTTCTGGAACGAGCCGCCGCTCAATGCAATGCCGGCCGTCACTGAGGATCAACCGCTTTCGCGGGCCAAGTATGGCAGTGGCTGTTGAAGGATTGCCGTTTGCCAGCTCGCGCGACATTCGAGTTCTGGCGCTGCCTGCTTTCGATGCCTTTAACCGGCAAACTCAATTCATCGAAATGTTCAATCGCGGGACTGAGCCTTTCGAATTTTCCGCGAGCGCTGATCGGCCATGGATAAAGCTAAGCAAAACGCATGGGAGAATTGTCAAGGAAGAAAGGCTGCTTGTCAGCATCGACTGGGTAGTAGTCACCGAGGGCGCGAATGAGGGCACGGTTACGCTCACTCAGAAAGGCGGCAGAGAGTTTCATGTCCGGGCGAGGGCACTGAATCCGCCTGTGCCTGTGAGAGATTCTTTGCAGGGTTTTGTCGAAGGCAACCACTGCGTTTCGATGGAGGCGGAGCACTTCACCGGCGAGACAAGCGCAGGCGAAGTTCACTGGGATAAGATTCCAGGTTTTGGCGAGACGCTCTCCGGAATGACTGTTTTCCCGGTAACTGCACCAAGCGCGGAACCGCCGCAACCCGCTCCGGTTCTCGAATACAAGATGTACTTATTTGAGGGAGGCACGTTTAATGTGGAAGCCATTTTGGCGCCCACACTGAACTTTGTTCCCGGTCGCGGACTGAGGTATGCTCTCTCCTTCGACGATCAACAGCCGCAAGTGGTCGATGCTTTGGAGCATAACTCGGAAAAGGACTGGGAGCAGGCAGTCAGCGACGGCGTTCGGAAGATTACTTCCACGCTCAAACTGGACGGACCGGGTTATCATACGTTGAAATTCTCGATGGTTGACCCCGGCGTGGTGCTGGAGAAGCTGGTGGTCAGTCAGGGCCGTTTGCCGGAGAGCTATCTGGGACCACCTGAGAGTTATCGAAGCCCCACGCCTACTGGGAGGTGAAGGATTGTTCTTTCTGGCAGCTGGGTTGACAAACAGCCTTCGAGCTTCTTACAAACTCGTTTTGGCTTGAGCCGCTTCATGCATCGAGCGCTGATAGCCGGAATGGCGCTGGAGAACAACAGCGGCGGCGCCACGGAGCCGGGCGAGTTCACCGTCGTTGGTGATTCCCAATTGCGGAGTATGCCCTGCCAGCATGGTGGATTCCAATTCAGCTTGAATCATGGGGCCGAAGCGAGCCCAGCAGGTCGTGATATCGCCCGCAATGAGAATCACTTCAGGAGAGAGCGCGGCAGTAACAAGCCGCAGTCCACGGCCGAGACAGGCCGCCTGGCGAGAGACGGCTTCAATCGCCGCTGAATCGTCTTCTTCGGTCATGTGGAGCAATTCGTGAATGCTCAGGGGCGCATCGTTAGGGCGTATCTCCGCATAGTATCGAAGCGCCGCGTTGGAAGATGCAAAGACCTCCCAGCATCCACGCTGTCCGCAGCCGCAGAGGGGGCCTTGCGGGTCAATCGGGCTGTGGCCAAACTCGCCGGCCAAGCCGTACATGCCAGTGATGATCTGCCCGTTGGCCAGGATGGCCACGCCCACCCCTTCCACGACGGTGACTAATACAGCATTGCGGATACCGTCCAGCCTGCCCGACCATAGCTCGGCGAGCAGGCAGGCGTTGGCGGCGTTGGTCAGCTCGACCTGCAACCGCATCTTGTCTTCGATGGCGCGCTTGATATCGTAGCTGCCCCACTTCAAATTAGGAGCAAGAATAAGAAGCCGCGATTCGGGGTCGATACGGCCTGGCATGCTGATGCCGATCCCCTCAAAGGAGTGATTGGGATGGTTGTCGCGCATGGATTCCATGCGTTGAACGATCTTGCCAATCGCGCTCTCGGGATCCGAAACGAGCGGCACAACTTCGCGCGCGAGGAATCGCCCATTCAGATCGAGAAGAGCGACAATTGCCTGCTTGGGCCGGACATCGGCGGCCAGAATCACCAATTCATCGTTGAGTGCAAGAAGAGTGGGGTGCCTGCCGCGAGGCCGCCGTTCAATCGCGCCCTCCTTTACCCATTTTTCGCTGATCAGCTGCTCGACAATCGCGGAGACCGTGCTGGGCTGCAAGCCGGAAGCCCGCGCAAGATCCGCACGGGCTATCGGCTGCTGGGAACGGATGATCTCCAGAACCACGTCGCGATTAATATCCCGCGCGTTTTCGCTGGTCGCCAACTGAACATAGGCCAAGTCGATGCGCTTGATACCGCGTGTTGTAGGTACCGACCGTGTTGTTGATTTCATTCTTGCCGGCTAACTCCGCTGGTGAATAATCTAATGTTCAGAATAGCATCATCACCGGCTCTCCGCTATTCCCGCTATCAAGAGGGACAAGCGTCTACAGGCTCATCATGTAGGGAAATCGTTGCGGACGTGACAACATGCTGTTCGCCTCATCATCGTTCAGAAAACGTTCTCTGACCGGGTCCCAATGTAATCTTCGCCCCGTCTTCATGGCAATATGATGCACCAGGCACGTTGAGCAGGCGCGGTGTCCAATCTCGGCCGGAGCGATGGGAGCCTTCCGGCTGCGGATACATTCCAACCAGTTGCCATGCTGGTCATCACTTTGATAGAGGTGAACTTCGTCTGGCCCGATCACGCTGTCGAGAATCTTGGGATCGCTGGCCATCAGAGGTTGCAAAGTTACAGGCTTGCCGCTCGGATCGCTGGCGGTGACTTCAACATCCCGGGTCACAAATATCCAACCCTCGCTGCCATAGAACTTGATGCCATTGGGAAAGTCGCCGCTGATATCCATGGTGATGCCGTCGGCATAGACGGCATGGGTCAGAAACTTGCCGTGGACATTCCATAATCCATGTTTCGGAAACTCCGCCGTGCCCCATATCTCTACCGGCCCGGTGTATTCCGTATTCATGCCCCAGTGGGCCGTGTCCACGTGGTGCGCGCCCCAGCCGGTAATCATGCCGGCCCCAAACTGCTCACAGCGCAGCCAGCCGGGACGGTCGAAACTCTGCTGGGGATGCACACGCATCTCGGTGTAGTAGACCTCGGGCGTGGAGCCCAGCCATGCGTCGTAATCGAGGTTGGGAGGGATTGGCATAGGCGGCGCATCCGGTCCGCTGGGGTCGCCCGGCAAGCCGATTTCTATATGTTTGATTGCGCCAATGCGGCCATTGCGCACCAGTTCGCACGCCCTGTGAAACTGTTTCCAAGACCGCTGTTGCGATCCGATCTGAAGAATCTGTCCCGACGCCGTCACTGCGTTGCTCATGGCGCGCCCCTCGGCGATGGTCAGTGATGCCGGCTTTTGCAGGTATACGTCTTTGCCAGCGCGTACCGCATCCACCGCCAAAATTGCGTGCTGATGGTCGGGGGTGCTGATCACTACCGCGTCAATGTCCTTGTTGGCCAGCAATTCGCGATAGTCATAGTAGCCGGTTACGCCGTTATAGTTCTTGCTTTCCTTCGTGGCATAGTAGCCGTTGACCAGTTTCTTGCCTTCTTCAAGGCGCCTGGAGTCGAGATCGCAGACGGCCACGATGCGCGCCTGGTCGTACTTCCAGATTCCCGGAAGATCGTGGACGCGGGAAATGCGGCCCACTCCGATAGCTCCGATGTTGATGCGGTTGCTCGGAGCTTTCTGCCCCATCACTCTAGCCGGCACAATCGCCGGAAAGCCTGCCGCGACAACCGCTCCCGCCGACATTTTCAGAAACGCTCTGCGCGGCCAATCCGTGCTTTTGCCCACTGTTCTCATTGTGCAATCTCCTGCCCGGTTTTCATCGCAGTCTCCGTCCTACACAGTGAAGTTGAGAGGCCGCGCGCTCTTCTGCGCCTTAAGTACCAGCTCGGCAGTCAACA
>CAWJDN010000122.1:0-6277 GCA_963840985.1 uncultured Acidobacteriaceae bacterium
GAGCAGCGCTTTCAAAGTCCTTCACCTTGAAAACGTTTTTGGACGACAGCTACGACCACCGTCCCGCGCCCGGAAAACTCAAGAACGACGTCCGGCTCGTCACGGCGCTGGGCTACAAATTCTAACCCTCACCGCGACAGGCGCTCGATTTTCCAGGAACTGTCGGCTTGACGACCTCGCGCACCCCCAGGGTCAGGTTCAGCCCGCGAAAGCCTGCGTACCGCTCCTCGAACCAGGTAACGATGCGCAGGGCGTGCAGATTATGGTCGAAGCCCAGGCCAAATTCGCGCAGGCATTGGTCGAGAGCTTTTTCGCCGGCGTGGCCGAAGGGGGGATGGCCGATGTCGTGGGCCAGCGCCAGCGCCTCGGTCAGCTCCTCGTTCAGTCCCAGCGCACGGGCCACGGTGCGGGCAATCTGGGTGACTTCAAGAGTGTGGGTGAGGCGGCTGCGAAAGTGGTCCGAAGGGAAATCGACGGCCAGGCGGCGGAAGACCTGCGTCTTGCCGGCCAGGCGACGAAAGGCACGCGCGTGCAGGACGCGAGCGGCATCACGGGCAAAGGGCGTGCGGTAGGGATGCAACGGCTCGGGGTGCGCACGAAGGGCCAGTTCGCCGTCCGCGCGAACGGCAATCCCCGCGGGCAACGCGTAGCTCGGAGTGGCTTCAGGAATCTTCATCGCCGAAATGCTCTATACTCACTACTTTACACTTCGGCACAGATGCGAAGTGTTTTGGGAAGCGCATATGCTGCCTGTGTAAGCAAGTGCGTTTTAAACCTGTAGGTTGACGAAAATATATGATCCAGGCAATCCAGTGGAGTTCTATATCGAAAAATTATTTGATTTCATTAGAAGCTTCAGAAATCAAATCCTGAATTTCTTTCTTTTTTAGGCTTTCTATAACAGCACCCCAAATCATCATTGGAAAAAATGGATCAAGACCTATTTCGCCTTCTATTATCTGCGAAAGATTATCAGTGAGTTGCCCGACCATCGATTTGCTCTTCGTGCCTGACATAATTCTTTCCAGTGTCGGAGTATCGTCTTTTGGATCTAGCAATAATTCTTTACAACTGCCATACTCTATTTGTGCATTGTTCAAATTGCTATAAAAATCCTTCTCTATTCCATCTTTTAGATTTTTTGGCCAATGACCAAAATAAGTTTCGATCGTGGCATCAATAGTTGGCGGAACTAGCTCGTCAATTAATTTATTTCGTCTTTCATTACCAAGCTGGGCAAAAGCATACCTATCCGTTAAGTGAAGAAAAAAGTACATAAACTCAAACAAAACTGGAACATATTTAGAGTGGAATTCTTTACTATCTTTTCCAAACTTCTTTTCTAAATCCGGTTTCAGAACTTCTGCACACAAAAGAGACTTCTCAAAAACTATGTTCGAGAGTCTGGACAACACAGATTCATTTTTCTTAGAACCGTGGAACCATCTCGTAGTTATCCTGGATCTCCTTTTAAACTCTGAATCAAGGGCGCTGTATTGCTCATCTCTTGCATGGGATAAGGCCGTTTCAAGATTTGTGCCTTCTCGGTTAATCAGGGCCTTATTTATGTCATCGACATTGAAAGTCGATTGTTCCTTCACAAACAAAGTGAACAATTTATGAGCGTCTTCATGCACCCCAAGCATTGCCAGAAATGAGCCACGGTGATAGAGATAAATTGGCAATGGAGACAGGCTATATGCCTTCCACATAGCTGCAATAGCCTTCTCAATGTCCGTCCGAACCTCTGGCCATTTAGCTTTGCGTTCCTCCTCTGAAATTACGATACGGGCTCTGACCAGGTCTTTTGCATAATCAGATAGCGCCACAGCCATTATTCCATGCTGAACCCGTTCGGCAGCGTCCGGATGAATATAAATGTCTTTGAAATATGTGAATTGATGGTCGATTGCATGTTGCTCCTCATCCGTTAGGGAGAACGATATTGTACCGTCGCCATTTTCGGTGATACCAGGGAACCTCGGTCTGCCATTCTCAGGCACATATCCAATCTTCTTGGCGAAAGCAAGTTCGATAACTCCGATTTTCCCGGAAGGAGGAATGAGCCCAGCAAGTAATGGCCAAAATAGGGCAATGAAACCTGGAACAAACTGGCGATTGATAAATAGATAAATGGCGCTTCCGATTGCGAATGGCCACTTAGCAAAAGCCACAAAAAGGCAGGCCATTCTGGCAACAGTTATATTGACATAAGAGTACCTAATCCCGCTCCATAATATATTGAGTATGACAACGGCGGCTATGACCCAGTACCATGAGAAAAAGAGAAATATGATGGGCACCAACGGCTGAGAGACAAAAGCGGGGAAAACATTCCATTCGATTGCACGCAACAGCAACCATCTCTGGATTTCTGCATCGGTCCAATTTGCGAATCTCATTTTCGCTCTTTCACGCCTAACCTGGTGCAACACGGCGGCAAAGACAGCCCCTGGCAATGGAGTTTCTGAAGAAAAACAAAGAGGCCCAAGACACTGGAGACAAAATTCTTTCCTGGGTTGCAACTCTAATCCAGAGCAGCCCGGCAGTCAACATACCGCAGTGAATCTCGAATTCAACACACCAGATTCGCCCGCCTCAGTTTGACCCCATCCAGGCGGCCGAGCAAAGTGACGGCGATGCGGGCGGGATCGAAGAGCCGTTGCGCCATAGCCTGCACCTGGGCCGCGTCCACTGCGCTGATGCGCGCGATGATCTCGTCCACGGTAATGAACTCGTGGAAGTACATCTCCTGGCGCGCCAGGTTGGCCATGCGCGCGTTGGAGCTCTCCAGGCCCAGCAGGATGTTGCCCTTGACCTGGTCCTTGGCGCGGGTCAGCTCCTCCTCGCTGAGCAACTCCTGCTTCAACTTGCGAAACTCCTCCAGAATCAGCTGCACTACCTCCAGGCCCTTGCCCACCGAGGTGCCGGCAAAAACGCACAGGTTTCCGGTGTCGCGATAGGGGCTCAGGTCGGAGTAGATGGAGTAGGCCATGCCCCGCTCCTCGCGGATGGTCTGGAAGAGGCGCGAGCTCATGCCGCCGCCCAATACCGTATTCAAAATCAGCGTGGCGTAGCGGTTCTCGTCGGTGATGGGCGGTGCGGGAACGCCCAGGCAGAGCTGCACCTGCTCCAGAGATTTTTTGTTGCGCAGCACGATGCGTGCGCCGGCCTCGGGCGCCGGCAATTCGTTGAGCGTTGCACCTCCGGCAAGCGTGGAGAACTTGCCTGCTACTTCCTCGGCAAAGCGGTCGTGGTCCAGGTTCCCGGCTGCCGAAAAGATCATGTTGCCGCCGTGAAAGCGGTCGCTGTGATAGGCGACCAGGCTCTCCCGGGTCAGCCGGGCAACCGTCTTGGAGGTGCCCAGAATCGGCCAGCCCAGCGGATGATCCTTCCAGAAGGCCTGCGTGAACAACTCGTGGACCAGCACCTCCGGGTTGTCCTCGTCAATCTTGATCTCTTCCAGAATCACGCCGCGCTCGCGCTCAATTTCGGGCGCGTCGAAGACCGGGTTAAGCACCAGGTCGGTCAGCACATCCAGGGCAATGGGGACGTGCTCGGCCAGCGACTTGACGTTGAAGCAGATGGCCTCCTTGCCGGTGAAGGCGTCCAGGTTGCCGCCGATGGAGTCCATCTCCCGGGCAATATGCTGTGCGGAGCGGGAGCGTGTGCCCTTGAAGAGCATGTGCTCCACAAAATGGGAGATGCCGTTCATCTCCGCGGGCTCGCAGCGGGAGCCGGATTTGATCCACACCCCCATGGCCACCGAACGCAGGTACTCCATCCGCTCGGTCAGTACGATCAGGCCGTTCGGCAGCACGGTACGGCGAATATTTCGCTCGGTGGACATCGTTCTCCAGTCCTTCGATTGTAGGCCAAGGCGGGCTGGCGCGACGCCGGGTTGCCGTTCGGCCAGAAATGCAGCGTGCAGGGGAAATGCTCTATGCTGACCCCAGCCGTGAGCGAAGATTTGAGCCAAATCGTGCATTTCGAAGCCTCTGGCAAGCCTGACGGAAGCCGAGTTCCGTCGGATGTTCGGAGGCTATTCGGATTCGACGCCGAGGCGCTGGCCGCTTGCATGGTGGCGGCTGGCGAGCCGGCATGGCGCGGCCGCCAGCTAGCAGAAGCCATGTATCGTCAACAGGTTACGGAACTGGACGCGATGACTACGCTGCCTAAGACGCTCCGCCAGCGGCTGGTGGCAGAAGGCTGGCAGGTGGGCCGGCCAGCAATTGTCCAGGTATTCCAATCCGTGGACGGCACGGAACGCTACCTGGTCGAGTGCGTGGGCGGCGATGGCCTGACTGTGGAGACGGTTTGGATGCCGGAGGGCGACGACGGCGAATCCGGCGACGGGGCGGAACAGGACGAGATGGAGGCAACTGCGAAACGCCACCACCATGCGACGATTTGTGTCTCCAGCCAAGTGGGCTGCGCGGTAAACTGCCGGTTCTGCCTTACCGCCAAACTCGGCTTGCAGCGCAACTTGACAGCAGGAGAGATCGCCGGCCAGGTTGTCGTCGTCTTCGACCGTCACGGCGTCGAGGTGGGCCGCGACCGCGTGAATCTGGTCTTCATGGGCATGGGCGAGCCGTTCCTGAACTACGACAACTTCATGGGAGCGGTGCGGCTGCTGGTCTGCGAGGTTGGCCTGAGCCCACAACGAATGACAGTCTCGACATCGGGAATTGTCCCCGGCATCGAGCGCTTTGCCCAGGAGCCGCCGGAGATTCGTCCCAAGCTGGCCATCAGTTTGAATGCGCCCAACGACGTGATTCGCTCAGAGATCATGCCCATCAATCGCAAGTGGCCAATTCAATCGGTGATGAATGCAGTACGCCAGGTAAAGCTCCGCTCCCGTGAGCGCATTACCTTTGAATATGTTCTGCTGGGCGGGGTCACAGACCGGCACAAGGACGCCGCCGAGGTTGCGCGCCTCATCCGCCGTACCGGGCTGCCCGCCAAGGTCAACCTGATCGCCTGGAATCCCGGCCCCGGAATCGATTACGCCACGCCGCAACCCGAGGCAATTGAAGCTTTCCGCAGCACATTGACTGATGCGGGCATTCCGGCTTATCTGCGCAAGCCGCGTGGCCGCGATATTTACGCTGCCTGCGGACAGTTGAAGCGCACGGTGGAGGGGTGAGGGTGATTGGTTGAGCTGTAGCAACTACTTACTTGCAAACAGTACGGAGAGGATAAAGAAATGACGAAAGTGAAGAAGAACGAAGGATATGACATCTACGAGCACGTACATCGTTTTGCTGCTTGGGCAGCGGCCAGGGCAGCTAGCACGAAGGGCCAGCGTTTCAAAGTGAAGAAAGGCAAAGAACTCATCGAAGCTGCGAGATTGAAGGATTATTTGAATGGGAAAAAATCGCTTCCTGATAATCCAAAGGGCATGGACAAAATACACCGAATGTGGCGCAAATCAGTCCGATCTGCTGCAGACGAGCGTGGTTTTGTTATTTCGCACCCAACCGGAAACTTTCCTCATGCTCTGCGTCTTCGGCGCTTGGTTCCTGCTGGGAGGAAATCACCCCTGGCCCGCCACGGCGCGGACTTCGACCCGGGTTTAGTTGGACCCCGTGGGGGGTTCGGTGTTTTGCGGCGGGTCTGATTTTGGGCGCGGCCTTTTGGCTGAAGTATAACGCCGTAGCCTTTTTCCCTTTCGTGGCGCTGTTACCCTTTGTGGATTTCCGCGGTTTAGACCGAGGCTTGACGGGCGGGCGCCCCAACGTTGGTTGTAGGGGCGGTTCGCGAACCGCCCCTACTCGCATCCCGGCCCAGGGTTCGGCGGGCGTCTGCATGCTAATTCCCTGGAAAGACTGGCTTGGAAGAATGCTGATCGTAGCGGCGGGCTTTGTTTTAGCCGTCGCGGCAGTATTGGCCTATTTCCGGATTTCTGGCGCGTGGCCGGCGATGAAAGAGATCCAGTTTGAGGTGCTGCCCCGCTACGGGGCCATGGCTTTCCATTGGAGTTTTTATTATATCTACTGGGCGCTTTGGCAGACCCAGAACCACATGGGAATATGGTGGGAAGTTATGCCCGCTCTCGCTCTGTTGATTGCCTGGTGGCGGCGGGAGCTGGGCCGTATTGCGCCGCTGAGCTTGATGGCGCTGGCGGGATACATCTCCACGGCGATGCAGGGACGTTTCCACCCCTATTATTTCGAAACTTGTTATCCCTTCTTCGCCATGTTCTGGGCCTACGTCGGGGTGAAAACCTACGATGGCTTCATGCAGCTCCAACGAGTTTTTCGACAGCGGCAATGGG
>CAWJDN010000123.1:0-13407 GCA_963840985.1 uncultured Acidobacteriaceae bacterium
TGAGGAAATGATAGTCAGCAACACGCTGACCGACAGTTATCTGGGCAAGATAGCGGCTACACTGGCCGCCCAGAGCCAGCGGCCCAACCTTTCTTTCTCGATCAAACTGGTGAACTCGCACGTTCCCAATGCGCTTTCGCTACCCGGCGGGTTTTTGTACGTCAATCGCGGGTTGATCGAGCTAATCAAGAGCGAAGACGAGCTGGCGGCGGCGATTTCCCACGAGATTGGACACGTGGTGGCGCGACATGTAGTGAATCAGTTGCTGATCTTTTTCGCGGCACAGTCCCTGCTTAAACCGGTGCTGGACAACTTGAATGAAAAGAATGACGTGGTCGAGAAGATCATTGTGAAGTATGGCGGAGCAGCGGTCATGCTGGCCAAGTTGCATTTCAACCGCAAAGACGAATCAGAGGCCGATCTGCTGGGCTTCTACGATATGATGCGCGCCGGCTGGGATCCGAACGGGTTCCTCAAGCTGTTTGCGCGCATGGATGAGCTGGAGAAGTCGTTGAACGGAATGCCAATTCCCTTACTGTCAGATCATCCGCCGACGCCGGAGCGGGAGGAGGCCATCCGGAACGAATTGAAGCTGGTGAGCGTTCCGGCCGGCGCGGCTACGGATTCGATAAAGTTCCAGGTCTTCAAATCGGCGATGCAGCTTTTTACCCGAACCGCTCAAGCCTGCAAACAACGCTCAGTCATAAAGCCCGGAATAAGAACAAGCCATCAAGGAGGAGAAAAAAAGATGCGGATGCCGTTTGCAGGGATCGCCGTTTTGCTGTTGGGAAGCGGTTTGGCGGGACTAGGCTGGGCTCAGAACACTGCGCTCTACGGAACTCGCGGGATCAGCCCACAATCGGTTCGCCAGGGCCAGCTAGGCAGTTGCTTCTTTCATGCGACGATTGCGGCAATGGCCAAAACTGCGCCGAATACTCTGCGTAGCGCCATACGCCAGGATGCCAACGGAGGCTACAAGGTCCACTTCTTCAGCGGGCCGGATGAGGCCGTGTTCCCCAGTGATGTGGATTATGGCCGGGTACATGGCTACGACCGTTCGGATGGCACATGGGTCGCGGTGCTGATGCGGGCTTATGCGCAGCGCACCCTGCGTCAGAGCCTGGTTATGGCTATCCAGAAATCAGATGTGATTCCGGCGTTTATCCAGCCCATGGCGATTTCATGGCTGAATGGATCGGACACGCTGCTGGTGGCTTACGATCGGGCCGTCCGTTCGGTGGTAAGCCAGGATGGATCGATGGACCAGTATGCGCTCAAGCAGAGTCTGGCGGCGGAGCTTCATACAGAAGGCATTCCCTCGGCCGAGGCGCAATCGCTGGTGGGATTTCTCGACGAAAAAGGATTTTTCGCCGCGCTGGCGCAGACCGTGCAGGAAAACGGCGAGGTCTTTGGGGCCTACAAGAGCCTGGGGCAGGGAGGAATTCCAGTGCGGGTGATGGAGGCGTTCCTGGGCAAGGCCTATACGGGCTTTACGAACAACAACCAGCAAACGATGCAACAACTACGGCGGTTCCGCGCGGGCAGGGTAGCCATGGTGGCCGGAACCAAAGATACGGCGCCCAATGGGCAAATCGCCAACGCGAATTGGTGGGTTGCCGCGCACTGTTACACGCTGATCAGTTACGACGACGCCGCGCAGACGGTAACCCTGCGCAATCCATGGGGATCACACCCCGGACCGGATGGGAATTTCACGCTTCCGTTATCGGTTTATCTCAATGGCTATGATTCTTACACCTACTCCCAATAGAACGAAGCCAGAGCCGATGTGAACTTGCCGGCGCCCCATCCTATTGCATGACGCAGCGACAGGATGGGGCGACCGGTTTCCAATCAGAGTAAAAATACTCAGTGCTGCTGCTGCTTTAGCTCCTCCATCTTGTTGGCGATATATTTGTCCAGCATGGTGGGAATCGCCGTGTTCATGCGGTCCACCAAGCGGTCCTCTTCATGCTTGGTTTGGGCATCCATGGTTTTGACCATGCGATCCTGGGCGTCGGCGATCTTTGCATCCATGCCATCCATGCGCTGCTCAAAAATGCTTAGCCTGGCATCGAGGGCCGGCGTGAACTGGGCGACAGCGTTCTGCGCCTGCGCGTGCAATTGTTGCAACTCGTCCCTGGTCTGGTAAAGCTCCCAGCTCTGCCAGATGTTGCATCCCAGCAGGACGAGGATAATCAACAGAGTTGTCATCAGCATGCTCTGGAGTGTTTTTACCTTGCCTTCAAGATTGTTCATATCTACACCTTCTGCGGCGCTTGCCGCTGATTGCGGTACTGGTGTCCGGGGAGCGGCGGTTACTCCACGCGGGGCTTCGGCTGTGTAATTTCTTCCTACTGCGCTGGCGTTACGGGCGGCGGGGGAGAATAGGCCGCGGCTGCCGGGCCAGAGACGAGGCGCGTCGGTTCATGATTCAGCACGCGCGTTGGCTCATGTGTGGCGGGCGGCTGTTGCGCAGTCGGCTGTTGCGCGGTCGGCACATAGGTTTCCCGCTCCAGCAGGCGAATGCGCAGCTCCGGCCCTCCGGCGCCCAATCGGAGGATATCGCCAGAGCGAATTGCGGCGCCGGCGTTGGCAGGATGGCCATTCAGGAAGGTTTCACCTCCCGGAGGCATTCCCCTGGCCAAGCTGACCGCGCCGTTCACCATCTCCAACACCAGATGTTCGCTGGCTACCGCGGGATATCTACCCGGCGGCAAGTTGACTTCACAATTCGGGTCCAGCCCGATGCGGATGCGGGGAAGGTTCAAAACCCACTTGCCTGACTCCCCGACAACAATGATTTCAATGTCCATAACTTACCCCAACTCTCACAATCGTTACAGCGTCAGCCGGCAGTGCAGGCCAGCAAGCGCTCTCTTCTGAAGGCGCGCCAGCCGGCGCAGCGGCCGCTATGAATCACGCCCGATGATGCGCAATCCACGTAAGCAGAGTACCACCGCGCGTGTAGTTTTCGAGAATGTTCTTTGTTGAAGCTGGAATACAACGATAAAATAGGGATGAAGGCCGGGAGGAATCGCCGGTTGCGGAGCATGTCATACTCTGGAGGATTCTCGTTGCTGCCTGTTCGCAGATTATTTTTTAGCGCCCTAGTCACCACTTTTTTAATGCATGGTACGGCCTGGGTTGCCGCGGCTGCACAGCCTGGGCAGCAGGGCGGGATGCAACGATCCCAGGGTGGAATGGCCAATGCCGGCCCGCAGAAGGCGGAGTTTGATAGCCGGCACCGCCCCATCACAGCCGGCGGATTTGTAAAAACCGGTCCCATTGTCTTCATGGATATTGCCGAAAAAGCAGGGCTTACACGCTGGCATCACACGGCGGGCACACCCGAGAAGCGCCTCATTCTGGAGGCAAAGGGCCCGGGCGTATGTCTTTTGGACTATGACAATGACGGCTGGCTGGACATTTATCTTGTGAACGGCTCGACCTACGATGCGCTTGATGGCAAAACCACTCCGCCGCACGCCGCTCTGTTTCACAATAATCACGATGGAACCTTCACCGACGTGACAGAGAAGGCGGGCGTCGCCAACGACCGCTGGGGCTACGGATGCGTGGTGGGCGATTACGACAACGACGGCTGGCCGGACCTTTACGTGACCAACTACGGAGAGAACCGCCTGTACCACAATAACCACGACGGCACCTTTACGGATGTGGCGGAAAAGGCCGGCGTCACTGTTGGCACAGCGCAGCATCCGATATGGTCCACGGGCGCAACCTTCGGCGACTACGACGGCGATGGGCGGCTGGACCTTTTCGTGGCCGGCTACGCTCAAATGGACTTGTCCAACCCTCCGCTTTCCGGGTCGAAGGCGGTCAACTTCGCTTTCTGCCAGTATCGCGGAGTGCAGGTGATGTGCGGCCCGCGCGGCCTGAAGGGCGAACACGACCACCTCTTTCATAACAATGGCGACGGGAAGTTTACGGATGTAAGCAAGAAGCTGGGGGTGGACGATCCCAATGGGTACTACGGCCTGGGGGCGCTGTTTGTAGACGTGAACGGGGATGGCAAGCCGGACCTGCTGGTGGCCAACGATTCCACTCCGAATTATCTATATATGAACAAGGGAGATGGCACCTTTGAGGATCAGAGCTACGAAAGCGGATTTGCGCTCAACAGCGATGGCCGCGAGGCCGCCAATATGGGCCTTGCCGCCGGCGACTACGAGAACAACGGCCACCTTTCCATCGTGAGCACCACCTTCGCCGACGACTACAACATTCTTTTTCAGAATGACGGGAAGGGATTTTTTACCGATGTCAGCTATCAGGCCGGCATAGCAGAGTCCTCGATTCCATTTGTCAGCTTCGCAGATGGATTTCTCGATTACGACAATGACGGGTGGAAGGATCTGCTTATCATTAATGGCCACGTCTATCCGGAAGTGGATAAACACCCGGAATGGGGAACCAGCTATGCCGAGCGCCCACTGCTCTACCACAATCTGAAGAACGGCAAGTTTGAGCTGATTCCGGCAGTCGAGGGAACGGGGCTTGCGGTGGTCAGCGTGGGCCGCGGCGCCGCATTTGGGGACATCTTCAACGACGGCAAAATCAGCGTGGTCATCAATAACATGGATGGCGTTCCGGTTCTGCTTCGCAACGTGAATGCAGACCACCACCACTGGGTGGAAATGAAGCTCATTGGCGGGCCCAAGAGTCCACGCGATGCGGTTGGATCGACGGTCTATCTGGAAGCGGACGGCATGCGCCAGCGCGGAGACGTGCTGAGCGGCGGAAGCTATCTTTCCTCCAACGACATGCGCGTTCACTTTGGTTTGGGCGATGCGACCGATGCCGGGAGCGCCGAGATTCACTGGCCCTCCGGCGCCAAAGAGAAGGTGAAGCTGCCCGCGGTAGACCGGATTTATACCATCACCGAGGGCCAGGGCATCACCGGCGCACTGTGCGACGGCAAGCAGTGCGCGGTGGAGGCTCCGGCGGCAAAGGCGGGCAAACCCTGAATTGGCCCCTATAAAAGAAACCGGCAGCTACCCATGAGAAGGCGGCCACCGGAAAGTCACACTTGGAAGCGAGATACTGGAAACATTCTCAGGTTACCGGCAGCTTTAATCCTTGTCTTGAGTCAAACGACTGAGCCTGGACTCCATCTATAGGTGGAGAACGGCGCCGGAATGCCGGGATCGCCTGCATTTCTCCCCCACAATCCCGCATTGACCAATTACTGTGGAGGTGTGCGATTATATACGCCGTACGAGGTTCGATTGAGGGAAGTTCCGCACAATTCCATGGTTGAAGAACACGCCTGCCGGAGGGAAGTGGTGGGAAGGGCTGCGCGGCGCTTCCCGCCGTCGGGCGGAAGGCAAGGTGCGACTGCGTTCCGCGGCTTTCTGGCAGCATTGCTGCTGGGCTGCGGGATTCCCGTCCTGGCACTGGAGCCGACTACGCCGCTGGCCAACTATGGCCGCCAGTCTTGGGGGATGGAGAACGGCCTGCCGCAGAATACCGTGCAGGCGCTGGTGCAAACCCGCAATGGCTTTGTGTGGCTGGGAACCGAGGCGGGACTGGTCCGCTTTGACGGTAACAGCTTTGCGGTCTTCGACAAGAATTCGACGCCGGCGCTGCCGGGGAACGATGTGCGCTGCCTACTGGAGACGCGCGACGGGGCTCTGTGGATCGGGACTAGTGAGGGGCTGGCGCGGTGGAAGGACGGGGTGGTAAAGCAGTTCACCGTTGCGGATGGGTTGCCGGGAAATGGGATTCGGGCACTGGTGGAGGAATCGCCTGGTGGTCCGCTTGTGGTCTCGACGGACTTGGGATACGTGGAACTGCAAGGGGGGCGGTTCGTTGCCGTAGACGTGGAGAATAACAAGCTTGAGGGCAGTCCTGTTTTATTTTCTGCTCTCGGCAGGGATAGCATACGCAGCATTACTCAGCAGTCGGGGCTTTCTAAGGATCAAATCGAGTATTTGCAGATCTTGCGGGATGGTGTAACGGCCGTAGCTAGTAAGAGCATACTGGCGATTCCGAACGGAGACATCGTGACCGAGCATTACTCCGTCGGTCGTGAACTCCCGGGAAGCCGCATCCAGACTCTCTTTGCCGACCGCGAAGGCAGCCTATGGATTGGCACCAACGGCGGGCTGGCGCGGTGGGCGGAGGGCAAGGTGCAACGGTTGCCGGTCACTGATCCACTGGCCACAGCCTCGATCTTGGCGCTGATGGAGGACCACGAGGGCAATCTATGGGTCGGGACCGAGACCGGCGGGTTGCACATCCTGCGCGATCAACGCTTCCGCACTATCGGCGCGCGGGAGGGGCTGAGTTCCGATGCGACAACCGCCGTGGTCGAGGACAACGCGGGCATTCTGTGGGTGGGAACCAACGGAAGCGGGCTGAATGCTCTTCGCCTGAGTAGAGATGGGAGCAGCGCAGTTCGCAGCTACACGGTGCGCGACGGCCTGATGAGCGATGTGATTCTGTCGTTGGCCGCAGCCCCCAACGGCGATCTGTGGGTGGGCACGCCGGACGGACTGAACCGGATTCGCGGCGGCAAGATCGATGCATTTACATCTGCGGACGGGCTGCCGGACGATTTTATCCGTTCGCTGCTGGCCGATGGCGATGGCTCTCTGTGGATTGGCACGCGGCGCGGGCTGACGCATTGGACGGGATTGAAGGCAGGAGCGCCTTCCAGCGCGCGGATGGAGACCTTCACGCAGGCGAATGGCCTAGGCAGCGATCTGGTGGGTGCAATGGCGCGGGACTCCAACGGCGACCTGTGGGTAGCGACGCTGGCGGGGCTCTCGCGGCTGCGTGGTGGAAAGATTATCAATTACACAACAGCGAACGGTCTTTCGAGCAACGTAGTCACGGCGCTGCTGGCGCACGGGAACGGGACGCTGCTGATCGGCACACAGGAACACGGATGGAACCTGTGGGATGGGCAGCGCTTTCATTGCGGAGATGCGCGACGGACAGAATCAGAACACTATCCATGCGATTCTCGATGACGGCGGCGGCCATCTGTGGTTTGCAACCGGCAACGGGATTGCGCGTTGCGATTTCGCCGTTCATGCAACGGGGAAGGAAGCAGGCTGCTCGCAATGGATCGAGTTCGGTGCCGCTGATGGGTTGCGCAGCCGGGAGACGGCCACCAACAGCCATCCTTCCGCCTGGCGCTCCCGCGATGGACGCCTTTGGTTTGCCACGCCCAAAGGCCTGGTGGAGATTGACCCGGCGCATTTTCCGGTGAACGCGGTTCCGCCGCCGGTGGAGCTAGAGCGATTTACCGTGGACGACGTACCCCAGGCGCTCCATGCGGCGGGCTCTTCCTTGCGCGTTGAGGCAGGTCACGTACACTTCCAATTTGATTATGCAGGACTGAGCTTTATCGCGCCACAAAAGGTGCGCTACCGTTTTATGCTGGAGGGTTTCGACCGCGGCTGGACCGAGGCCGGTACGCGGCGCAGTGCATACTACACAAACATCAAGCCGGGGCGCTATACCTTCCGCGTGCAGGCGGCCAACAACGACGGGCTTTGGAATACCGAAGGCGCTGCTCTTACCTTTGAACTGCGGCCGCACTATTATCAAACCGTCTGGTTTTATGCGCTGTTGCTGGCGGCCGTGGCATGCCTGGTAGTGCTATTTCTGAGGTTGCGGCTGCGCCGGGCAGAGGGCGAGTTCCGTGCCGTGCTGGGCGAACGCAACCGCATCGCGCGCGAGATTCACGACACGCTGGCCCAGGGCTACGTGGGCATCTCGGTGCAGTTGGAAGTGCTCTCCGAATTGCTGCGAAGAAACGAGGCGCAGGCCGCGACGAAGCATCTGGACCTGATTCGCGGCTACGTGCGCGAGGGTCTGGACGACGCGCGGCAGTCGATATGGGCGTTGCGCTCGCAAGACGCCGGCGAGACTACGCTGCCGGTCCGCTTGCGCCGCATGGTCGAGGCCGAAGGCGGGAAGGGATTGAAGGCCGGCTTCAGCCTCTTCGGCGCATACCGGCCTATGCCTCAGGAGATGGAGCAGGAATTTCTGCGCGTTGCCCAGGAAGCCCTTCACAATGTAAAGAAGCACGCCGGGGCGCGGAATTTATTTGTTCAGTTGGAGTATGGGCCGGAGGAGATTGCGCTGGATGTGCGGGACGACGGACAGGGCTTTGTGATCGATTGGAAGCAGGAATCCACCTCAGGCCACTATGGATTGACGGGAATGAAAGAGCGAGCAGCGGCCATTGGCGGGCGGCTGGAGATTCACAGCGAACCGGGAGTGGGAACGACGATCCGGCTGCGCGCGGCAGCGCCACGAGAGAAGAGAGAATCAGCAAAGGAGCAATCGTGACCAAGAAAACGATTCGCGTACTGGTTGTGGAAGACCACCACGTGGTGCGCCAGGGGCTGGTTGCGCTGTTGAACGTGGCGGAAGGCCTGGAAGTGGTGGGTGAGGCCGCGGACGGCGTGGAGGCCATCGCGGAGTTTCGCAAGCATCAGCCGGATATCACACTGGTCGATCTGCGGCTGCCGCGGCTCAGCGGCGTCGAAGTCATCGAGCGGCTCCGCATGGAGACGCCGCAGGCGCGCTTCATTGTGCTCACCACCTACGACGGCGACGAGGACATCTTTCGCGCTTTGCAGGCCGGCGCGCGCGCCTACCTGCTCAAGGGCATGACCTCAGAAGAGCTGATCGCGACTATCCGCACGGTTCACGAGGGAAAATCTCACATTCCGCCGGCGATTGCGCAGAGACTGGCCGAGCGCATGAGCACCGAGGAGCTGACGCCTCGCGAGTTCGACGTGCTGGAGCAGATTGTGCACGGCAAGAGCAACAAGGAGATCGCAACCGAGTTGGAAATTTCAGAGGCCACAGTGAAGACTCACATCAATAACCTGCTCAGCAAGCTGGGCGTAACAGACCGGACGCAGGCTGCCACGGCCGCCATCCAACGCGGCATTGTTCCGCTCGAATCCTTGAGAAAGCCGAAGCCATGAAGAAAATCATTCTTTTCGCGGTTGTTTTCCTGTTGATTTGTCCGCTTTCAAAGGCGCAGAAAACAGCGTGGCGGCAAGCCACGGATGCGGAGCTTGCGTCGCTGCTGCCGGCGCGGGCGCAGGTGGAGAAGGAACACATTGAGACGGAAATGCGCACTGCATCGGGCATTGTGAATGGCCGGGGCCGCTTCATCGCCGGAGTGGTGCTGCTGACGGCCGGATACTCCGCGGAGGGAAAGTATTCGCACTATCTGATTGTGCAGGCTCCGGTCCGCATCGGCGGTATTGCTCTCAAGCCCGGGGAATATGTTTTCGGCTGGACGCGGTCGCAAGCAGGGGATAAGTTGCGGGTGCACTTCTATGGGGCTGCAACGGGCTCGCTAGTGGGTACTACGGAGGCTCATCACATAGCGGGGACGAGCCGCGTGGAGAGTCTGCACATCTGGCCGCCAGCCGACAAGGCAATGATTCAAATTGGAAGGTTTGGAATTCCCTACGAGTTAAGCGAGCCTTAGAATTCAATCGTGTCCGCGCGGCTCCCCGGTGGGAAGAAAGGCAACTCCGGAGAGCAACTCGCCCGAAGCCAGAACGTTTCTGAGCCGCTCGGGATTGGCGCCGCTACGGGCGGTGGCTGCTTCCAGCAGGCCGAGCGCCGATGCCGGAGTGGCTTCCGCGGGCAAACGGAAGATCCACGGAATGTTTGTCGAGGTCAGCTTCTTATCGCTACTCAACGCAATCACCGGCACAAAGGCCTTGAGGGCCAGTTGCTCGGCCAAGTGCGCCGAGTCACGATCCAGCGCCACGATCGCCAGCGCATGGTCCTCCATCAGCGCATGAACCAGCGCGGTCGAAGCCGCTCCCCAATTTTGGGCAACTTGATCTGTGGCCACGGGCAGCAGTGTCCACCTCTGCCCTTTGGTTATACCGGCCGCCAACTCCGCCTGCACCTCCGGCGACTGCGAGACCTCCACTGCGTGCGGCCCAAAGAACACTACACGCACCGGTCCTGACAAGTCAGCGCGATGCGGGCCGGCATAATCCACGCCATCATCGCCCACGCGCGCGTAAGGCACCTGCGGTGCGGCAGACGCCGCTGGCGCGGCAGGAGGCGCTTGTGGCGCAACGGACTGTTTTTCCTGAGGCGGCTGTTTCTCCATGGTTGCAACGCGATACGTGATCGCGCCGTTATGCACCGTGCCCAGGTACATGGGGGCGACATTCTTCTGATTGGGATCGAAGACCATGTGCCCGGTTACGCCGTCGTATTCTTCAATGTTGGCCAGCGCGTCGTGAATCCGCGCGCGATTCAGTCCCGCCTTGCAGATGGAATCCAGCAGCGTGTTCATCGCGTCATAGGCCAGCGAGGCAAACTGCTCAGGCTTCTCATGAAAGCGATCCTCGAAGCGGCGATTGAAGTCGAGCCAGCGCGGGTCGTTGCGCGAGGGGTCGTAAGGAAAAACAGCCTCGAAGCCCTCGGCGGCGTCGCCGGCCTCTTTCAGCAGAGTGTCGCCCAGGGTACGATACGCGCCAAAAACACGCTGTTTCATTCCGGCTGCGCGCATCTGCTTCAAAATCGTGGCCGCCTGAGTTTCATCGGCCCACAGCACGATGGCGTCAGCGCGCGAAGAGCGGATGACATTCAGTTGCTTGCTGAAATCGGTATCGCCGGGAAGATACTTCTGTTCGATGACCACTGGATGGCCAAGCCGCCGTGAGGCATCGCGAAGTTTACCGACCCCGAACCGTCCATAGCGACTGTTCACCCTGAGAATCGCCACGCGCTTCATGCCTAGTTCCGTGAAGATGTGGCGTGCCAGCGTGAGGCACTGCACTCGGTCATCCTGCAGAACCTCGAAGTACCATGGAATATAGGTTTCCGGAATCGTCGGATCGGTGGAGGCGGAGTTGACGATGGGAATCTCGGCGCGCAAAGCCACGCGCAGAGCGATATGCGTGGATTCGGAACTGATGGAGCCGAAGATTGCCCAGTCGCGGTCGTCGTAGACCATCTTGACCGCTTCGTTGGAGGCAGAGCCCCAGATGGCGGGATCGGTAGGGCGGTCTTCGCCATAGACCGCCTTGGCCTGCCAGTTGTCGTAATCGTTGTGCAGCATCAACTTGAAGGGCTTGCCGCCATATCCGCCGTGAGCGTTGGCCTCCTCCACGGCAAGTTGCGCGCCGTGCAACATGCGCAGGCCGAAGATCGACTCCGGATTGGGCTCGACGGGGCCGAAGAAGCCGATGCGCACCTCGGTGATATCTTTCGGTTCAGGAATATCTCGCGCCGCGCCGGAGTAAATGTTGGGATGAATGTAGTTGAGGTCGTAAGGCGCTGCGAATTTGGAGTACGGGCTCAGGTCCGCCGGTTCGCCGGCATAAGGCATGACAACGCGATCCGGCGGCGGTCCCGGAGGATGCGCGCCGCACTCGCACGTTCCCTTGCCCGTGACCGTAACCGGGCTTACAGCCTGGCCTGTGTCCTGGCTCGAATACTGCGCAATCCCATTTGTTCCTGAGCCTGCTGCCCAAATGAGGGCCGCAGCCAACAACCATCCCTTGCGCATGAGAACTACTCCTTGTTGTTCGCGCCCTTATCCGTGCGAAACATTGCGATGGCCTCGATCTCGATCAGCAGTTCCGGCCGGCAAAGATGCGCCTGAATGCCGGTGGATGCGGGCAATGGATCGAGTCCCTGTTCCTTGAAGAAGGCCGTGCGCCCGGCGTTGAAAACATCGTAATCGCGATCGATGTCGCGCAGGTAGCAACTGGTGCGCACGATGTCGTGCCAGGTGGCGCCTTCGCTCTTCAGCAGGCCGGTGATGTTATCGAAGGTGCGCCGCAACTGAGCCGGAAAATCGCCGATGTGGACGCTCACACCGTGCTCGTCGATAGAAGCGGTGCCGGAAATAAGCAGGATGCAAACGCCGCCAATGTCGATTCTCATACCGCGCGAGAACGAACTTGGCTTGGCGTAGTGGAAGGCTTCGTTGAGCACGCCGTGATTGGTCATGGCGCGCTTTTCAATAGGCGCGTGCGCGATGGCTTCCAGAATTTTCGCAAATGCATTCATGATGGTCTTGCTCCTTTTTTCTTATGGTTCCTGATTGTTATTGCCTAATCCCGTGGCTCAACCCCTTGGCGGTGGCGACCCAGATGTCGCTGCCTTGGAAGTCGATGCCGAGAACATAGTTGTGGGCCGGCGCGGTGGTGACGGCGACCGGCGTTACCTTGCCTTGCGCGTTGCGCACCGTCATCTCCGGCTTACCATCTTTGAGCGATGGACGATAGACGGCCCAGTTCACGCCGTCGTAGTAGGCCAGCCCTTTGTCGGTGCAGAACCAGGCACGACTGGCGTCAACGCCTTTCACAAAATTGATGAAGTTCGAGGGAAGCCCGCTGTCTTTGGTGAGAAAGTTGTGCCAGTAGCGGCCATCATACCGGCTGCCGCCAAAATACGTGACAGCCCACAGAATGTTGTCCACATAACTGACAGAAGTGACAATCTCGTGGATCAGACCCTGGTCCTTGAAGAGGACCATCTCGGTTTCCCCGTCCGGATCGTCGTACTTGTCCCAGCGCCCGGTCTTCTGATCGTACTCAAGAACGCCGCTGCCCCACACGGCGTAATATACTTTGGTGGGCGTAGCGTTGACGCCGTAAACCCAAATCTCGTTCATGGGCGTGTTGCGCTCGTTGTAGAGCGTCCATTGGCCGGTACGCGTATTGAGCTTGCAACCACCGGCGGCCGTGGCTACCCACACGTTTTCGCCTTCCACAGATACGCCGTAGACCACGTCGTTCGAGAGGCCGGAGTTCAACTGCGTATAGCTGCCGATGCGTCCGCCGGAGATGCGGCTCAAGCCGCCCATCGTCCCGGCCCAAATGTCGCCGGTGCGTTTGTCTAGCGCCAGCGAAAGCACCGCGCGATGCGCCAGGCCGTCGTTGGTCGTGTAGGTCTTCCACACACGGTTCTCGTAAACTGCCAGCCCGTTTTCCGTTCCCGCCCAGATACGGTCCCCATCCACCAGCACAGAGAAAACATGATTGTCGGGCAGGCCGTTCGCAGTGGTGAAGTTCTCAAAGCGGAAGCGCGGCAGCACCTGCGGTCGGGCAGACGCCGCTGGCGCGGCATGAGATTTTTGCGCTCCAGATGCGGGTGGCTGCTGTGTAGCAGACGCTGCTATCGCGGCCAAGAGCACTGCGATCAGTAAGATCGCGTGCATTGCGAACGTGTTGAATGCAAACTTTTTCATATCCCGCTCGCGCGCCTCTTGCTCCGCCAGTGTCTTCACCCGAATCACTTCCCGGCTGCGCTCCAGTTCCCGGACCGTTTCCTCCAGCGCCTTGCTGTAGCTCTTGTTTTTGAGGTGCAACAGGCGCACTTCCAGGATGTTGCGCACGCGCGCGCGCAGCTCGGCCATATCGAACG
>CAWJDN010000124.1:0-8789 GCA_963840985.1 uncultured Acidobacteriaceae bacterium
CCAGCAGCGCCTCGATGCTCTTCAGCGCCTCCAGCACCTTGTCGCTGACCGGCGCGTCCACCTGCACCACCGACAGCGCCCGCACCGGCTTGGCTCCAGCTCGCTCGCGGCCCAGCGCGAAGTTGGCAATGTTCACCTCGTGCTCGGCCAGGATGGTGCCAATCCGCCCGATCACGCCCTTCACGTCCAGGTTGCGGCAGACCAACAGGTTCCCTTCGAGCGGCGTCTCGATGTCGATGCCGTCAAATTCCAAAAGCCGCGGCTGCTCGCCGTGTATCACCGTTCCCGTAGCGCGGCTCACGCCCTTGGCCGTATGCAGCTCGATGGTCAACACCGTTGCCGCTCCGCCGCGATGGCTCTCCTGCTTCTCCTCGTGCACGCGAATGCCGCGCTCCTCGGCCACTGACGCCGCGTTAATGCGGTTCACATTCTCCGAGCCTTCCAGCAATCCGGCAATGGCTGCGTTGCGCACCAGGTCAATCTTAGCTTCGGCCAGCGTGCCGCCGTAGACCAGATCGATGGCTTCAATTCCGCCCTTGCCCGCCTGCGCCAAAAAGCCGCCCAGCCGCCCAGCCAGGTTGATATACGGCGCCAGCTCCACGTACTCCTCGTGGCTCAGCGAGGGAAGATTCACCGCATTCTGCGCCACTCCGAGTTTGAGATAATCACGCACCTGCCGCGCAATCTGAATCCCCACCGCCTCCTGCGCCTCGCCCGTCGAGCCGGCGATGTGCGGCGTCAGAATCACGTTCTCCAGCTCCGCGTACGGCGAGTCCTTCGGCGGCTCGACCGCAAACACATCCAGCGCCGCGCCGGCGACCTGCCCGGACTTGAGAGCGGCCACCAGCGCTGCGTCGTCGATCAGTTCGCCGCGCGCGCAGTTGATAATGCGCACGCCCTTCTTCATCGCCGCGATCGTCTTGGCGTTGATCACGCCCGTTGTCTGCGGCGTCAGCCCCACGTGCAGCGTGATGTAATCCGAGCCGGCGATCAGCTCGTCCAGCGTCCCAAGCTTGATGCCGTTTTCGCGCGCCACGGCTGCCGAGACAAACGGATCGCTGCCGATGATCTCCAGTCCAAAGCCCTTCGCTCGCTTGGCAACCTCCAGCCCAATCCGACCCAGCCCCAGAATGCCCAGCGTCTTGCCGCGCAGCTCCGCCCCCTGCAAGCTCTTCTTCTCCCACTTGCCGGCGTGCATGGTCGTATTCGCCGCGGGCAGTTTACGAGCCAACGCCAGCATCAGCGCAATGGTCAGCTCTGACACCGCCACCGCATTAGCTCCCGGCGTGTTCATCACCACAATGCCCCGCCGCGTCGCCGCCTCGGCGTCGATGTTGTCCACGCCCACCCCAGCGCGGCCAATCACCCGCAGCTTGTTCGCGTGACTCATCAGCGCATCATCCGCCTGCACCGCCGAGCGCACCACCAGCGCATCGGCATCGGCCAGTGCCGCCGCCAAACCCTGCGGCAACTGATCGTGCGTCAAAACCTCCCACCCCGGCTCGGCCGCAAACACGGCCAACGTCGCCGGAGAAACCTTCTCTGCCAGAACGATCTTCATCTTTCCTCCCTGTCCCTTTCGCGCAGCTTCATACTCGTCAAAACGAATGTTGTGTTGCTCGCACAGCATCTCAAAGATCCGCACCACAGCCGCGTGCGGCTTGCCCTCACCCCGCTCATACTTAGTCAGCGAGTTGGCGTGAACCCCCAGCCGCTCCGCCATCTCGTATTGATAGAGGTCAAGCTGCCTCCGTGCGATCAGCAGCTTTTCCCCGAAGCTCAATTCAGCCATGAAAACAGCTCCTAGCTGTTAGCTGCCTTTGCAAACACTTCCTGCGCCGCCGCCACCGCCTGCCCATACTTCACCGGCAGCCCCAGCGTGTCTTTGGCAATGTGTTCCATCGCTCCCATCAGCGCCACAGTGTCCAGGTAATCGAAGAAGCCAAGATGTGCCACACGGAAGATCTTGCCCTGCATCGTGCCTTGTCCGTTGGCCGTCACCAGGCTGAACTTCGCCTTCAGCGCCTTCACCACCGCGCTCGAATCCATCCCCTCCGGCACCAGCACCGCCGTCGCCGCCGCAGATGGAGACTTCGGTGCAAAGAGCGTGAAGCCCAGCGCCACCAGCCCGGCGCGCGTTGCCGCCGCATTTACCTGCGCGTTGTCGATCAGCGCGATGCGTCCCTTTTCCAGGTCGCCGCCGGCTTGCCCGGCAATGTAATCCAGTGCCGCGCCCAATCCGGCAATCAGCGCTACCGAGGGCGTGTATGCGCTCTCCCCCTTCGCCGCGTTCTTGCGCTCCTTGCGCAGGTCAAAATAATATCTTGGATTCTTCGCTACCTCCATCGCCTTCCACGCTTTTTCGCTCACGCTCAAATAAGCGAGCCCCGGCGGAATCATCACGGCCTTTTGCGAGCCGCCAATCAGAATGTCGATCCCCCAGCCGTCCACATCGAACGTCTGCGTCCCCAGCCCGGTGATGCCGTCCACAATCAGCAGTGTCTCCGTTCCCTTGACGAGCTTGGCCACAGCTTCCACATCGTGGCTCACGCCCGTGGAAGTTTCAGAAGCCTGCATATAAACGGCCTTGTGCTCCGGTTTGAGCGCCGCCTTGATCTCGGCGATGTCAAATGTTTGCCCGTAAGGCTTTTCCACCACATCCGCCACGCAGCCGAAGGCCTTGGCCAGGTCCACCCAGCGCTCGCCAAACTTGCCTGCCGTCAGCACCAGTACACGGTCGCCCGGAGAGGTCAGATTCGAAACCGATGCCTCCATCGCTCCCGTCCCCGAAGACGCCAGCACTAGCACATCATTCTGCGTGCCTACAAAAACCTTAAGTTGCGCCAGAACTTTTTGGAACAGCGCGCGAAACTCCGGCGTGCGGTGATGAATGTCAGCAGCCGCCATGGCAAACTGAGCCGCCGGCAACAGCGGCGTCGGACCGGGGGTAAACAAGCGTGTCTTGCGGATCATGGCTCTCTCCTCGTTTCTTGACGGGGCCCGTAAGGGAAGCTGGACTTCAACCAGTGTCGGACAGGTTCTTCGCAACGCTGAACAGGTCCAGCCTCCCCACGGCCATCCGTCAATCACAGAATACACAAATATGTGGTTTATGTGTAATGTCTCCTGTGCAAATCTCCATTTCCGTCCCAAATCTACTCAAATTTCCTGCAATTACCCCAAAATCGGTACAATTCTCCTATGGGGTGGCAGAAATAGGTGGAAATCCACGATCCACAGACCCCAACTTGCTAGCAGCTCATAGCTTGAAAAGAAAGGAATTTATGCCCGAAGCAGGAGCACTCGAAGCCCAGGTCAGCCAGCAGGTTATCCTCGCCATGAAGGCCCATGACGCAACACGCACTACCACCCTGCGCCTCATCAAAAACGCCCTCAAAAATCAATCCATTGCCAAGCGTGAGAAGCTGACCCCCGCCGAGGAGCAGCAAGCCTTGGCCACCATGATCAAGCAGCGCCGCGACTCCATCGAGCAGTTCACCAAGGGCAACCGTCCCGAGCTGGCCGCCGCCGAAGCCGCCGAGATCGTCGTCATCGAGGAGTTCCTGCCCAAGGCCCTCGACGAAGCCGCCCTCGCCGTTCTCGTCGCTGAAGCCGTTACCGAAGTAGCTGCCTCCACCGGCCAGAAGCCTACCCCCAAAGAGATGGGCCAGGTCATGAAGGCCGTGCAAGCCAAGCTCCAAACCGCCAGCCTCCGCGCCGAAGGTCGCGTGGTTAGCGAGATGGTCAAGAAGGCGCTGGCGGGGTAAGGTACATCTCGATTTCCTGTGTGACACGCCGCAACAGTCCAGGTCTTTTCTGCAAATTCCCTTGAATTTCTGCATCGGCAGCGGCAGTTTTGAATCTCATCAAGGGGTTCCCTGTCCGTCGCTCCTGCATCCCCCCTTGGATGCGGTCGCGCGGCTCCCCAGGAGGTCAAATCCCGATGGCTACAGTATTCGCTCCTCGCCCTGACGAGGAGGACGCTCCCAGTCTCTCTCTCGTCCTTCCGGCCGGCGCCCCTGCCAGCCAGGATATCGATTCAACCCTGCACGAAAACCGCATATTTGCTCCGCCGGCCGAGTTCAGCGCCAAGGCGCACATCGGCAGCATGGAAGAGTACGAAGCTCTCTACCGCCAGTCAATTGCAGATCCGGAGGCATTCTGGGCTGAAGCGGCGGAAAATGTGCATTGGTTTCGCCGCTGGGACAAGGTCCTCGAATGGAATCTTCCCTGGGCCAAATGGTTTGTCGGCGGCAAGCTCAATCTGAGCTATAACTGCGTCGATCGCCATGCCCTCGGCAAGCACGGCGAGAAGACTGCGCTCATCTGGGAGGGCGAACCGGGCGAGCGGCGCAGCCTGAGCTACGCCGAACTGCACACCGAGGTGCAGCGCTTCGCCAACGCGCTCAAGAGTTTGGGCATTGTCAAAGGCGACCGCGTGGCCATCTACATGGGCATGACGCCGGAGCTGGCGATCGCCTTGCTTGCCTGCGCGCGCATTGGCGCGGTTCACTCGGTCATCTTCGGCGGATTTGCCGCCAACGCCATCGCCGACCGCGTCAACGACTCCGGCTGCGTGGCAATTCTCACCCAGGATTCAGGCTATCGCCGCGGCAAAGAAATCCTACTCAAGCGCACCGTCGATGAGGCCGTCCTCGCCTGCCCCACGGTTCGTCACGTGGTCGTGCTGCGCCGCAGCGGCTCTCCAGTCACGATGGTCGATGGCCGCGATCATTGGTGGCACGAGCTGACGGCAGCCGCCTCGCCCGTTTGCCCGCCCGAGGAGATGGACTCCGAAGATCCCCTTTACATCCTCTACACCTCCGGCACCACCGGCAAACCCAAGGGCTTGGTCCACACCACCGGCGGCTACGCGGTGCAGACCTACCTCACAACCAAGTACGTCTTCGATCTGCGCGAGGAGGACATCTACTGGTGCACGGCGGATATCGGCTGGGTCACCGGCCACTCCTACGTCGTTTACGGTCCGCTGCAGAACGGCGCGACGGTTGTTCTTTACGAAGGCGCGCCCAACTGGCCCGATGTCTCGCGCTTCTGGAAGATCGTCGATGACCTCAAGGTGAGCGTCTTCTACACCGCGCCTACGGCTATCCGCGCCTTCATGAAGTGGGGCGACGAATATGTCGAGAAGCACTCTCTGACTTCGCTGCGACTGCTGGGCACCGTCGGCGAGCCCATCAATCCCGAGGCCTGGATGTGGTATCGCGAGAAAATCGGCCGCAACCGCTGCCCCATCGTCGATACCTGGTGGCAGACCGAGACCGGCGCCATTCTGATTACGCCGCTGCCCGGCGCCACTCCCACCAAGCCCGGCTCGGCCACGCGCCCCTTCTTTGGCATCGTGCCCGAGGTCGTCAACAAGCAGGGTCAGCCGGTCCCGCCCGGACACGGTGGGCTGCTCGTCGTGCGTAAGCCCTGGCCCTCGATGGCTCGCACCATCTACGGCGATCCGGAGCGATACCAACAGACCTACTGGAGCGAGGTCAAAGGCAGTTACTTCACCGGCGACGGAGCGCGCGTCGATGAGGATGGCTACTTTTGGCTGATGGGCCGAGTGGACGATGTCATCAACGTCAGCGGCCACCGCCTGGGCACCATGGAGGTGGAATCGGCGCTGGTCGCTCATCCCATGGTCGCGGAGGCTGCCGTCGTCGGCCGTCCCGACGAACTCAAAGGCCAATCCATCGCCGCATTTGTTTGCCTGGAACACGGCAACAAGCCCACCCAGGCCCTCAAAGAAGAGTTGCGCAAGTGGGTCGCCAAAGAGATTGGCTCGCTCGCCCGCCCCGACGTCATCCGCTTCACTGAGATTCTGCCCAAGACCCGTTCCGGCAAAATCATGCGCCGGCTGCTGCGCGAACTTGCCTCCAGCGGCGAGGTCACAGGAGACATCACCACGCTGGAAGACTTTTCCGCAATCGCTCTATTGCGCGAGGTGGAAGAGGTATAACGGCTTCAGGAGCGTAGATGCATTATCTCGGCAAATGCACCTGGCTGACTCTGGCCCTGCTTTTCATGCTCACAGTTCCAAGGTTGTGGGCGCAGGGTCCGCCTTTTCAAACCGACGACCCGGTGCCGGTTGACCTGCATCATTATGAGTTCTACATCTTTGGCGCGATGGATGGCACTCCAGCGGAACTCGACTCGACGGGTCCGGCCTTCGAGTTTAACTGGGGAGCCATTCCCAGAGTGCAGCTTCATGCCATTCTGCCCTGGGGAGCGGTCGTTCCATCCAACAATCCCGTCTATCTGCCCGGTGGCGTCGGCCCCAGCGCCTTTGGACTTACGGATATGGAATTGGGCGCGAAGATCGCCTTCATCAAAGAGTCGAAACACGTTCCCCAAATCGGCAGCTTCACCATGTTCGAGATGCCCACCGGCAACGACATCAACGGTCTCGGCGTCGGCAAGGTCTGGTACAAGCTCCCTCTCTGGCTGCAAAAAAACATCGGCCCTTGGACCTTCGATGGTGGCGGCGGCTATCAGGTCGTCCCGCAAACCGGGTTCCGCGACTTTCCTTACACCGCATGGCTGGTGAAACGCGTGATGAACAAACGGCTGGAGCTGGGCGCCGAGGTCTTCGCCCATGGGCGGGAGGGCTTCGCCGCAGCGCAAACACAATCCTCCACCATGATCGACGCCGGCGGCTACTACCACTTCAAAAATCCCGACCATCAATTACTCTTTGCCTACGGCCACTCCATCGCCGGGCAGACAGAGAACTACGCCTATCTCGGCCTGTACTGGACCTGGGGAAAAGATGAAAAGAAGAAGGCCGTCGAAAATGCTTTGTTATCCGGGCGTCACAGCATGAATGGATATTGAAGCTCTCGCGGCTTGCAAGTGATCCCGCAGCCCGCCAGCACTGGAGGTCAGTCAATGGAAATCACGGAACGCAGCCTGTGGACACTCATCCACGGCATGGGCTTCGGCGCTCTCTATCTGCTCGCCTGCTCCGGTGCCCTTGTCGAGCTCTATCGCCGCTACACCCCCAAAGCGGCATATTCTCTCGCTCCGGGGGACGATAACTTTCTCAAGGTCTATCTTGTCGCCATGTTTGTGCTTGCCTGGCTGACGGTCCTTACTGGCGCATACATCATCTACCCCTGGTATCGCGCCGCTGCTCCTGTGGGAGCCGTCAACCTTGCCGCATTCCCTCAGAGGTTGCTCCAATCGAACCCGGCTACCAGCGGCTGGCATTCTCTCGGCATGGAATGGAAAGAGCATATTGCGTGGCTCGTGCCCATCTCCATCACCATGGCGGCCGCCGTTGTCATCCGATACGGTCGAGACCTCAAGAATCATCCCCAGCTTCGCGCCGCGGTTCTGTGTTTTACTTTGGTTTCGTTTCTTGCCGCCGGCATAGCCGGTTTCTTTGGAGCTATGTTAGTGAAACACGCGCCTGTTGAGGGTGGGCGAACCATTCATCTCATGCACGGAGAATAACCATGAAGAAACGAGAGCCATCAACCTCAGCCGTCCTGCCGAATGGCTCCGGTGCGGCTGCCATTCTATCCGCCGGCATCGGCGCGTTTATGGTTGGATTCCTGGCCATCGCGGCGGACAAGTTCGTGTTCGTTAAAAGCTTGCTTATCTTCTATAAGCCAACCGGGCCTCTCTCCGGCGTAACCACGATGGCCATTCTTGTCTGGCTGATTACCTGGGGAATCCTGGAGGGTCGTTGGCGGAACCGGACCGTTGCTCTGGCCCGTATCAACGCCGTGGCTCTTATTCTGCTCGGCTTGAGCCTGCTGCTTACATTTCCTCCTGTCGCCGACCTTTTCTGATCGAGCTTCTATTTTGCTCTCTGACTTCTGTACTCAGAACACACTCACTTCTTGAGCAAACCGTATTCGCTGGCTACTTGTTCGAGCCTCTGCCGTGTGGCGGCCGTGGGCGGAACCAATGGCAGGCGTACGTGGTCTGTGCACCGGCCCATCAGCGAGAGCACCGTCTTCACCGGGCAGGGATTAGAGTCCCAGAAGTTGGCGTCGATTAGCTTCGCATAGCGGCGCTCCAGTTCTTGCGCCTCCGCCCAGTCGTTGCGCAGAGCGGCATGGATCATACGGCTCATCTCGGCGGGGATTTCGTTGGAGGCTACGCTGATCAATCCTTTCGCGCCCACGCCAATCGACCCCAGTGCCATGTTGTCATCGCCCGAGAAGACCTTGAAGCTGCTGGGCAGCATATGCACCAGTTCGGCGACCTGAGGCAGCTTGCCGCTGGACTCCTTAATGGCCTGGATGTTCGGTGCAGCCTCGGCCAGCCGCGCGACCGTCGCTGGATCGAGGTTCACGCCGGTACGCCCGGGGATGTTGTAGATCACCACGGGCAGCGGGGCAACCGTCTGCGCCAGCGCCAGGAAGTGCTGGAACTGGCCCTCCTGCGAGGGCTTGTTGTAGTAGGGATTGGCCGACAGCACCGCGCCCAGGCCGCGAATCTGCTTGAGCTTGCCGGCCAGCCGCAACAGTGTCCGAGTGTTGTTTTGCGTGCAGCCGGCCCACACCGGCACGCGCCCGGCAGCCGTCTCCACCACCAGGCTCACCGTCCTCAACCACTCTTCCTCGTCCAGCGTGGATGCCTCGCCGGTTGACCCGCAGGCCACTAAAATATCAATGCCCGACTCAATCTGCCAATTCACCAGCGCCTTCAGCGCCGCTTCGTCAATCGATCCGTCCGCCCGGAAGGGTGTTACGATCGCTGTACCGCAACCAGTGGTTTCCATAATAAAAAGAGTGTACAACGAGCGGGGTATCCATCGGAATGAG
>CAWJDN010000125.1:0-14110 GCA_963840985.1 uncultured Acidobacteriaceae bacterium
CTGTATGCTCGAAGCAGTTTGTTATTCTTTGCACACGATGCGCTATACTACACGATTTCTGCTTTCGGCCCTGGCAGCGGCGCAGTTTCCCGCGACCGATGCGCCGGAGATCGCATTTCTGGGCCGCTCCAATGTGGGCAAATCTAGCTTGCTAAACAAGCTGGTGGGCGAGAAAGCGGCCAAAGTTTCGCAGACGCCGGGACGAACCCGGGCCATCAACTTTTTTGAGTTACTGGATTCGAGCCGCCGGCCGAAGCTGATCTTTGCCGATCTGCCAGGCTACGGCTACGCGAAGATCTCGAAGTCAATCTCCGCGACCTGGCCGTCGTTCATCGAGCCCTATCTGGCGATGCGCTCCACATTGAAGTTGTGCGTCTGCCTGGTGGACGCGAATGTACCTGCGCAGCAGAGCGACCGGCAATTGATCGAATGGCTGCGGGCAGCGGGGCGCGAGTTTGCCGTGGTGGCCACCAAGATTGACCGGCTCAGCGGCAACGCGCGCACGCGCAACCTGCTCATGCTGAAGCAGGGGCTGGAGCTGGACGAACTTCTGCCTGTATCGGCTAAAACCGGTTCCGGGGTGAAGGAACTTTGGGCGCGGATTGAAGCGGCCGGGGGCTAGTCAGCGAGTCTGCGGCGTGAAGCAGAACTTCTTCGACTGCTCATTACGGTTTAGCGTGAGGTTGACGGAAACGCCGATTTCCGCGCCTTCGACCTTTTCGCGCACACCTTCGATGAAGTGATTTGCGGCACTTTCATCGCAGCGCAGCAAGTGAATGTCCTGCGCCATTCGTCCCAGATAGCGCGGGGCCAGGTGGAGCCATCGCCGGGCTGATGCGGCGGCCGGACTCGGATCAGAGCTAAGGCAATCGACAGCGAGGGCGTCGAGTTTGGGTAGCCACTGAGCTGGCGCATCCGCGACACTCCAGGCAAGCAGCGCCTGGTTTGCATCGGGATGGATGGCCACCACCGGGCGCGCGCCCTGGCTGAGGAAGGCGGCAATCTCCGGCGCGGGCGCGGAGCACGGCGATAACAGATCGGGAAGCACGCCGCGGTCGAGTAGTTGGCGGGCGAACTCAGCTTCACTATCTTGGGCCACGCAGACGGCGACCGTGGAGCGCTTGCGAATCTCGTTCTTCAAAATGCGCAGAGCCTCGTCGAGCGAGGTGACGAGGAAGTCAACAACGCCGTCGCGAATGGCCTGCCTGCCCGCGGCGGCTTCTGCTGAGACAGCCAGCGAGGCAGCGCCGGCGATGTTGGCTGCCACCAGCAAGGCGCTTGCTTCGGTGTCGAGATCTCCGGCATAGAGGAGTTTTCCGCCCAGGCTGGGTTGCGCATCCGGGCCAGGCTCCGCGGCCAAGATCAGGCCCGCGTAGAATCGCTCCACCTGAAGGGTAAAGCCGAATGGAGCCGATTCGATAGGATACAACGCCAAGAGAAGATCTCCTCCGCGATCCAGTCCGCCTATTCGACCTCAGTGCGAAGAGTAGTCTTCCCGCATCTGTTCCTGCCAGCTTAGCTTGCGGACAAAGAAGACAAACTCTCCGGGTTTGACGGCGACCTTGAATTTGATGGCTTCCTTGGGCTTTTCGCAGTCGTTGGGCGCGGCCACGCCCGTAGCCAGAATCTCGGAGACAGTGTACCAACGGTCGATGGGGTTTGCCTTATCGGCTGCGGAGTCGCAGTTGACGTAGGTTTGCATGGAATGATCGTAAGTTCCTTGCACGGAAAGGACAGAAGCATCATTGGGCACGGTCAGCTTGCCTGTGCCATCCTCATTCTGCACCACCCAATTGGCATGAACAGTTTTTTCATGATCGACGCGCACCAGGAAACCCGAGGCCGCCACCAGCTTGTGGGTTCTGCCATCCAGCATCCGGATGGTGATGGTCTTCTCTGTTTGCGCGCATAAGGAGCCGCAACAAGCGATCATGCACAGCAGAAGGTTGAGCACGCGGCGAGTTTGTTGAACCATTCTTGCCTCCGGGATTCCCACTGCGTTCACCAGGTGGAGTAGAGCTGGCCGCTGGAGCTCAGCTCCTGCGAGCCAGAGTGAACGTCATCGATGCCGGGGTCGGTTTGGTCCACCGAGTACAGCGCACCGTTTGAGTCGGTGACCCAGGTGTCCTTGGAGTGAGTAAAGGGATCCTCGGGGACGGCCTTGAGGTAGCCGTCCGTGATGAGGTCGTCGAGAGATTGCGGGGCCTTCTGCTTGTCCATGGTGTAGGAATCGATGGCCGCCCGCATCACATGCAGGTCTTCCTTGAGCACCGCTTCCTTGGCCATCTTGATGGCGCTGGCAAAGCGAGGCACGGCTATCAACATGAGTATGCCGATAATCGACATGACGATCATCAGCTCCATCAGCGTAAAGCCCGCGTCTTGTTTGCGAATCCTGCTCACTGATCCCTCTGTCGCTATACTGTGCATCTCTACCAGTCAGAATACTTAGTTCCGTCCAGGGCCGTGCCCTGTGACTTGGTATATACGTCAAAGACGCTTTGCCCGCCGAAGGATGTCGAACTGGGATCGTCCTGCATGGAACGCAAACCCCATTCCGCCTTGCCTGTCATTGGGTCTACGGGAATGTGGCGCAGAAACTTCACCTTTTTCCCTTGTATATCAACGCCATTGACCAGCGTCTCCAGGTCGGGCGGATAGCCCTGGCTGTCGAGCTTGACTTGGAAGGCGTTTCTGTCTGCTGCGTCCTTGTAGTGATCGATGGCGTCGCGCATCATCCACAGGTCGTAGCGCAGATATCGCTCGTTCTGGCGCTTGACCTGAAAGCGGGCGACGGGCAGAGCGACCGAGGCAAGAATGGAGAGAATCGCCACGGTCACAATCAGTTCAACCAGCGTAAGTCCCCGCTCACCGGGACGGACAAAGCGAATTGGCCGGGCTTCCTTCATCAAGAGCCTCATCGGCTTACTTCACCTGAATGTTGATGCGCGCGCCCTGAGCCGTCAAAAACTTCTGTGAGCTGTTGACCGCGCTTGGCCTGGTGATGGCGATGACACTGTCTCCGGCTGCCTTGGCCTGGAAGGTAAGCACGCAGACCACCCCGGCTCCGTTCACGCCGGAGGCTCCTGGCGGAAGCGAAGCGTTGATGTTGATGGAGCCGGGCCCGTCGTCGCGGTGCACCAGCGCAACCGCCTGCCCGTTGCGGCCCAGAAAGTCACCGTTGTCGACGTTGAGCAGGGATAGCGCGGCTGGATCGTAAGAAATCTGCAAAGGAACCGCAGCGATATCCGTTCCTCCGGTCAAAACCACGGAGATCTGGAAGGTGGCGCCGGGAGCCACCAGAGCGGGTTGCTGAATCAGCGAGAATTTCACGTTGGATGGAGCTAGCGCAGGTGCAGGCGGGTTGGTCGGAGTCGGGTTTCCAGTGGTTTCCGCGGCCTGGCGCAACTGCTCCAGTGCCGCCGGAGCAGCGGATAGGGCGCTTTGGCCGGGAACCGTGCCCACGTTGGGCTTGGCGTTGGAAGACGGGCGCGCCGGGGGCGCCGGACTGGTTGTTGGCTTCGCCTCTGGATTCGCGCTGGGAGCTTCAGACGGAGTGTGGCGTAACTCGATGGACGCGCCGGCGCCGGTATCCACAGTGCGCAGATTCACCTGCTCCAGCGATTGCGAACGAACCACGTGCGGCACCACCAGGAAGACCAACTCGTCGTCCTGAATCTGGTGATCTTTGGAGCCGAAGATGTACTTGAGAATGGGAATCGAACCCAAGCCGGGGATGCCGCTTGAGTTCGTTGATTCCTGCTTGTTCTGAATGCCACCCAGGATGCTGGCCTCGCCTTCGCGCAGGCGAATCACCTGGTCCACCACGCGCTGCGAGATGATTGGTTCGGTGACGCCACTGATGGTCACCGAGCCGCTCTGCGAGGTGACCTCGATTTTCATCTTCAGCGTCACATCGCGGTCGAAGTGGACGGTGGGCGTCACTTCGATATTCACGCCTACATCCTGGTATTGGAACTGCGTGTTTACCAGCGAACTGACCAACGCCGTGGCGGCGCCCGTCTGGTAGGAGCCGGTGGCGATGGGGATCTTGGAGCCGATCTTCATCGTCTGCTTCTGCCCGTCGGTGGCCCGGATGCGGGGATTCTGCAGAATCTTGGTATTGGTGTCGCTCATCAGCAGGTTGGCAGTAGCCGAACCCACGGTGACGGCAAAATCCGTAGCCTTCAGATGGGCCAGGTCGTAGAGGGTCGGACTAGTCGTGCTGGTCGAACTGCCCGAGGAACTACTAGTCGTGGTACTTGAAGGCGGCTGCAGAGCGATCCCCACGCTGCTGGGCCAGGCGATGCCCAGCGTCTTCTCCCAGTTCCTGCTTACCTCCAGCACGGCGATGTCCACTACCACCTCGGGGCGCGCCTTGTCCAGGTCGTTGATAAGTTTTTCCGCCAGCAGCAGCTCATCCGGCGTCGCGCGCATGACGATGGCGTTCTGGCTGGCCACGGCGTATACCTTGGCGTTGGGCAGCAGGTTGCGAATGGCGGTCTGCACGTCGGTCAGGTCGTTCTGCTGCCAGGCGTTCGACAGATAGAAGGTCTGTACGGCTTGTTCATCAAGTTCCGTATGACGGGCGCGGGTGTTGGCGGCTACAAAAAGCGTGTTCTCAGTGACCGGCCTCCAGAAGGTGTTGGAGATGGTGCCCACAATGCGCAGCGCGTCGAGCAGTGAGACGTTGTTCAGGTCCACCTGAATCCGCTTGGAGGTGTACTCCGGGTCGAACAGCACATTGACGCCGGCGGCTTTACCGATTGCCTGGTAGACCATCTTGGCGTCTTCCTGAATGTGTAGCGTGAGCGGCTCGTTGGAAACCGGCTTCAGAACGGCCGGTGTGCCCATCGTTTCCAGATTCTCCTGCTTGCCCTCGATCTGTGGGACGCTGATTTCGGAGACTGGGGTTACCTCGCCGTGTATCTTCCGCACTGCGGCGATGGCCTGCTGCGCGGATTCATTGCTGGGGTCAATCTCGGCGGCGTGCAAAAACTCAGACAGCGCTCCCTGTTCGTTGCCCGCATCCATCAGTTTATGGCCCTTCGTCACATGCACGGCCGAAGCGGTTATCCGCACGCGATACATGGCTGCTCTGAATCGCAGATCCTTGGGAGCTTTGGCATAAGCCTTCTGATAGTTGTCGAAGGCGGCGTCAAAATCCTCCTTCGCCTCGGCGGTCTGGCCGCGCTTGAAGAAGGTAGTAGCCGATTCAGCGCGCAGGGCAACGCTGGACAGGCTGAAGACCGCCAGGACGGCAAGAAGCGCAATCCAGAAAATGGCTCCTGAAAATACGGATCTGGAGGCAGCCTGTGCTTGAAAGCGGCTTTTCATCAAACTCCCTGGCGTCTTCGCCGGCCCGCGCTGCTCACCGGGCACTTGCGGGCTGCCTTGGCTGCCCCAGACGCGCATCTTGACGTAATTCCGATTGGTAAAAACTCCCATTCGACGCAGCCCCATTCTAACAAAGCCCGGCCCGAAATCCTCTTAAACCCGCGCCAATGCTAGGATTAAGATTCGAGGAGGCTTGCCGATGGCTCGCCAAACCAGCCACGTCATCGCCCAGAAGGCCACCCCCGGCCCGCAGAAGACTGCTAAGCCCCGCGATCCGGTGGCCAGCGGCCAGCGCGACGCCGCGCACAATCGCACCGCCAGCCACAACTACTTTCTTCTCGAAAAATTCGAGGCCGGCGTCAGCCTGCGCGGCACGGAAGTCAAATCCATCCGCGAGGGCAAGGCCAACCTCAAGGACTCCTACGGCCTCATCCAGAATGGCGAGGCGCTCCTGCTCAACCTGCATATTGGCCCTTACTCCCACGGCAACATCTCCAACCACGACGCCACCCGCACTCGCAAGCTGCTGCTGCACAGCGGCGAGATTCGCAAGCTACTCTCCAAGACGCAGATCAAGGGCCACACGCTCATCCCCACCCGGCTTTACTTCCGCAACGGCCGGGTCAAATGCGAGCTGGCCGTGGCCAAGGGCAAGCAGGACTGGGATAAGCGCGAGACCGAAAAACGCCGCGAGGCCGACCGCGATGCCCGCGCCGCCGTCAACGCCAGCAAACATAAGATGGGGCGCTAGGGCAGTTTCCACGACTTAATCGCACGGAAATCCCTGTATCTTAAAGAAAACATGCCGTTAATGCTGCAACACACCGGGATGGCCATACAGTTTTCTGTGGTGGTGCGGCGGCGACCATTCCGTTCCCATATTATCGTCGGTGATATGCCGTACGCCCTTGAACCGGCGCAGTATGCTGTCGCGCGATTCGATCAGCCCTCCGGGAACGTCCAACTCGTCGGCCAGATGGAGAATCTCCTCAAGCCGCGCGCGCTGATCGGGTTTGGACAGATCGAATACCGGACGCCCGTCAATTTGATAGTTGGTGAGCGCTGTTCTCCAGCGATTCTTGTCGAGCGTGATGGGGCTGTCGCTGACGGCAACAAAACTGTGGATGCGCAACGCGTAGGGAAATACTGTCGCGCCCGTGACCAGCGACTCGCCGGAGAAGGTCGTGTTGTAATACGCGATTCCTCCGGGATTCAAATGTGCTCGCAACAAACCCAGGAACTCTGTTGACAGGAGGTTGGAAGCATTGGCGCGATAATTCCACGTGGTGTTCATCAGGATGAAATCGAATCGGCTATCCGTATGCTCCAGCAGCCAACCGCGGCCATCGTCGGTAACGATATGAACCTTGGGATTGCGCAACAGGCTCTCAACAACGGGATATTTTTGGATGATCGTCAGGAAGCCGGGATTGATTTCGATAACGGTGACATCCTCAACCCTCGGATCGTTCACCAGCACTTGCGTCCACGCTCCGGTGGCCATGCCGATGACGAGAACCTTCCTGGGATTGGGATGCATGCCGCTGATCGCAAAGGCGCGATAGAGCAGGTTGGAATCGTGCAAAATATCAATAATAATCTGCCCGTCGTAGGCGCCGCCGCTGTAAACCATCGGGGTCAGGTAGCCGTGGTCGGAGGTGGATGGGTATACGGCAATCACACCGCTCTTGTTCTCCACCACCTCTGAGAACTTCATGCTGTTGTTGTATTCAGTTTTGAAAAGAAGCCGTTCGTAGATGTTGGAGTAGAGCGGCCTTGATCCCAGGGCAAGGGCCACGCAGGCAACGCCAGCTGCGATGACGATGCGCTTCTGTGTTTGCGGGCCGGAAAGTACCGCAAGCATGGAAGCGACAAGGAAGCCCAGTCCAAGCAGGAGCAGCGATGTGGTGAACGTAGACCAATGATCGAGGATCACAAAACCCACCAGAAAGCTGCCTAGGGTTGAACCAATAATATTGCTCACATAGATAAGGCTAATGGACTTGCCCGAGTTTCGCGCCGGATCGATGGCCGCGTGGCTCAGCAGCGGGAATGCCGACCCCAGCAGCGCTGCCGCAATGAACACAAAGACATAGCTTAAAGAGTCGAAGTGGATGATCCAGAGAGCCAATGCTGGCCCTACAAGAAAGGCGGCAATCGTTCCCAGCATGACAACACTGGAAGTGATTCCAAGTGTGCTGCGCAGATTATTTCCGGTCTTCTTGCGGTATTCCTCGTGCACCTGTAACGAACCGTAAGCAATTCCCAGAAGGTAATAGGCAAGCAGATAGGCAAAACACGGGGCCAGCCCGCCGGAAGCAAAAGCATAGAGACGATACCAGATGATTTCGTAAGCCAGCGCGATAAACCCCATGATGCCGGCAAGCAGCATTCCGATCCAGAGAGGAATGACCTCCTGCGGCATTTGAGGCTCAGTTTCCGGCTTCTGCAAAGCCGGAGCGGAATCCTTAATCTGTAAAACCAATGCCGTAGCGCCAACAAACAGATTGAAGCAAACCGCGAGTCGAACTGACCCCGTTTGTCCGAGCAACTGCATGAGCAGCAGTGCGGCTGCAAAACAAGCCGCGGCGGAGCCAAAGGTGTTAACCGAATAGAGTATGCCGACAGTCTCTCCGATATTCCCGGTGCGGCGGACAAAATACTCCGCCAGAATTGGCAATGTGCTTCCCATGAGCATCGTTGGAATCAGCAGCAGTGCAAATGCAATAAAACCGGTAGCGGTCGTCGAGGCTCCCTCGGTGAAAGAGCCAATGCGATGAAATATCCACAGGGAAGCCGCGCCAAAGCTGCCTATGGAGAACTCGATAAGGCCAAATGCAACAGGCAGGCGGATTCCCTTGCGACTCGAAATCCAGCCGCCAGCCAGGCTGCCTATCCCCAGACCCAGCATGAAAACGGTAACAATCACGGTTACCGATTCAATGTTGACTCCATACAATGTGAATAGAGTACGCTGCCATACAATCTCGTAGAGTAGTGCCGGGAATCCAGATAAAAAGAAGAGTAAATAAAACCGAATGGTATTTCGCTTCGTTAAACCGCCGATGGAATCTAGCATTTCTTGTAATCTACCATGCTGTCGCGGGAGTGTAAACTGACGCCAGCATTTACCGCCGTGGGTTTGAATGTTCTACTCCTTGGGCTGCACTTTGGGGAGTCTCCATAAGCCATTTTGTTGAGCTTGAGTGGAAATCCGTAATCCTCAAATTCTCTGCTTTTCCCATCCGCTGGCATCAATGAAATAATGGTCAATATGCGGACCCAACTCTCTTTTTCCCCCCTCTCAAAAATCGAAACCGAACTACTGGCCGTCCTGGCCGCCGATACCCAAACCGATAAAGCCCCCGACGCCAAGCCTCAGCCCGTGCTGCTGACCGCCGATCCGGCCGTCCAGGCCGCAGTGGCCGCCGTCCTCGCCAGCGGCGAATTCAAGGCTGGGGCTAACGAGACCGCTCTGCTGCACGCCCCTGCCGGCCTTGCCGCCAAGCGCCTTCTGCTCGTCGGCCTGGGCAAGTTGCCAAAGGTCACGGCCAACTCCGTGCGCAACGCCGCCGGAACCGCCGTCCGCTTCATCAAGCCGCGTGGCATTCGCGAGCTGGTTCTTGCCATGCCTGAAAACGGCCCAAAAACGTTGCTCCACGCGGCTAGTTCCCGCGCCGCCGTCGAGGGCGCGTTTATAGGCGACTTCGATTCCGACACCTATCGCAGCGAGCGCAAGGATCAGAGCGTGGAGTCGTTCACGCTGGCCGCGCCTGCCAGCGCCGATAAATCCGTGCTTCAAGCCGCCTTCGACGAAGCCATTATCATCGGCGAGAGCCAGAACTTCGCCCGTTCGCTGGTCAACGAGCCGGGCAACAAGCTCACCCCCACCCTCCTCGGCCAGCGCGCCGCTCTCATGGCCGCTGATGTCGGTCTCGGTTGGGAGGTCCATTCCACCGAAAAGCTGCGCGAGCTGAAGATGGGCGCATTCTGGAGCGTGGCGCAAGGCTCCGCCGAGCCGCCCGCCCTGATTGTCCTGCGCTACGAACCGAAAGGAGTGAAGGAAGGCCCCGTCCTCGGCCTGGTCGGCAAGGGCATCACCTTCGACTCCGGCGGCATCTCCATCAAGCCCGCCGACAAAATGGAAGAAATGAAGACGGACATGGCTGGCGGCGCGGCCATGCTCGGCGCCATGCGCGCCATCGCCCTGCTCAAGCCGAAGGTGCGCGTCATCTCTGTTATCTGCGCCGCGGAAAATATGCCCTCGGGAACAGCACAAAAGCCCGGCGACGTGCAGACCGCCATGCCGTTTTCTCCGGATAAGCCGGGAAAAACCATCGAGATTATCAACACCGACGCCGAGGGTCGCCTGGTCCTGGCCGATGGCCTCACCTACGCGCGCCAGCTCGGCGCAACCCACCTCATTGATGCCGCCACGTTGACCGGCGCCTGCGTCGTCGCTCTCGGCACCGTCAACGCCGGCGCCTTCTCCAACGACGAAGACGCCTGGGCGAAGTTCGACGCCGCTCTCGCCATCTCCGGCGAAAAATTTTGGCGCTTGCCCTTGGGCGAGGAATACGCCGAAATGATCAAGTCCGACATCGGCGACATCAAGAACACCGGCGGTCGCTGGGGCGGCGCGATTACAGCTGCCGAATTCCTCAAGGTCTTTGTCGAAGACACGCCGTGGATTCACCTGGACATCGCCGGCCTCGCCTGGGCAGAAGACTCCAAGCCTTACATCGCTAAAGGCCCCAGTGGCGTCGCCGTGCGTTCAATTCTAGAGTGGGTGCGGAAGTACAGCAGCTAGAAGCTGTACTTCACATTGCTTCCGGGCTTTCGATGCCCAACCAACTAAGCGCCAGCACTAACTCCCGCAGCGCGACGGCAGCAGTGGCAAGTAAGAAGGTTTTTCGCGCCGGATCTTCTTCCGTTAGGATGTGGTGCTTGTGATAGAAGTTATTGAACTCCTGTGCTAACTGGAAGGCGTGCTTGGCTAAGTAAGCCGGCTCCGAAGTTGCAATGCACTGCTCCAGCACCAGCGTCCGTCGCGCGGCCCTCAGCCAGAGTGCCCATATATCTTCATTGTCCTCGCCGTGAAGGTAGCCATCAAGCTCCACTAACTCCGCGAACTTAGTCAACTCCGCTTCCGGCGTCGTTCCCGCCTTGCGGAAGATATTCTTCGCCCTCACCACCGCGTACTGAATATACGGTCCTGTCTCGCCCTCAAAGCTTAGCGCGTCTCTGAAATCAAAGGCGATAACCGAGTTGCGCGTGAACTTGAGCATGAAGTAGCGCAGCGCGCCAATCGCAATCTGCTCGGCAATCCGTTGCCGCATCTTCTCATCGCTGCTGGTCTGCCGTGCATCCACCTCGGCGCGCGCGGCGGCAATCAGCTTGTCCATCAAATCATCTGCCTTGACACCGAATCCCTTCCGTCCGCTGACCTCAATGTAAGGCCGCTCCAAATCCTCCGCGGAGACTTCATAGCCCAATTCCACTGCGCAGCGCGGCGTCAGCGCCACCATCTCGTAACTGAAATGCGTGTAGCGGTCGGCCTGATCCGTATATCCCATTCCGCGCAGCGCCTGAATCACATTAGCTTGCGGATCGGACTGCCGCGCGTCGATAACATTGTAGATAGCCTGCGCTCCGCCAAAGTGCGGATGGGGCTCCACTCCATTTTCCGTCGAAATCCAACATTCGTGATTGGGATAAGTGAAGAACGGCTTGTAACCGAAGTCCTTGCCCAACAACCCAAACTTCCATAAGTGATAGGCAATATCTTTGCCGACATAAGTGACTGTTCCATTGGAGCGAACGATCACTTTGGCATCTTCGTCGGTTTCATCTTCCGTCGTCTCCGCACCGGGACGCGTCATCACCCAGCAGCCTTTGTTCTTGCCTTCGGTTTCAAAATAGAGCACGCCGGTCTTCTTGAGCTGTTCGAAGGCTGCCTCCCAGAACTTGAGGTGCAGAATCTCGCTCTCGCGCGGCAAAAAGTCGTACTCGATATCAAGCCGCAGCATGGTTTCCAGATGCCGCCGTAGAACCGCCGTCGAAATCAGTTCCGCTATCTCAGCCGTCTCGTTGCCGCCGCGCTCCAACTCGTGCAGTGTCGCGTAGCGCAACTTCTTCCGTACCTCATTCTCCTCGTCGCTGCCATTTGTATACCACTGCGAGGTCTTCGCGTAGAGATCCCAGCAGTAGTAGTCAATCCGTTGGCCCTTCCGCTTCAGCTCATCGAGCAGCAGATGCACTTCAGCCAGCGATTTGCCCTCCAGATGCAGAAATCCAACCACCACATCGGCCACCTGCACGCCGGTGTTGTCGATGTAGTTCTGCACGTCGACTTTTTGTCCTGCGGCGCGCAGCAGACGCACAAACGTATCGCCCAGAATTGCGTTGCGCAAGTGGCCGATATGCGCCGCTTTGTTGGGATTGATGCTGGTGTGCTCGACGAGGCTGTGTATGCCTGATGCCGCCTGCGCACCAGCCTCAGCCGAGGCTGTCATGCGCACGCCGGCGTCCCGGTCCAGCCGCGCATTGATATACCCAGCTCCCGCAACCTCGAAGCTGGCAAAGCCATCAAGCCCAGTCAGCGTGGTCACAATATCCTGAGCAATCACCTTGGGCGCCTTGCGCAGTTTGCGCGCCAGCTCAAACGCGATGGGCGTGGCCAGCTCGCCAAACTTCAACTCCGGCGGAATCTCCAGCGGAATCGTCTCGACTTGAAGATCATACTTGGCCTTGAGAACCGCGCGAAGATGCTCCTCAAGCCGTTTTTGCAATTCCAGATACACGTCGATAGACCTCAGAAATCCTTGATTTTCAAGGTGATTCTAACAGACTCGCGCCCATCCCTGCGTTTGACGCTCTTCGCGCCGCAAACTAAGATGGAAATCAGATTGCCCCGAGAATACCGCCTGCCGACAGGGGAACTCGAACGCAATATCTTCTTATGACCAACTCATCCAGCTCAGCCCGCTATTATCTGACCACGCCCATCTACTACGTGAACGCGCGGCCGCACCTGGGCCACGCCTACTCGACCATTGTCTGCGACGCCATTGCGCGGCGCAAGCGCGCGCTGGGCATCGAGACATGGTTCCTCACCGGGACCGACGAGCACGGGCAGAAGATCGAGCGCTCCGCTGCGCAGTCCGGCCGCACACCCATGGAATTTGCCACCGCCGTTGCCGGCGAGTGGCGCGGTTTGTGGGACCGGCTGGGTCTCACCTACGATGACTTCATCCGTACCACGGAAGACCGTCACGTCCGCGGCGTGCAAAAGTTATTTTTGACGCTGCGCGACCGTGGCTTCATCTATAAGGGTTCATACACCGGCCAATACTGCGTGAGTGACGAGCTCTATGTAGACGGCCCCGCCGGCACGATCTGCCCGGATTGCGGCCGCGTGACGGAGACCGTGAGCGAGGAGAATTATTTTTTCAAGCTATCGGCCTTCGAGCGCAAGCTGCTGGAATTTTACGAAGCCAACCCCGGCTTCATGGGCCCCGAGTCGACGCGCCGCGAGGTGATCTCCTTTGTGCGCGGCGGCCTGCGGGATTTGTCGGTCAGCCGCACAAGTTTTTCCTGGGGAATTCCCGTTCCCGGCGACGAGAAGCACGTGATCTACGTCTGGCTCGACGCCCTGGCTAACTACATTACCGCCCTCGGCTATGGCTCCGACGATCCAGCCGGCAAGGCGCGCTTCGAAAAATTCTGGCCGGCGGATCTGCACCTCATCGGCAAGGAGATCAGCCGCTTCCACTGCGTTTACTGGCCGGCGTTTTTGATGGCCGCGGGCATTCCGTTGCCGCGCTCCGTCAAGGCCAACGGCTGGCTGCTCTTCGATCAGGGCAAGATGTCAAAGTCGCGCGGCAACGTCGTGCGGACAGAAACGGTCCTGGAGGTTCTGGAGGCGGATGCGTTGCGCTACTTCCTGTTGCGCGAGATTCCCTTCGGTCAGGACGGCGGCTTCAGTCCGGGCCCGGAACCGCCGTCGCTGGCCAGAGTCAGGCAGAGGTTCAGCCGGCTCCGCCTCCGGCATCCGCCGCTGTGCCGGACAGCCGTTCTTCGTCTCAGACCGCCCCGAAGACGGCTTCGGCCACACGGAAGAAAAACAAAGAGTAATCAGAAGACTAACGCGGTAATCACGCAATAAGGGATCGGACCGGTGAGTATGGATGAGAATGTAAAACCGGCGAGCGCTGAGAACGAAAGTTCTTCGACACCTTCGCAGTTCACCGCGCCCCAGATCAACCTTCCCAAAGGTGGCGGTGCGATTCGCGGCATCGGCGAGAAATTTTCTGCCAACGCAGTCACCGGCACCGGTTCACTCACCATCCCGATTGCGGCAAGTAGGGCGCGCTCTGGCTTCACACCGCAGTTGTCATTGCAATACGATTCCGGCTCTGGAAACGGTCCGTTTGGAATGGGCTGGTCCCTCTCGACACCTTCCATTACCCGCAAGACCGATAAAGGTCTTCCGCAATATCACGATCGCGTAGGCCCTGCCGTACCACGCGATTTCAATGAGTCCGACGTCTTCATTCTCTCCGGAGCCGAAGACCTGGTTCCAGTTCTCCGCCGCGAAGGGGATGGGTGCTGGGTGAGTGACGAGTTCGAGCGCGACGGATACTGCGTCAAACTGTATCGCCCTCGTATCAAGGGCTTGTTTCGCGCATTGAGAAATGGACTGTTCTCAAGGATGGCGACATCCACTGGCGGTCGTTTTCGAAAAACGATGTTCTGACCAAAAATGGAGCGA
>CAWJDN010000126.1:0-20359 GCA_963840985.1 uncultured Acidobacteriaceae bacterium
CAATGTATTGCTGTGTATGTTTTTGTTTACTACAATGAGAGATGCGCTGGCGATTGCTTCGCCAGCGAAGGTGAGTGAATTAGACCCGGCCATGCCTGAGGAAGGACACCCATCGCGGCGGTTAAGCAAAATTGAGATAGTCGATAAAGCGGAGATCAATCGTCTTGGACGTTTGCTGGTTTTATCATTTACCGGCTTTTTGGTTGCTGGATGGTTTTTATCTCGCTCCTATGTTATGACGTTATTCCTTCTGGGGGGCATGGTTGAGGTGGTTTTCGAAATGGCTCTGCGACAAGGAATGATCGCTCCCCGTATGCGGATGGCGCGCATTCTTCCTTATACTGGCGGATTGTCAGTATTGCTGGTATTGCTGATGTACATTATGCTTCGAACTGTGAATTTAATGCATTGATTCAGGCCGTCGTGCCGCATACGTCGGTTATGTGCAAAATACAGGATAGGCCGGTTCCGTGTTGTCGGAGGTTCACGCAATCTGTATGATAATTGCTCACGTGGTAGACAGCATGGAGGTTGGCGGAGCCGAGACATTGGTGTCGCAGATATGCTGTCTGCAGCGGGAACAGGGCCATGATCCCTGCGTCTACGCTGTGGCGGCTCTTGGCCCGCTTGGTGAACAGATGAGAACAGCGGGCTTCGCAGTGCAGGCAAATGTGGGCCGGCACCTTCCAGATGCCGCACGGAATTTCTTTCGCATCTTTAAAGAGTTACAACCCGATGTGGTCCATCTTCATAACCCGACGCCAACTGTGTATGCCGCCATACCTGCACGGATGGCTGGTGTGCCTGGCATTATTTCAACTCGGCACAGCCTTGTCGCTCAGCCGCGCAGATTGGTTGTAGAGCTTAAATATGCTCTGGCAGCAACCTGTTGCGACTGGATTGCCGGCATCTGCGATGCAACCACCAGCAACCTGAAGAGCATTCACAGCATTCCGGCGAGAAAGATTGTGCGCGTTTACAACGGCACTGTCCCGCTCCAACGTGTGGCACAACAACAATGGCCGCCGAAGACCGGATTCACTCTGCTTTATGTTGGCAGGCTAGAACCCGTAAAGAACCACTCACTATTGCTGAACGCCTTTCGAGATGCGCTTTCATCCATGCCGGGTTTAAGGCTTTGGATGGTGGGTGATGGAAGCGAACGCAAGAAATTAGAAAGCTTGGCCACTGAGTTGGGCATTGCCTCTCAAGTGACATTCTGGGGGCAACAGCTTGACGTGGCTCCGTATTTTTCCGCTGCCGATGCCTTCATCATGTCATCGAAGTCGGAGGGGTTACCCATTTCTCTATTACAGGCGTTCTCCGTTGGGTTACCCGCAATCGTGACGAATGTGGGAGGGATGGCGGAAATAGTTCGTCTTGCGCAGGCGGGAATTACCGTATCCGCTACAGATCCCACGGAGATGGCCGCGGCAATTCTGCGGCTGGCGGCCGGCGATGCGGAACGGGCGCAATTCTCGACGAATGCGAAGGATGCTTTTCACTCGCGATTCACTTTGCAGGCTATGGCCGATGCCTACATGGACCTTTATCGGAACACTCCGCGCAGCCGCCGTGCAGCGAAGGGTTGAGTGCAGCGATACTGTCCATGCAATGTGCATAGTCTTGAAATGTGGTTCACGACTAAGTGCTTGCTCGCAACCATTTGCGTCTACTGATGTGCTCATAAATCCAAACAAGAGTTGCGCACGCCAGAATAATGCACAGACCTTCGACCGGGAAACGGTATCGCGAGAATCCGAAGAAAATTATCGAGATTAAAACAAAGTGGAACACTCCCAAATGAAGGAGCCAGCCCGGATTGTTTGTCCTTATGAAATATATTGCGCTGGGAAAGAATCCAAGACCGAAGAGAATCAAAATTGGTCCCCACGACACCAGCGTGCCAACCCGGTAAAGCATGGGGCTTTTCTGTTGAAGAAATGGGGTTAACGAGCGACGAAACCGCGATTCAACGAGATAGCACCAGGTCTCAGGATGGTTACGCGCCCACTGTATAGCCAACTGTGTTTCGACATGATCGCGAATCACTTCATTGTTCGGTGCAGTAATCTGTTCACGGAACTCCGGAAGCTCGGAATCCGGCCATACATAGTAGCCATAGTAGAGCGGGTTAGATGCTATTACTCGGTTGTAACTGCCGAGCAAAACATCTCCACCCCCGGTTTGGAAGGGAATAAATGAGTGAAATATCTCATAGTTGCGAATCGTCCAAGGCACAAGCATGACCAAGGCTACAAGTGAAATGGCTAAGCTGCGGACTACCAGTCGCGGTGTCCTCCGAAATTGCCATATCGACCACGGGATAAGTAGCACAACCATCAACACCGCGTTTCCTCGCGTCAGCATGGCGAGACCGAGAAGTACGCCGGCTGCAATTGAACGTGGCCAGCTCGCACGTTCCGCAAATTGCAGGGAGATCAATATAAAGCAGCAAAATAAAAAAGTGAACAGCGGTTCAGACACCAATTGACTAGAGTACAGCAGTGCTGTCGGCCATGCAGCGTAGATTGCAGCCGCCAGTAGCGCGACCGTATTGCTAAAACATTTACGCCCTATTTGGAAGATAAGCAGGATAGTCAGCGTGTCCAGAACACAATGGAAAAACCTCACAACGCCGTACCGATGACCAAAGAACCAATACAGACCCGCCCATAAAACCGATGTTCCTGGAGAGCGATAAGCTGTCGGATGCTCCAGCAATTGCCCGTCAGGCTTCTTCACGTCAGGGCTGATTCCGCTATACCCGTGTCCTTGGGCTAGATTCCATGCATATGAATCGTATTCATTTGAATCCGAGCCTGGCACGGGTGGCGTGGCCCACCCTCCATGATTCGTTATTGCAATACGGGCTGCCAGACCCACAACTAACAGCACGAGCAGGGTTCGCATATATGACCGCTGTATATTGCGCTTGCTGTAGTTGCTGTTGGAAGGGATTACAGTACTATCATTCATAGTCAAATGAGTCAGCGATTGCACCACTCCTCCTTAATGCAGTTCGCTAGAACGCCGCCGTAGCCCGAGGATGCTCAGGAAGAAACTGCTGCAGATAATCTGAACACCCAAGGTTAAAGAGAAAACCGCAGGCATGACGATGCGCAGCATATGCCGCGCGTCCAAGGTTCCGAAACTCTCTTTCGCCCATCCGGTAACGGCAAAGATCGATCCGCAAATCCCAAGCGCAACCAGCAATCCGCCGGCAGCCAGGCCTGTTTCCAGCGTGATGTAGCGAAAGGCGCGAGTCAGGCGCGGATCTTCGGGCAACAGTCCTTCGGAGATGGCAAAGACCTTAGTAAACACAGCAAAGGCAACCAGTTGAAAGCCCAGGAGCACAGAGACAAACGCATACAAAAGCGTATGCACGTCGAACCCGATGCTACCGACAAACCGCGGCCCCGGCAGCAGCCAGGCGCATCCGGCCAGCCCTAGTAAGATCAATAATGTTCCGGGATAAAGGAAGAGCCAGCGCGGGCTATGCAGCAGCATGAAGCGCAGATGCCGCCACCCATCGCGGTAAGGCAGCAGGTGCGGCGGGCGCGAGCGCCCATCGGGACTGAGAACTGTGGGCACCTCGGTCATCTTCAGTCCCAAAAGCCTGGCCTTGATCACCATCTCCGACGCGAATTCCATTCCCGTGGTTCTTAAATCCATCTGTTGAAAGGCGCTCTTCGAGAAGCCGCGCAAACCGCAATGAAAATCTCCCACTCCCGCGCGAAAGAAAATTTTTCCAATGGTAGAGAGAATCGGGTTCCCGATGTAACGATTCTTCCATGGCATCGCGCCTGTCCGGATGCCGCCCTGAAAGCGGTTTCCCATCACCACGTCATATCCTTGGCGCAGCTTCTCGACAAAGGCATCGAGGTTCGCGAAGTCATAACTGTCATCAGAGTCGCCCATGATGCAATAGCGCCCGTGCGCCGCTGTGATCGCCCCATACAGCGCCGCTCCGTAACCGCGAATCGGGACTGAAATCACATGGGCGCCGAGACTTGTTGCAATCTCTTGTGAACCATCCGTCGAACCGTTATCTCCGATGACAATTTCGCCGCTTATCCCCGACCGGAGAAGATAACTCTGAGCTTTCTTGATACAGTTAGCGAGAGTCTCTGCCTCGTTAAGGCAAGGCATCACAATGCTTAGTTCCAAAGTCATCTTTTCGTACCTCGGATTTGACCGATGGAAGAGTTTCTCAATGCGCAGATTTCCCTTTGTGCTTAGTCTCACATAGCATGGGACAGTCCGTTACGGATTACGCTTACATTCATAGGTAAGATGGATTGGAGTTCCCATATCGACGACTTCAAAGTCTGTTACCTTCAGACCAAATAAAGAATGGGAATCGAAGTCCAGGTCTGCGTACTTTGCTTTTGTGTCCTTGTCGCTCTGTGCGGTGAGGGCAATATTGCCGCCGTCCGACAAAAACATGCCGTATTTTTGCATGGCTCGCGCAACGACCTGTGCCTCCGGCATCAGTTGCGATACGTCATACGAGGCTTTCAGGCGGAAGCGGGCGCCCATCGGTGGAGCGGGAACCGGCCCGCGAGGAGCTCCGGCGTGCGTAGCAGGATGCACAAAGACGTGTGCGCGAATCCGTGGATTTGGGAGGATAAAGCGGATGGCGTGGTTGATGCTTCCTGTGGCTATCTCGTCGGCGTTGAAAAGCAGTGGAGCAATCGGGAAGCCGGCGGCGTCGGCGCTGGTGCATTGGTCTCCGCGTCCTGACGGTGGATAGACACGGTTGAGGTCCCATACCGCGGCAAATTGTGCTGTAACGGCATTTTCTGCAACATGGGTCGCGTAGGTTTCGTAGAGTTTGCCGTGGCTGCGATCAACTACAATGAGCTGGCAGTCGCCATCGCATGACTCCATGCCGCTTCCGGCAGGAAGAGGAATCGTTGTTATATTGTCGGAATCCGCGGCCATAAACCCCGGAGCTTTGCGAAAGGGAACCTGCTTAGTAGAAGCATCCGCCTGTAACACCCGCATGCCGAAATCGATTTGCATCTTATTGTTGTTTCCCCAACCGCCCGCCTCCGCCAGCCATTTGATTATCTCTGCGGACTGGGGATCTAGTGGTGCGTGACTTATATCCTGAGTCCAGATGGAGCCAGGAGGAAAGTAGGCCGCTGGCGCGACAACGTGCTCCGCCCTCGCTGCCCTAACCTTGCTGCTGCTGAACGCTCTGTCCAGCGCAAAGGCCATGTGGTCCTTCAGATGAAGGGCTTTCTCGGCGAATTTTTGGGTGAAGTTGGTACGGTTGATGTGGAGTTTATATGCCGTCACTGCAACTCCGAATCCCAGCATGGCTCCTAACGTAAAAATGACCATCGATTTCATGATCTTCATGGCGGCCTTATGCTCCTCTCTCTCAAGGTATCCTACAAAAGAATTCTACACCCACCTTTCCTGCAGCAGGTGTAAAGGGTTAATGGGGCTCGATGTTCGCTGTTTCAACAGTCGCAACCGTCGCTTCTTGCTTTTGTGGCGTCCATATTTTCCAAAGCGGGCCGCGTGTAAAGAGAAAACGGTACAGCCCGGCAACAGCTGCTGCTTTGAGCATTAACAACGCGCTGGCCGGAGCCGCGATGCGATGCAGCACGGGAATCCTGTATCGCAGGCCGGCAATCGCGATAAGCCATCCGAAAATCTGAAAAACGGCGAATGCCGCGTAGAGCGGAGATCTGCTCCAAAGAGCCAATGTGGAGATCAACAGCAGAATCATCAGATAAGGCACTACGAGTCGCATCACCTTATGCGATACAAGCTGAAAGAGAACTGGATTCCGCGGGGTTAGCGTCCATGGCGCAAGTCGAAAAAGTTGGAAGTTTCCTGCCAGCGTGCGCACCTTGCGTTGGAACTCCTCTTCTATTTTCGTTGGCCAAGTGTCGTAGACGTAAGCGTGCACATCCAGGACTGACCGGTAGCCCTGGCGGATTATAGAAAGAGGCTGAAACATGTCATCCAGAATCATTCCGGCTGGTTGCGGTATTGCGAGTTCGCGGCGTATCGCATAGAAGCCGCCATAAACGCCTACCGGTGAACCGCAGATAGACTCGCATGTTCTGATCCACTTTTCATAGCGCCAATACATCCCACCGACAGCTGCGGAGGCGTTGTCATGGCATTCCTGGCGAAGAATCAGTTCACCGGCAACGCAGCCAACCTTCGGATCGGCGAAATTGCTTACCAGTTGCTGAATAGCGCCCGCAGCGATCTCCGGCCGGATGTCGACGAAGAGAATCACATCTCCGGTTGCCTTCGCCATGCCTGCGTTGACGGCAACCGCCTTGCCGCAGTGCTCGTCTAAAATGATCGGTATGACGCGCGGATGGTGCTCGTGAGCCAGCAATTCCGCTGTGCCATCGGTCGAGCCGTCAGAAACTATGATGATCTCATTGATGTTGTGGTAATCGAGGCCAAGCAGATGCTCGATTTTAAGCGGGAGCAGGGCTTCGCCGTTATGCACCGCCATCACAACACTCACGCTGGGAGAGATCGGGCTGACTGTCCAGGGCCGCGGCCACAGCCGCGAAAGCATCCACATCACTATCGGGTATCCCGCGTAAGTGTAGAGAATGCCCGCCAGCGACAGCCAGAAGATGATTCTCACTGGGAGCCCCTGCGCAGAATGATGGTTTTAATGGTCTCAAACATGATGAGCAAATCAAGACCAATCGACTGATGCTTAATGTAGTAGAGATCGTATTCCAGCTTATGCTTGGTTTCTTCCAGGCTGGCGCCGTACCGGTAGCGCACCTGCGCCCAACCCGTAATCCCAGGACGAATCATGTGCCGCAGCTCGTAGAACGGAATCTCCTTGCTAAGCCACTGCACGAATTCCGGTCGCTCCGGACGGGGGCCTACAAATGCCATCTCTCCGCGAAGCACGTTCCAGAGCTGCGGAATCTCGTCAATCCTCGTGCTTCGCAGAAACCTGCCAATCGCGGTAACGCGCGGATCGTCCTTGGTTGCCCATACGGCTCCATCCGCTTCGGCGTTCTCCTTCATAGTTCGAAACTTATATGCCGTAAACAAGCGTCCGCGCTGACCTACTCGCGTCTGGCTGAATAGAATAGGACCCGGTGAAGAGAGGCGCACAGCAAGAATAATCAGAGGCAGAAACGTAAGGCAAATCAGCAACGCGATGAAAGAGACCGCAAAGGAAAGCAGGCGTCGGAAAAGCTGCTGTGTCGCGTTCATCCGAAAGCCTTCTGTAAAGATGATGGTGCTTGGATTGAGTCCGTCCAGCTGTAATTTACCTGAAAGCCGCTCCAGCAGCGCGCTGAAGTTCTCAATGATGACACCGCGGAGACGGAGGTCAAGCAGTTCTCGAACGGGCATCGCATCGCGGCGGTCCTGCATGGCGACAATGACGCGATCAATACCGGGCTTTGGGCTGCAAAAGGTTCGTAGGTCCGCGGAGAAATGCTCCAGCCGTCCATGGGTTATGCTTTCGTCTTTCCAGCCGACGACTTTCATGCCGGCATCTCGGCTGGATCGCAGGAGCTCGACGACAGCATGCGCTCGCGGGCCGCTACCCAGCACATAAACCCGCTCGCTGAACATGGGAAGGCCGATGATCCGCTCGTAGGCCCAGCGCCAGAGGACAAGAAGAACCGCAAGAAAGGCAGCACCAACAAGAAAAACATACGGACCGATGTCCAGTTCTGGGAAAAAATAGATAAGGCCAGCAAGAACAAAAGATAGCACGCTGAGAACGAGCAACAGGCGAAAATAAATCTCCCAGCTCTCTGAAATGCGCCTCGGCCCGTACAGATCAAAATAATAAGTGAGAAGCAGGGTAAATATAGTGATTCCGGCGATCTTCAGCAATCCGTTTTCATAGATCAGAACAAGGCGCCAATCTGGCCCCGCGAACAATATCGTGGCCAGCAAAAATGATCCGCTCGCAATAATTACTTCGCAAAGAAGACATACTAGAGTTCGCGTTGAATAGTAGACATTGAAAAGTCTAGTCATCCCTGCCGTCCCTTATGCTTTCGTCCTCGTCCCGGTTTTTCGCCTCCGGCTTCCTTCGTGCCGTAGTAGTAGTAAGAGTAAGAGGCATTGGGAGGAACATCTTTAACAGCGTTCAGCACAAATCCGAGAATCCGCGAACTGCTGAAAGCCGCCTGCGCACGCTGCGCGACATCGTAAGGCGTACTGGATCCGCGGGCAACAAGCAAAACTGCATCGGCGGCACGGGCCAGATCGATTGCGTCCGCAAACGCCAGGACCGGTGGGGAATCAATCAGAATCCAGTCGAAGTGAGGCGCGAGGATGGCTATCAGCTCTTCAATGCGGCGATTGGCGACCAGCTCGGAGGAGTTATCGCCGCCCGTGCCGGCGGGGATGAAGGTTAGATTCGAAATGCTGCGCGCCATGCCGGCATCAACGAGGCTGGGATTCTGATGGCGCTGCATGATGTCGTTAGGCTCCGCGGTAGCCGCAAGGTACTCAGTGAGTCCGGGAATATTAGGAGCGCCAAGGACTGCGTGGAGCGAGGGACGGCGCAGGTCGCCGTCGATGAGCAGCACCTTGTTGTTTCTGTTGCGCGCCAGACTGATTGCTAGATTCGCCACAACAAAGGTCTTGCCTTCCGCGGGAACACCGCTGCTTATAAGAATTGTCTTGAGCTGTGCCTGATCACGAAATTGGTAGAGTTGTGACCGTAAGCCGCGGAACTGCTCTATGCTCTCGCCACGGTCGCTTAAAGTTGGGAAATACGCCATGGATGGCTTCCATGGATATAGGGTAATTTTCTCTGTATTGACCTCAGCCTTAATAGATGGCAGGGCGTCGGCGCCGGGAACTGACGTCGGCTCGGGAGGCCTTGAGGCGTCCGTCTTCTGCGCGGCCTTCTGTTCAATATCCGCCCTTTGAAGGGCATCGTAGATACGGCTCATATTTCGTTTTCTCTCAGTGCGTCCTCGCTGTCAGCGATGGACGTGATGGTATCGAGCATAGTCGGCTGCAATGAACGCCCCATTAACGCTTGCATCGCCGAGAAAGAAATCGTAAAAGGATGCTGAACAAGATCAAGTTCCAGGCCTACCGACTCAACAATGTGCGCTGGAATGGGGTTGACCTGCTCCGCGTAAGCAAAGATCAACGCATGCTCGCAAAGAAGATTAATGATGCGCGGTATCCCATTTGAGTAGTGATATACAAGCTCCGCAGCTTCAGGTAAAAACACCTGCTCCGTGGCCCCGGCAATGCGCAGTCTCTCTTCGATGTAGGCCTGAGTCTCCTCGCCGGTCAGCGGATAGGTCCTGCACCACAACGAAATACGCTGACGTAGCTGGCGCAGGCTTGGATGATACAGCTTTTCCTCCAGCTCGGGTTGGCCGGATAGAATAATCTGCACCAGCTTTTCGGATGAGGTTTCTAGGTTGGTCAGCAATCGTATCTCTTCGAGAAGTTCCCAGGAGAGGTTCTGGGCTTCATCAATCACGATGGAGCACAACTGATGAGCGTGATAGCGCTCAATAAGCCAGCCATTGAGTTGTAAAAGCATCGCTGACTTGGTCCGTGTCGTTGGCGGAATGCCGAAGTCTGTAAGTATAAATTCAAAAAAATCGAGTACATCCAGACGCGGATTAAAAACGTAAGCCGTCGCTATGCGCCCCGTGGTAAAGGTGTCAAGAGCGGCTTTAAGCAGCGTTGTCTTGCCCGTCCCCACTTCTCCCGATAAAACTACAAAGCCCTTGCGCGCTGCAATACCATATTGCAGACAAGCAAGCGTCTCCCTGATCTGCGCCCTGAGGAAGAGAAACCGCGGATCTGGACTGGCTCCGAAAGGAAGAACGCGAAGACCGAAGTAAGATTTGTACATGGCTATCCAGATGCGCTTTCAAAGTGTTTGAATATTCGAGAATAAAGTTTACCCTGTTTGCTGTCCGCATGGGGATGATCCAGAACAGCAATATAGGAAACAATCGCCAGTGTTGGAAGTTTGGTAAATGCAAATACGTCACTCTCGTTGCGCATGGATTTATCGCGATACTCAAGAAACGCTGTAAGAAGCAGACCTAGAGCCAACCCGGATGCAAAACCGCCTCCGGCAAATACAAGATGGTTCGGGAATGTGGGTGATTCCGGAAGATTAGCGGCATCCATCACGCTAAACTGTTCGCCTTGCTGGCGATGCTCAAGAGCCGTGGCCATGGACGATTGATTCATCTTGGTCAGCAGCGTGTTGTAAAATTGCACTGCGGTATCATGGTCGCGCGTAATCTGTTTATACTCCTCCTCGATCATCGGACTTGACTCAAGTTTCGCCTCGTAGCTGCGAACCTGCTGCTCTAGATGGGCCTGTTGCTCTTTGGTGGCGGACATGGTTTGCTGCTCCGCGCGAAGTTGAGCCTTGAGTTGCTGAAGTTGCGGCGAGTCTGTTGGATTGGCGGTTGATGTATCTCCCTTCACCGGTTCGGCCGCGCCGTGCGCTATCTCCGCCCTTAGATTGGCTATTCTTCGCTTGATCGCAACTATATCCGGATGATTAGGCGTGTAGAGACTCTCCAAATCCTTTTCCTGAGCAAGCGCGGCTTTGAGTTGTGTTTGAAGTGCGTCCTCGGATGTCCCCGAGGACGGGTCGGTGTGCGATTCTTGCGCTTGCTGGGCAATCATGGTTTCCAGAAAGGCAATATTCTGCTGGCTGCGGCTCACCGCCTGCGTCGAAGCCTCAAGCTGAGTTGTGAGGGCTTGAAGAGTGTTTGTATTCGACGCTTCCTGCCCGGGGAGCTTGCCAAAATACTTGCGCTCAAAGTCGGCAAGCTTGGCGTCCTGTTCGTCAAGATTTCTCTTTGAATCGCCGAGTTGCTGTTTTAGAAAATCGGTCGTGCCTTCGGCAGATTCCTCGCGCGCGCTGATATTTGCGCTGATAAAAAGCGACGTGATCTCGCCGCACACCTGTTGCGCGGTGCGCGCGTCCCGCGCCTTAAACGTTATATAGAAGCCCGGCATGCCGTGCGGAGATTGTCCGGAAGGGATCGGGTTGATCCCGATTGCCTTGCGCGTCATATCGACGCGGTCGTCCATAGTCGCCTTGTTGCCCGCATATAGGTTGAATCGCTCGATGATCGGCTCAATGCGCGAGCGGCTCAGTATCTGTTCCCTCATCGACGCCAGCCGTGCGCCCAGATCTTCATTGACCACCGGCTTCACATAGTCCTCTGGAACCTTCTGCTGCTCGATAAGCACCAGTGTTTGCGACATATATACTGGGGGCAAAGTATAGCTTATGATTATGCCAGCTGCCAAAAAGAGGGCTGCGCAAATCAAGATCAGCAGGTATCGCCGCTTCAGTATCTCCGCATATTCCTGCACTGTCAGTTCGCGATGCCCGAGCATAATCCTCCTTAATAAGTTACTTCCTGAGGTGTATTTCCCGCGGTGAGTAGCCAATGCCGAAACCAATCACCTGCGACAGCCCGCTGATGGCATTCGATGGAAGCGTGGAGCTTGACGACTGGTGAGTCGCTGTGTAGTTCGCAAATACAATGATATAACGTCCCCAGCGCTGCGTCGCCGCCACTCCGCCATACTCTCCGTTGGTCACGCCAGTCTGTTGCTGTTGCAATCCCCGGGTGCGCATATATGCGCCCGTAAAGCTGATAGATAGGTTTTTCCCCTGTTGCCACGTCAGTCCTGCATTGACGTTGTCGTTGCGTGCCCCGATCTGCGTCGTTATCCCCGCGCCTCCTATGGTTCCATGGAAGTAGCCCAGTGTGGCCGACATTGATTTACTACCGTAGCTGGCATTCGCATTCGCTGTCCAATCCAACGATGAAGGAACAATTGTGCTGTCTGAACTTTGGATCCATTGCGGCCCAGCTGAGACGCTGGTCTGGAGACGCCGGCTCCATGTGCGCTGGTATCCAGCCGTCGCGGATTGCGTCCCCATGGAGACCGTGGACCCCGGATAACTGAAGCGAGAATATGCGTACTGGCTCGTAAGTGAACTCCGACCATTCAGCCGCCTGGTAATCTGTGGGCCTGCCTGCAACGAATTGGTCTCCAGGCCGTTGCCGTCAGGGAAGCGCAGAATTCCGTAGCTACCGTTGACGCTGAAGCTGGTTGAGTGGTCAAGGCTGTGCGAATAAGTTGCGCCAGTTTGGTTGTTGACGCTACGTGTGTCGAGCGTCAGTATCGGTTGGGTCGGCGTGCCCGGCGCGCCCGGAAGGCCGCCCACGCCCGGGATCCCAGAAAATCCCGTTGTCGGCGCCTGCGGCATATAGCTCACGTTATCGTTAAGATTGAATGCCCAGGAGCGTCCGACAATGCCTTGCGATACCAATAGATGCTGATATGCCTCGCTTCCAACGCCCGTGCCGGAAATCGTCCACATATCGCCGCCGGAATACGTCAATGCGAATGGACGTGTGGCATTGGCATTTGCGTACGTCACCTCCCCGGTCACGCCGCTCATCTGACTGTCGCCCTGTGATCCACCGTAGAATTGCGCGGTTTGCGAGTAGCGCAAATTGTAGCGCAGCGTCCCGCTGACCGCCAGCCCGGTGGGACCCGTGGGCAGCCCATTAGGGCCCGTCGTCACAGGTGCAACTTGCGCCCTTGTCACTGCGCTGAAAGTAAATAGTATCGCCATAAGTGTGATACTTGGTTTCATTCAGGTTGCCTTACGGTACTACAATCGTATCGCCCGGAATCAGAGGGAGATTGAGTGACCCGTCGCCCCTCAATGCTTGCTTGTATTGCACGAAAATCTTCCGTTGCTTTCCGCCTTCGGTGCGAAGTATGTAAATTTTCTTCGCGTTCGCGTACGGCGTGAGTCCGCCGGCAGAGGCGATAGCCTGAAGCAAGGTCATGCCGGGAGTCATCTCGATCGGACCCATCTTGCCGATTTCGCCGATCATATACACTTTCTTGCTGTTCATCGCGGTCAGAGTGACGGTGACATTGGGATCCTGTATGAACTTCTTCAGCTTAACTGTTATGTCGTCCGCTAACTGTAGTGGCGTCTTGCCGTCGGCCTTGACATCACCCAGAAGAGGCAACGAGATCATGCCGTCTGGACGAACAAGCATGCTGCTAGACAGGGTTGGTTCTTTATACACCGTCACCATTACAACATCGGTTGCGCCAATGACATAGCTATCGGGTACAACCAGCGTAGGCACTGACGGCACGGACGGCTGGGCCGTGTCCTGTGTGGCCGGCGTTGTAGTGTCCTTTGCGGCTGGAGCGGTGGTGTCTGGCGCGGCAGGCGTTTTATCTTGGGCGTAGCTTAAAAGCGCCAGCGTAAAAAATACCACTATCAAAAGACTTCCCCTTTTCATAGTGCGACTCCAGTCTTGCAGATCACGCATTGGTTATCTGTTTCCATCTGCTTGAGTTTGTAGAGCAGGGCCTTGTAGCTGATTCCCAGGTCGGCCGCGGCGCGTTTTCGATTGCCGCCTGTAGAAACCAGAACCTCAGAGATCAACTGGCGTTCAATCTGTATGGATGAGGCCTTCGTGGCCTCCTTAAGTAATAGATGTTTGTGAATCCCATTCGACTTTCCCGACGCCGCCGCCGCCTTGATGGCCGCCAGTGATATTGCCTGGTCTTCGATGGCGACAACCGCCTTGATTGCGGTCTGAAGTTCCATCAGATTGCCGGGCCATGTGTGTTCCATCAGATGTCCGATTAGCTCCTTGCAGGGGATCGGCTTGGGGCGGTCAAACTGTTTGGCGTACTGCGTCATAAGCAGATCGGCGATGGAGAGAATCTCGTGTTTCCTGCAGCGTAGAGGGGGAATCAGAAGAGTAACTGCCGAAATGATGTAGTAAAAATCCTCTCTCAGCCGCCACGACTTGACTTCTTCCGCAAGGTCACGGCTCGAGCCAAAGAGCAGACGGCAGGTTTGCGCCTGTTCTGAGCGAAAATAGATGTTGACGAGCAACTCCTGCAGTGGAAGGCTAAGCTCTGCTATTTCGGCCAGATAAAGCGTTCCTTTGACTGATAGAGCAGACCGCAGGGCCATGGCATTAGCATCCAGACAGCGAATCTCCTGGAACGCGTTGCGGGGCAGATTTGACTGGGCGTGAATTTGTGCGGCAACAGAGCGTTTCCCGGATCCGTGTTCGCCCAGTATCAGGACAGGGCAGTCGCTTTCTGCAATCCGGTCAATCGCGTGCTGAATCCGCGCTTCCGTAGGGGGGGCTGGCTTCGTATGCCGCTTCCCATTTTGGATCATTGCAATTGTTGCCATTTGGGGACCTGGGTTCACTTCATCTTTATCACTTCTGGTTCCAGAGTTGAGGGGGAGGCAAAACGGAGAATGGGCTTCCCTTGTGGATAATCGATTATCAAACGCGCGTTCATATGCTTAACCAAAGATAAGGCAGATTCACTCCTCCCTCAGGGAAACAGTGTACCATTAATTGTTCTGGAAAGTGGAATCCATTTTCCATAAGCGCCGGAAAGAGAATTCCCTTGTGATGGATAGTTCATGGGGTTTTTTATCTGAATCAATCCGTTTCTCTTCTGGCTCGACAATTGCTAATGTTGAGTAATACGAATCAGTTAGCTCGATGAAAGGGACTATGGCTCAAGGCGCACAGACGCGAACTGCTCCATCGGAGAGCTGGCGCACTCCTCACGCTCAATTTGCGGTGGGTGCAACGGTGATCTGCCTGCTGATCGCGGCGGTTTATTACCAGGTACTTGTAAAACTGGTTATCGACTGGTGGCAAACACCTGACTTCTCTCACGGCTTTCTCGTCCCCTTGTTCTCGGCTTATTTGATTTGGGAAAAGAGAAAGATCCTTCGCGGCATTAAGATCGCTCCCAGCTGGAGTGGAATTGCCGTGATTGTCCTGGGGCTGGTCGTTCTACTCCTCGGAATCTACGGTTCCGAGCTCTTCCTCTCCAGAGTTTCGCTGATCATTTTGCTGGCCGGACTGGTGCTCTGCTTCGGCGGATGGCAGTTCTTGAATGAGTTGAGCTTCGCGCTGCTGGTCCTGTTGCTGGCCATCCCCATTCCGGCCATTGTTTTCAACCAGATAACCTTCCCACTACAGATACTGGCTTCAAAGTTGGCCAGTGCCTTGCTTCCTTTATTTGGTGTACCGGTTCTGCGCGAGGGAAACGTCATCGAGCTTCCCCTGATGAAGCTGGAGGTGGCTGAGGCCTGCAGTGGCATCCGCTCCCTGATGAGTCTGTTTACGCTAGCCGTTTTTTATGGATACTTTCTGGAAAAGTCCAACTGGCGGCGGGTAGCACTCGTACTGGCCAGCATTCCCATCGCGATAGCGGCCAATGCGGTGCGCATCCTCGGCACCGGGTTGTGTGTCCAATACTGGGACCCGGACAAGGCCTTGGGCTTTTTTCATGAGTTTTCCGGCTGGGTCATCTTCTTGGTGTCGCTTGTTTGCCTGTATACTGTCCATCGCGTGATGTGTCTATTCCCGGCAAAAAGGCGGCAGATATGAAGAACTTTCGTTTCTTGACAGTGGTCCTGCTGCTGGCTGCTACCGGGCTTTTGCTGTATATGCGACCCGCTGTTGATCGAAATCCGCCCAGCGAGCCTTTGTCGCAATTACCATTTAACATTGCAGGATGGGTGGGATCCAACCAGCAAGTTGACCGGGATACGCTCGATGTACTCGGGGCAGGAGATGTCCTCGCGCGTGTCTATACTCAGGGCGATCAGCCGTATCCAATCGGCCTGTTTATAGCCTATTTCCCCACGCAGAGAACCGGCCAGACCATCCATTCTCCAAAACATTGCCTGCCTGGGGCCGGCTGGGTCTTCGAGTCGTCAACCTCTGTCGATTTAACCGATGTGAATGGCAAACCGCATCGGGTGGGCGAGTACATTATTGCCCAGGGCGCGGCAAAGCAGTTCGTCATCTACTGGTATCAGGCACATGGGCGTAGCGTGGCAAATGAGTACATGGCGAAGATTTGCATGGTTGTTGATGCAATACGAACGAATCGCACGGACGGAGCGCTGGTCCGGGTTATCACGCCGATCCCTTCCAGCGAAGACACTACGGCCGCAAGAATTCGCGCCGAGAAATTTACCATGCAGCTTGCGCCCTTGCTGCCGCGATTTATCCCTGACTAAGCGCTTTGCAGGAAGCAGGGAAATGCAACGCTGTTCGCTAATGGCTTTATGTTGTAGCCATTTGTGAGTCAGATTGAAAGGATGGGAGAAAGTGGAAAGCAGAGTCATTACATTTCAACTCGGCCGCGATGGCAGGCGGAGTCCGCGGATTCGTTACGCGGCTCTGGGGATATTTGCGCTCTTTCTATCGCTCACTCTATTGACTGGGTGCTTCCGCGATCCAAACGTGCGAAAACAGAAATATCTGGAGAGCGGACAGAAGTATAGCGCCCAGGGCAAGGACAGGGAAGCCGCCATCCAGTTTGCCAACGCATTGAAGATCGACAAAAACTTCGCCGACGCGCATTATGCCCTGGCGCAGACTTATCTCCACATGGGCGCCTTGAGCGCCGCTTACAGCGAACTCCTGCGCACCGTCAATCTGCAACCGGCAAACTACAAGGCGAGGATCGATCTGGGAAACATGCTCCTCGCCGGTGGCAAGCCCGACGATGCCCAGGCGCAGGCGGACGCTGTCCTGGCAGCGCAGCCGGATAACGCCGATGCCCACGCCCTGCTTTCCCGTGTTGCGGCCAGACGGGGACAGAAGGAGCTGGCTCTTACCGAGATACGTCGCGCGCTTGAACTCGCTCCCAACGAAGCGGCGCTTCATGAAACTCTCGCCTTGCTCGAAGTGGGTGACGTGTCACAGAGCGCTTCGGTTGAGGACGAGTTGAAGAAGGCCGTCGAACTCGATCCGAAATCGGTAAATGCCAAGCTGCTTCTTGCCGCTTTCTATGCAAAGAACAGCCGCTGGCCGGATGCCGAACAGACATGCAAGAACGCCATCGCCACCGACCCCAAAAACTTGACTGCCCGGGAAAGCCTGGCTCAGATCTACCTCAAACAGGGAGATCAGCCTAAGGCCGAGGAAACGCTACGTCAGGCTTCGAACGATCTTCCGGACAGCCCGCTGGGTGTGCGGATGCTGGCGGACTACTACGCCGGCTCTGGGCAGATTGACAAGGCCAGAGTGGAGTTTGCAAGCCTTGCTAAAAAGTATCCCAAGAACCTCTCAGTGCAGGAGGGATACGTCCGCATTCTTCTTCAGGTCAGGGATTATGCGACCGCCCAGACCGTAATCTCCGAGATGATGAAGAAGAACAGCAAGGATCCCCAGGTAGCCGTGCTCAACGGAATTGTGCTGCTCAACAATGGCAAGTTGACAGACGCGGTCAATGCCCTTCAGGATGCGGCTAAAAATGCCCCTAAGGACGCTTTCATTCTTTTCTGGTTGGGCAAGGCCGCGCTGGCCAAAGGCGATAGCGATCTCGCGGAGAAGAGCTTCCGTACTGCGGCGCAAATAAATCCGCGTTACTTGGAGGCACAGGAGGAACTTGCGCACATTGCAACTCTGCGTGGCGATATGAGTTTGCTCTCCGATGTGGCGGAAAAGACAATTGCCGTCGCTCCTCGCTTCCCCGGCGGTTATCTATGGCAAGCCATCGCCGAATTATCTCGCAACACGAAAGCGGAGACGGATAAGGCCGAGGCTGATCTGAAGACCGCAATTACCAACGCCCCGCAAAGCGCGCAGGCTTATCTCATGTTGGGCGAGCTTCGCTTCTCGCAAAAACGCTATCCGGAAGGAGCAGCGCAGATGGAGACGGCATTAAAGTACGACCCCAATTCGCTGGGTGCTTTACGCGGGCTGGTCGGTTACGACCTCTACAGAAAACAACCGGCTCAGGCCCTGGAACGTATCAACGCACAAATCGCAAAGTCCCCCAAAAACAGCGGCTTCTATGACCTGCTGGCTCAGTTGCAGATGCAAAACAAGAACCTGGACCAGGCCACCGCTTCAGCTCAGAAAGCCATGGATATAAATCCCGATGACGGCGAGGCGGTTGCCATCTACGCTCAGCTCCAGGTGCAGCGCGGCCAGGCGGCAAATGCTATCGGCGCCTGGGAGAAATGGTCGCAGGCTCATCCCGGCAATGCCGGCGCTCTTGCTATTCTTGGAACTCTGGAGGAGTCGCGCGGAAATGGCAGCAAAGCCGACGAATACTACAGGAAGGCGCTTGCCATTCAGCCCGCGCAGCCTATCGCCGCCAACAATCTTGCCTACAGAATGCTTATGAACGGAGGCAACGTCGATGTAGCCTTGTCACTGGCGCAGACGGCTCGCCGTAGCATGCCAAATTCACCCAGCACCGCTGACACCCTGGCGTGGGCCTACTACTCCAAGGGAACCTACGGTTTCGCCCGCGATCTTTTGGAAGAAGCCATCAAAGCCGCTCCTAACAACGCCACAACCCAGTATCATCTGGGGATGGTGTACGCCAAGCAAGGCGACAAAAGCAACGCTGCGACTCATCTGAAAAAAGCCATTTCGCTGGCGCCGGGTTCACAGGCGGCTAAGGACGCGCAGACAGCCTTGCAAGGATTGGGCTAGACAACAATGATGTTCTCAGGCCGGTCGGCAGCGCGCGGAGCGCTGCCGACTGCGTCTGAGGGCCGTTAGCGGAGTCACAACTAATACGTACGAGTTTTCATCGGAAATACAGCTGGGAATCTATGTCCAACACAAAGACAATAGCTAAAAACTCCGGCTGGTTCGGCACTGAAACCATCGTCAACGCCGTCGTTTTGCTGGTCTCCTCAATTGCCATTAACCGCTATCTGGGACCTGAAAAGAACGGCTACATCGTATATGTCAACTATATTGCCACGCTGGTTAGCAGTCTGGGCGGGTTCGGCATTCCAGCCACCACGCGAAAATATATGGCCGAGTTTATCGGCATCGGCGACCTAGGCATCGCGCGGTACATCTTTCTGCGCACACTGCTCTTACAGACCGGCTTGGCCACGCTTGCCACAGGCGGCTTTCTCTACTGGGTGTTGGGCGATGCCAATCCCGATTACAAATTGGCCGCGGCTCTGCTCGTGCTTAGTATTTGGCCTTCGATGGTCAACTCCATCTCGGCGCAGGCCAATATGGCCACGGAAGATTTGTCGACGAATCTGCCCGCCTCTGTTGTTTCAATGCTCATCTACCTTAGCGCAATCGCGGCCACGGTAGTCTTTCGTTGGGGCGTGGTTGGCATCGGCGCGTCGACGCTCCTCATGCGAATAGTAGATCTAGTTGTGCGTTTTTTCCCCACGCTCAAGCGCGTGCTCGCCTGGGAGATCACTCATGTTCACCCGCCAGGATTACGCAACCGCATGATAGCCTTCGCCTGGCCGAGCGTTGCCACCATGGCGGTTTCATTAATCGTTTGGGGCAGGTCGGAGATCATTCTGCTGAAGACTCTCTGCCCGGATATCCGCCGAGAATTAAGTTGCTGCGCTGCATCATCCTTGCAGGCATTTAACTGTAAATTAAGGTGAACTCGGGTAGGCGTTTGCGGTCTATATGAATATTCTTTGTAAGCAATTGCGCGGTCTATATGCCGATGCTGTAGTAAATTGAAGGGCATAGACGCCGCACATCTTAGAGCCAAGATTCCTGAGAATGAATCATGCTCGGTATCTCCTGAAGTTCGTGAATGGCCAGAATCACAATTAAGATGCGCCTACATAGTCGTCCAGATCGGCAAGCTCCGCCTTCTCTGCAACCCATCGGAGATATGCTTTAACCTCTTTGCATCCTCTACCGGATATGTCTCTTTCAGGGTTTCTTTCTGCTCTAAGTGCCTCGCCGCGCTGGTTCATCGACCTAGCAGATTCTTTCTCCAGTAGTCTCATCGCCGCCTCGACCACTTCCGGCAGAGCTCAGACGCCCGATGAGACCTTTTTAAGATACTCTATATTGACCGCTTATCTTCGTAATTCCTCATACGGTCTGTCGGCGCACTTCTTCCCGCGCCTGCGGCGCCGTTTCCCGGCAGATCTACCCCCACGAGCAAGGAACGTGTCCTTGAGCCACTTATCGAAGCTACTGATAGAGTCTACAGGCAGCCATCGTCAAGGACGTACCGGAACAGGTTCGCTCCTAATAGCAGCATTGCCTCCCCCCGGACGGCGAAGGCTGTACCCGATGCGAGTAGGTGAGTGTCAGGATGACCGCCAGGACGTTTGCGGCAGGGAAGGCTCTAATGCCCTTAACTCGTTACCAAGATCAGGCTAGTTTCTAGGGGTTGTGCGGAATTATGTGCGCTGGGATTTTGGCATGGTTTCTCTCCGGTAGGCAGTTCCATAATTCGTCGAAACTGTACTCCGCAATGATGGCCTGCACTCTCTTATTTCGGCGAAGGTAATACTCTTCCACGGGGTATATTCTAG